>CAMCJI010000025.1 GCA_945874805.1 Asaia bogorensis | reverse complement strand
GGGGGGGGGGGCCGGGGCTTGTCGGGGGTGACGCGCAGGACCATCGCCAGCACTTCGCCGGGCAAAGCGAGGGTGTAGTTGGCGATCCAGTCGACGAGGCGGCGCAGATCCTCGCGCATCGGGGCTGCGTCCAGCCGGGCGGCGACGGGGCGCAGGCGGTTGTCGCCGACGCCGCCGTCGGCTTGGCCGTCCCACACCACGCCGGTGACTTCGCGCGGGCCGAGCGGGACCTGGACGATGTCGCCGGGGGTGAGGTCCATGCCGCGGGGCACGCGGTAGTCGAAGGGGCCGGCGAAGGGGTACGGCAGCAGCACGGGCACCCGAGTACCCGGGGCGGGTTTGGGCAGGGCAGGCAGGAGCGAACTCTGTTTGGGGGGGCGGGGGGGCATCCTGTATGGTCTGCCCCGAATCACCGTTGCACGGAACCCCGCCATGAAATTCTTCGTCGATACCGCCGACACCGCCGAGATCGCCTCGCTCGCAGCCTCCGGCCTGCTGGACGGGGTGACGACCAATCCTACGCTGATCGCCAAGTCCGGGCGGAAGATCCTCGACGTCGTGGCCGAGATCTGCGCGATCGTCCCCGGGCCGGTCAGTGCCGAGGTGGCGGCGACGGATTATGAGGGGATGATGCGCGAGGCGGCGGTGCTGCGGCGCATCGCCTCCAACGTCGTCATCAAGCTGCCGTTGACACCGGACGGGCTGCGCGCCTGCAAGGCGCTGACCGGGGACGGGGTGATGACGAACGTGACGCTGTGCTTCTCGGCGGTGCAGGCGCTGCTGGCGGCGAAGGCGGGGGCGACTTTCGTCTCGCCGTTCATCGGCCGGCTCGACGATACCGGACATGACGGCATGGAGCTGATCGCCGACATCATGCAGATTTTCGACAATTATCCGGACACGCTGAAGACCGAGGTGCTCTGCGCCTCGATCCGCCACCCCGTGCATGTGCTGGCCTGCGCCAAGCTCGGCGCGCATGTGGCGACCCTGCCGCCGGCGGTGCTGCGGGCGCTGTATGCGCATCCGCTGACCGACAAGGGCCTGGCGGCGTTCCTGGCGGACTGGTCGAAGACGGGGCAAACGATTGCCTAAAGCCGGCGCGCGGGCGGCGGGGGCGACGGCGGCGGAGGTCGCGGCGTTTCTGCGCGCGCATCCGGGATTTCTGGCCAGCCACCCCGATCTCTACCGCGTGCTGACCCCGCCGGCGCGGGTGCATGGCGAGGTGCTGGCCGATCACATGGCGGCGATGCTGGCGGCCGCGCGCAGCGAGGCGGCGGGGATGGCCGCGCGGGCGGACAGCGTGCTCGCCTCCGGCCGCGCCACGGCGGGGATGGCGGCGCGGGTGGAGCAGGCGGTGCTCGCCCTGTTCGCCGGCCCGGTGGTGGCGGAGTGCGTGGCCTCGGCGTTTCCGGCGCTGCTGGCCGTCGATGCCGCATCGATTTGCGCGGAAGGCGATCTGCCCGGCGCAAGGGTGCTGCCGGCCGGGCTGGTGGCGCGCCTGCTCGGCGGGCGCGCGGTGGTGCTGCGCCCCGGCGGGGTGGAAGCGGCGCTGCTGCACGGCGAGGCCGCGCGGCTGGCGCGGCCTGAGGCGCTGGTGCGCGTGCCCGGTGAGGGGCCCCCTGCCCTGCTCGCTCTGGTCAGCCGCGACGCGCTGGCGCTCGATCCGGCGCAGGGGACCGGCGCGCTGGGGTTTCTCGGGCGGGCGGTTGCCGCCGCTTTGGGGCGATGAGCGAGGCGGCCGTCGAGAGCTGGCTCGCCTGGCTGGCGCATGAGCGCCGGGCCTCGCCGCTGACGGTGGAGGCCTATCGCCGCGATGTCGGCGCCTTCCTCGGGTTTCTCGCGCGGCATCTCGGCGGGGCGCCGACGCTGGCGGACCTCGCGGGGCTGACGGCGGCCGATCTGCGGGCGTGGCTCGCGTGGGAGGCAAAGGGGGGCGCGGGCAATGCCACGCGGGCGCGGCATCTGGCGGCGGTGCGCGGCTTTTTTCGCCACCTCGCGCGACGGCATCAGGTGGTGAACGCTCAGATCGGCCTGCTGGCCACACCACGGGCGAAGAAGCCGCTACCGCGGGCGCTGAGCCCGGGCGATGCGATGGCAGTCGCCCAGGACATCGGGGCGGCGACGGATCACGGCCGGCATCTGCTGCCCGATCTGCAGCAGGCGCGCGATGAGGCGCTGTTCGCGCTGCTGTATGGCAGCGGGTTGCGCATCGCCGAGGCGCTGGCGCTGAATGTGGGCGATGCCGGGAGGGAGAGCCTGCGCGTCACCGGCAAGGGCGGCAAGCAGCGGGTGGTGCCGGTGCTGCCGGCCGTGGCGGCGGCGATCGCGACGTGGCTGCGCCATCACACCGACCCCGCGGCGGACAAGCCGCTGTTCATCGGCGCGCGGGGGGAGCGGCTCAATCCCGGCATGGCGCAGCGGCGGATGCGCGAGTTCCGCCAGGGGCGCGGGCTGCCGGAGCATGCGACGCCGCATGCGCTGCGGCACTCCTTTGCCACGCATCTGCTGGCCGGCGGGGCCGATCTGCGCTCGATCCAGGACCTGCTCGGGCATGCCAGCCTGTCCACCACGCAGCGCTATACGGCGGTGGATACGGCACAACTGATGGCGGTGTGGCAGAAGACGCATCCGCGCGGCTGAGGCTTTTCAGTAGCCGCCGGGGGACCGGCAGGGCAGAGTGGACGCATGGAACTTGTGGTACGCGAGATCGTAAGCCTGCCCGGCGGCCCGGCGCAGGTGGAGTGGCGGCGCAACCTGCGCGCGCGGCGGGTGTCGCTGCGCATCGATCCGCGCGACGGGGCGGTGGTGGTCACCCTGCCGCCGCGCAGCAGCCGCAACGCCGGGGTGGCGCTGTTGATGGACAATGCGGCGTGGGTCAGCGCGCGGCTGGCGGCTTTGCCGGGGCAGGTGGCGTTTGCCGATGGGGCCGCGGTGCCGCTCGGCGGGGTCAGCCATGTGATCCGGCATATGCCGCAGGGGCGCGGGGCGGTCTGGCTGGAGGACGGAGAGATCCGCGTGGCCGGGGCGCCGGAGTTTCTGCCGCGCCGGGTCGGCGATTTCCTGCGAGCAGAGGCGCGGCGGGTGATGTCCGCGCTGGCGCTGGAGAAGGCGGGGTTGGCGGGGCTGCATCCGCGGCGGGTGGCGATCAAGGATACGAAATCGCGCTGGGGCAGTTGCGCGGCCGATCGCACGCTGGCGTTTTCCTGGCGGCTGGTGATGACGCCGGGGTTTGTGCAGGACTACGTCGCCGCGCATGAGGTCGCGCATCTGCGGCATATGAACCATGGGCCGCGATTCTGGGCGCTTACCCGCACGCTGACGGAGCATACCGACCCGGCCGTCGCCTGGCTGCGGGCCGAGGCGCCGCGACTGCTGAGGATCGGATGAGGGCAGTCGTCAGCCCCGGCGGGCTGCCTGCCTCCGATCCGGCGGCGTTGCTGGATGTGGAACTGGCCGAGCCGGTGCCGGGGCCGCGCGATCTGCTGGTGGCGGTGCGGGCGGTGGCGGTCAATCCGTTGGAGACGCGGCTGCGCGGGCGGGCCAATCCGGACGGAGCGCCGCGGGTGCTCGGCTGGGATGCCGCCGGGGAGGTTGTGGCCGTCGGCGCGGAGGTGAGCCTGTTCCGGCCGGGGGATGCGGTGTTCTATGCCGGCAGTATCCTGCGGGCGGGGGCGAATTCGGCGCTGCATTGCGTCGATGAGCGGCTGGCGGGGCCGAAGCCGGCCTCGCTCGGGTTTGCCGAGACGGCGGGGCTGGCGGCGGGGGGCATCACCGCGTGGGAGATGCTGTTCGAGCGGATGGCGCTGGCCGACGGGACGCTGCTGGTGATCGGCGGGGCGGGCGGCGTGGGGGCGATGGCGGTGCAGTTGGCGCGGGCGCGGACTGCGGCGCGGGTGATCGCCACGGCAAGCCGGGCGGAGAGCCGGGATTTCTGCCTCGCGATGGGCGCGCATGACGTCATCGACCACAGCGGCGATCTGGTGGCCCAGATGAAGGCGCTGGGGGTTCGACGGGTGGAGCGGATTTTCTGCACCACGGCGAGCGATGCGCATTGGCCGGCGATGCTGGCGCTGGCGGCGCCGATGGGGCAGGTCGGGCTGATCGATGAGGGGGCGGCGCTGGATGTGCGGGCGCTCAGGGCGAAGGGGCTGAGCCTGCATTACGAGGCGATGTTCGCCCGTTCGATCTTCAATCTGCCGGATATGATCGAGCAGCATCGGCTGCTGGCGGCGATTGCCGGGCTGGTGGATGCGGGCAAGCTACGCTCCCCCCTGGGCACGCATTTCGGCGAGATCAATGCCGCGAACCTCTTGCGCGCCCATGCGGCCGTTGAGAGCGGCCGCATGGTCGGCAAGGCGGTTTTGGGCGGTTAGGCCTGCTGGATGGCCGAGAGCAGCCAGGCGTTGCCGGGGGCGCGGACGAAGGTCCAGACCTCGGTGGCCATAGCGCGGTTCGCGGGGTCGCCATCGACGATGCGGCCGCTGCGGTCCTTGGTGACGTCGATCATGGAGAAGCGCATGGCGACGGTGGCGTATTCGCGGCCGGGTTCGGCCCAGGCTTCGGCGAGGTCGCCCTGCTCCAGCTTCACGTCCGTCACGAAGTTCTGCACGCCGCGGCTGGCCTGTTCGGCGAGCTGCTCACCGAAGTAGCTGACCATTTCCGGGGTGGCCATGCCACGGAGGGCGCCGAGGTCGCTCGCGGTCCAGGCGCCCTGGACGTTGCGGAGCAGGCTCTCGAAGCTGGTGAAGTCAGCGGCGGTGATCTCCACCGGGGCGCTGGCGGGCATTCCGCCGCCCATGCCGCGGTTCGGCAGCGGGCGATCCTGCGGCATGTCGGCATTGCGCATCATGCCGGCGGGGCCGGCCATTGCGGGCTCGCGGCGGTTGCGGGTGAACAGGCGGAAGGCCATGTAGCCGAGGCCGCCGATCAGGGCGAGCTGGAGCACGAGGCCCAGGAAGCCGGCCATGCCGCTGATGCCACCGAACATGCTGCCACCGAAGAGCAGGCCGCCGAGGCCGACGCCGATGAGGCCGCCCATCATGCCGGCCATGAAAGGCGAGCCGCCGAACATGCCCGGGCGGGCGCCCTGGGCTGCCATGCCAGGGGCGGCGGCGGCCGGCGAGGCAATGCTGCGCTGCATCGGGGCAGCGGTGGTCGGCGCGGTGTTGGTGGCCGGCGGGGCGCTATAGGTGCGGCTGCCGCGGCTGCCCGAGGACGAGTTGCTGCCAGCGCGCGCGTCAGCAAAGCTGGGCGCGAGGGCGACGACGAGGGCGAGAGCGGCGGGGAGGATCAGACGGGTGCGGCGCATTGAGCGTCTCATTTCCTGACAGGAAGGGAACCCGGAAATCGGGGATACCCGTGTATATACGAGGCCCCTCGCCGGACGCCATGACTTCGACATGAAATCATCGCAAGGTCCCAACTCGTTGTTTTATCGAGATGATGTGGGGCGGCGTCAGCGGCGCAGATGGGCGGCGATGGCGGCGGCGAGGTCTTCCTGTTCTTCGCAGCCGGCGGGGCAGAGCCTGTTCAGGCGGTCGAGGTTTTCGCGGGCACGCTCGGGCTGGCCGCGTTGGAGGAAGAGTTCGCCTTGGTATTCCAGGGCGCCTTTGTGGTCGGGGTCGAGCGCCAGGGCGCGGAGGTAGTAGGCCATGCCCGCATCCGGCAGGCCGGATTTGCGCAGGGTGAAGCCGATGAGGTTGTAGACGTCCGCATGGACGACGGTACGGGCGATGGCGGTGAACTCGGCCAGGGCGGCGGTGTAGTTTTCCGCCTTGATGAGGGCTTTGGCGTCCGTAAGGTCGAGCGGGACCTCGTCGGTTTTGGAGATCACCGCGCCGGCCGGGGTGGCCAGGGCGGTGCAAAAGGCCAGCGTGAGGGCGAGGCGGCGGGGCATGGCGGTTCAGCCCGAGGCGAGGGTGAGGCCTTCGATGCGGATGGTCGGTGCGTCTGTTCCGCGGCGGAGGCGGAGGTCGTTGGCGGGGGTGAGGTTCAGGAACATGTCCTGCAGGCGGCCGGCGATGGTGATTTCGGCGACGGGTTCGGCGAGTTGGCCGTCGCGGATCATGAAGCCGGCGGCGCCGCGGGAGTAGTCGCCGGTGACCATGTTGATGCCCATGCCGATGAGTTCGGTGATGTAGAGGCCTTCTTTGATGTCGGCCATCAGTTCGGCGGGGGTGAGGGTGCCGTTGTGCATGTAGAGGTTGGTGGTGCTGGGCGAGGGCGGGCCGCCGGTGCCGCGGGCGGCGTTGCCGGTGGTGGTGAGGCCGAGCTGGCGGGCGGAGCGGCTGTCGAGAATCCAGGTGGTGAGCACGCCGGCCTCGATGAGGTTGCGGGCGCGGGTGGGGACGCCCTCGGCGTCGAACTGCTTGCTGCGCTGGCCACGCAGGCGGCGGGGGTCGTCGGTGATGGTGATGCCGGCGGGGAATAGCATCGCGCCCATGCTGTCCTTGAGGAAGCTGGTGCCGCGGGCGACGGAGGCGCCGTTGATGCCGCCGGCGAGGTGGCCGATGAGGCCGGCGGAGACTCTCGGGTCGTAGATGACGGGGAGTTTGGCGGTGCGGGCCTTCTGCGGGTTGAGGCGGGCGATGGCGCGGGTGCCGGCGGAACGGCCGATCGACTCCGGGTCTTCGAGGTCTGACGCGTGGACGGCGGAACTGTAGTCGTAATCGCGCTGCATGCCGGTGCCGGTGCCGGCGAGCGCGGTGGCGGAGAGCGAATGGCCGGTGCGCAAGGTGCGGCCAGCGAAGCCGGCGGAGGTGACGAGAATGATCTCCGTGCGGCTCCAGGAGGCGTCCGCGCCCTCGGAATTGGTGACGCCGGGGACGGCCATCGCGGCGGCCTCGGCCGCGGCGGCGCGGGCCGTCAGCGTGGCCTCGCTGGGCTCGACGGGGTCGCGGAGATCGAGATCGATGTTCTCGGGCGGCGCCATCTGCTCGCAGAGGCCGGCGTAGGGGTCCTCCGGGACGACACGGGCCATGTCGACCGCCTGCTCGGCGAGACGGGTGAAGCTCGCGGGATCAACCGCCGAGGAGGAGACCATTGCCGAACGCCGGCCGACGAATACGCGCAGGCCGAGATCGCGGCCCTCGGCACGCTCCAGATGTTCCGTGCGGCCGAGCCGGCGCTGCACGGACACGGAGTTTCCCGCGACGAGCACGGCATCAGCGGCATCCGCCCCGGCAGCGCGGGCGCGGGCGATGAGGTCGCCCAGGAGAGTGAGGTTGTCCATTTGGGGCGGGCCTTTGGGAGGGAGACAAGGGGCAGGGAAGTGTCTTCTTTTTTGAAAAAAAGAAGCAAAAAACTTTTGGTCGTTGGGTGCGGGGTTTGGGCGGGGCGGGGGTGCTTGGGGATGGCGGGTTTTGGGGCTTCGCCGGTTGAGCACTCGTTGCGGCGGTTATTGGCGAAGCCGAGAAGATCTACGGATCGGCGGAAGGCAAGCGTGGATCCTTCGCAAGTGCCCAGGATGACGGGTAGAGGTGGGGAGGCCCGGCTTCAAACGGATAAAGTTTTTTTGCTTCTTTTTGTTCACAAAAAGAAGAGTCTTGACTTCCCCTTACCGCGTCACACCGCCAGCCGGTCGGCGATGGCGGCGATGTTGGGGACGCGGCCGGCGGGGCCCATGGCGGCCAGCGTGGGCGCTCCGCGGAAGATGCGGTTGGCGGCGCGGAGGATGTCGGCGGTGGTGACGGCTTCGATGCGGCTGACGGTTTCCGCGGTGGGGATGATGCGGCCGAAGACCTGGATCTGGCGGGTGAGTTGTTCGCAGCGGCTGCCGGTGGATTCCAGCGACATCAGCAGGCTGGCTTTGACCTGGGCGCGGGCGCGGGCGAGTTCGGCCTCCGTGACGTGGTTTTGGACTTTGCGGAGCTCGTCGAGGGCGACGGGCATGAGTTCGGCGGCTTCGGATTCGCCGGTGCCGGCGTAGATGCCGAACAGGCCGCCGTCCATCGCCGGGGCGGTGAAGGAGTAGATGGAATAGACGAGGCCGCGCTTTTCGCGGATTTCCTGGAACAGGCGCGAGGACATGCCGCCGCCGAGCAGGGTGGAGAGGAGCATGGAGGGGTAGTAGTCCGGGTCGGCGTAGCTGACGGCGGGGAAGCCGAGGACGATGTGGACCTGGTCGAGGTCGCGGTCTTCGCGGAATTCGCCGCCGCCATAGAGGCCGTCCACCGCCTTGGGGTGTTGGGTGGTGGGCAGGCCGGCGAAGTGCTTCTCGGCGAGGGCGACGACTTCGTCGTGCTGGAGGTTGCCGGCGGCGCCGATGACGGTGTTGCCGGCGGTGTAGTGGCGGCGCATGAAGCCGCGCAGCGTGTCCCGGCGCATGGTTTTGATGCCAGCTTCGGTGCCCAGCACGGGGCGGCCCATCGGCTGGTCGGGGTAGGCGGTTTCCTGGAAATGATCGAAGACGATGTCGTCCGGCGTGTCGTTGGCCTGGCCGATTTCCTGCAGGATGACGCCGCGTTCGCGCTCGAGCTCGTCGGGGTCGAAGACGGAGTGGGTGAGGATGTCGCCGATGATGTCGGCACCCAGCGCGAGGTCTTCTTTCAGCAGCTTGACGTAATAGGCGGTCTGTTCGCGGGCGGTGTAGGCGTTGATGTGGCCGCCGACGGCTTCGATTTCTTCGGCGATGGCGGCGGCCGAGCGGCGTTCGGTGCCTTTGAAGGCCATGTGTTCGAGGAAATGCGAGGCGCCGTTTTCGTCGGCGGTTTCGTGGCGGGTGCCGCTGGCGATGTAGGCGCCGAACGAGACGGTCTCCACCCGGTCCATCCGCTCGGTGACGACGGTGAGGCCGGAGGGCAGGGTGGTGACGCGGATGGCGCCGTTGGCATCGTCGGTCAAGGCGGGGCTCATGCGGCATTCCTCAGGGTGACGGCGCGAACCGCGGCTTGCACGGCGGCGAGATCGTTGGGCAGGCGGGTGTAGCGCTCGGCTCTGTCATATAGGTCGGCGAGATGGGATGGCAAAGGCGGGCGGGTGCCGGTGGCCTGCTCCATCGCGTCCGGGAATTTGGCGGGGTGGGCGGTGGCCATGGCGATGGTGGGGGTTGAGGAGGGATTTGCGCGGGCTGCGGCGATGCCGATGGCCGAGTGGGGGTCGGCGAGGTAGGCGCAGTCGGCGTGCAGGCGGCGGATTTCGGTGATGGTGGCTTCGTCGTCGAGGCGGAAGCCGGTGAAGGTGGCGGTGGCGCGGCGCCAGGCGGCTTCGGGGATCGGCATGTGGCCCTTTGCGCGGAACTCCGCCATGGCGGCGGCGGTGGCGGCGGGGTCTCGGCCGAGGAGCTCGTAGAGGAGGCGCTCGAAGTTGGAGCTGACCTGGATGTCCATGCTGGGCGAGAGGCTGGGGGCGACGCCCTGGATGGTCATGTCGTTGGATGCCAGGAAGCGGGCGAGGATGTCATTGCGGTTCGAGCCGATGATCAGGTGTTCGACGGGCAGGCCCATCTGTTTGGCGGCCCAGGCGGCCAGCACGTTGCCGAAGTTGCCGGTGGGGACGGCGAAGCGCACCGGGCGGTCGGGCGCGCCGAGGGCCAGGGCGGCGGCGACATAGTAGGGGATCTGGGCGGCGATGCGCGCCCAGTTGATCGAATTCACCGCGGAGAGGTGCATCTCCTGGCGGAAGGGCTGGTCGGCGAAGAGGGCTTTCACCATGTCCTGGCAGTCGTCGAAGCTGCCATCGAGCGCAATGTTGGCGACGTTGGGGGCGTGGACGGTGGTCATCTGCCGGCGCTGGACGTCGCTGGTGCGGCCTTCGGGGTGCAGGATGACGATGTCCACCCGGGCGCGGTTGGCGCAGGCCTCGATGGCGGCCGAGCCGGTGTCCCCGGAGGTGGCGCCGACGATGGTGACGCGCTGGTTTCGCTCGGTGAGGATGTGGTCGAACAGACGGCCGAGGAGCTGCATCGCCATGTCCTTGAAGGCGAGCGTGGGGCCGTGGAACAGCTCCATCGTCCAGAGGTTGGTCTCCAGCTGGACCATGGGGACGATGGCGGGGTGGTTGAAGCCGGCGTAGGCCTCGGCGCAGAGGCGCTCGAGGGTGGCTTGCGGGATGCTGTCGCCGACGAAGGGGGCCATCACCCGGGCGGCGAGGGCGTGGTAGGGCAGGCCGCGCATGGCGCGTAAGTCCGCCGGGGTGAACTGGGGCCAGGCGGCGGGAACGTAAAGGCCGCCATCCTCGGCGAGGCCGGCGAGGAGGACGCCGGCGAAGTCGCGCTCGGGCGCCTGGCCGCGGGTGGAGATGTAGCGCATCGGGGGGTCTTTCAGCTCAGGTAGCGCGCGGTGAGGTGGGTGGTGAAGTCGGTGGGGTCGAGCTTTTTGCCGGTGGCGGCGAGCAGGAGGTCGTTGAAGCCGAGGCGGCTGCCTTTGGCGTGGACGTGGGTGCGCAGCCATCCGACGAGGGGGGAGAGGTCGCCCTGGGCGAGGGAGGTGTCGAGATCGGGCAGGGCACGGCGGGCGGCGGCCATGAGCTGGGCGGCGGCCATGGCGCCGAGGGAGTAGCTGGGGAAGTAGCCGACGAGGCCGTCGTACCAGTGGATATCCTGCAGGACGCCGTGGGCGTCGTCGGGCGGGGTGACGCCGAGGAGGTTGTGCATGCCCTCGTTCCAGGCGCCGGGCAGGTGGGCGACGGTGAGGTCGCCGCGGATCAGGGCCTGTTCGAGGTTGAAGCGGAGGATGACGTGGGCGGGGTAGGTGAGTTCGTCGGCATCGACGCGGACGAAGGTGCGGCCGATGCGGCGCCAGAGTTTCGCGAGGTTGGCGGGCGCGTAGGGGGTGGGGTCACCGCCGAAGGTGGTGAGCAGTTCGCCCGCGAGCCAGCCGAGGTAGGCATCTGACCGGCAGGCCTGCATTTCGATGATCAGCGACTGGCTTTCGTGGGCTGCCATGCCGGCGGCATATCCCACCGGCTGGCGGGACCAGGCGGCGGGCAGGCCGCGTTCGTAGAGGGCGTGGCCGGTTTCGTGCATCACGCCGAGGAGGGACTGGGCGAAATCCGCCTCGTTGTAGCGGGTGGTGATGCGGACATCCGTGGGCGTGCCGCCGCAGAAGGGGTGGGCCGAGCGGTCGAGGCGGGAGTGCTCAGCCTCCAGGCCCGCGCGGATGGACAGGCGGCGGCAGAGGGCTTCCTGGGTGTCGGTCGGGAAGGGGCCGGTGGGGCGCAGGGGGGTGCCCTTTGCGGCCTGGATGGCTTCGGCGCGGGGGAGGGCTTCGCGCAGGAAATCTGCGTAGCCGGCGAAGACGGGGGTGATGTCCGCCGCCGTGATGCCGGGTTGGCTGGATTCCATCAGGGCATCGTAGGGGGTCATGTGCAGGGCGGCGCTGAGGGCGTCGCCCTGGGCGCGGGTGAGGCGCATGACCTCTTCCAGCTTCGGACGGACGAGGGCGAAATCGGATTTGGCACGAGCTTCGCGCCAGACCTGCTCGCAGGCGGAGTTGGCGCGGCTTTGCGCTTCGACGAGATCGGACGGGATGGCGATGGCGCGGCTGTGCTGGCGGCGCATCAGCGCGAGGTTGGTCGCCGCCCAGTCGTCGTCCGTGCCGACGGCTTCGGCCTCGGCGAGGTCGTCGGCGACCTGGGGGGCGCAGAGCATCTCATGGGCGAGGCCGGCGAGCACGGCCATCTGGTCGCCGCGGGCTTCGCCGCCGCCGCTGGGCATCATCGCCGCCGCGTCCCACCCCAGCACGCCGGCGGCCTCGCCGATGGTGGCGATGCGGGCGAAGCGGGCGGTGAGGCGGGCGAGGGCCTGGGAGTTTGTGCTCATGGGGTGCGCATCTGCTTTCGGGCGTAGAGGGCAAAGATCACCAGCAGCACGGCCGCGAAACTATACCAGGTGAAGACGTAGGTCAGATGGTTGTTGCTCGGGCGCGGCAGGGTGGTGGCCGGTTCCGGCTGGTCCCAGCCCTCCTGCTTGCCGAGGACGACAAGGATGAAAGGCGCGACGGGGCCGACGCCGAGGCCGGCGCCGATCGCCTGGGGGTCCAGCGTGTAAAAGCGGCGTTCGGCCGGGTTGTCGGTGGCGGAGAACATGCCGGGCTGCTCGGCCGGGCGCAGCCAGCCTTCCAGCACGACAGGGCCGGCGGGCGGCGCGGGGCGGAGGGCCTGCGGGACCCAGCCGCGATCGACGATCACCGGCGGTGCGCCCGGCCGGTCGAGCACGGCGAGCAGATGCGCGCCGATGGCCGGGCCGGTGCGGGTCTGCCTTCCCTCCGAGCCGTAGAGGGCCGTGATGCCGGGGCGGAAGGTTCCCTCGATGCGGACCTTGGCGAAGGGGGGCGCGGTGTCGCTGAAGGGCACGGCGGGCAGACGCTCGGCGGCGTCGAGCCTGGCGATGACGTCGGTTTTCCAGGCGAGGCGCTGGAGCTGCCAGGTGCCGAGGGTGATGAGCACGGCGAGCATGACGATCGTGGCGATGGCGGGGATGAGGAGGCGGCGGGTCACATCTCACTCGCGCGGTGACGGTATTGCAGGGCGACGAGACCCGCCTTGAACGGGCGCATCAGGGCGATGGCCAGCGGGATCGTGACGACGGGCCAGAGGACGGCGTGGACCCAGAGTGGCGGCGCGAACCGGAACTCGACCCAGAACACGAGGGCGATGATGATCGTCGCCAGCAGGAAGAAGACAAGCACCGCTGGTCCGTCGCCGGTGTCGTGCACGCGCAGGTCCAGGCCGCAGGCCGGGCAGCGGTCCTTGACCCGCAGCAGGCCATCGAAAAGCGGCGCCTGGCCGCAGGCGGGGCAGCGGCATGTGAGGGCAGCCTGCCACCACGGCGGCGTCATCCCGGATGGCCCCGGGGGGTCAGCACGCGCCGGGCGTGGCGGGGCCAGGGGAAGAGCCCTCGCCTTGCCCGCTTCCTTCCGCCCCTGGAGAAGCCGCGATCAGCGGCCCCACCAGTAGATGCAGACGAAGAGGAAGAGCCACACCACGTCCACGAAGTGCCAGTACCAGGCGGCCGCTTCGAAGCCGAAATGGCGCTCGGGGGTGAAGGCGCCGCCCATGGCGCGGAAGAGGCAGACGGCGAGGAAGATGGTGCCGATGATGACGTGGAAGCCGTGGAAGCCGGTGGCGAGGAAGAAGGTGGCCGAGTAGATGCCGCCGCCAGAGAAGGGGAACGGGGCTTCCATGTATTCGACGGCCTGGAAGACGGTGAACAGCATACCGAGGCCGACCGTCAGTGCGAGGCCGGTGATCATGCTCTTGCGGTCACCTTCGAGCAAAGCGTGATGCGCCCAGGTAACGGTGGTGCCGGAAAGCAGCAGGATCATGGTGTTCAGCAGCGGCAGGTGCCAGGGGTCGAAGGTGGTGATCCCTTCCGGCGGCCAGACGGCGGTGGCGGCACCCAGGACGTGTTCGGGGAACAGGGCGTAGTGGAAATAGGCCCAGAAGAAGCCGACGAAGAACATCACTTCGGAGCTGATGAACAGCATCATGCCGTAGCGCAGGCCGAGGCGGACGACGGGGGTGTGGACGCCGGCGGCCGCGGATTCCTTCAGGATGTCGCGCCACCAGAAGAACATCACGGCGAGGACCACAGCGAGGCCGCCGCCGAGGTAGAGGTAGGTGCCGAAATGCGCAGCCATTACGATGCCGAACAGCAACAGACCTGCGCCGAGGGAGCCGACGATCGGCCAGGGGCTGGGATCGACGAGATGGTAGGGCTGTTTGAGGCCCGAGCTGGTGATCGTGCTGCCGTGGGTGTCGCTGCTCATGGGCATGTCCGTGCGAATGGGGGCTGAAAAGCCTTAGCGAAGCGAAGGACGCGGGGCAAGCCCGCGGGCGGGGCGTGGCGTCATGGCAGCCGCTTGCCGACGTGGGGGCCGGCACTGGCCTGGGCGGCGGCGCGCTGGGCGTCGGTCATCCGGGGGAAGAAGGTGTAGCTGAGGGTGATGGTGGTGATGTCGCGGGTTTCGGGGTCGGTCGCGATGGCGGGATCGACGAAGAAGGTCAGGGGGAACTGCATGGCCTGGCCGGCGGCGAGGGTTTGCTCGTCGAAGCAGAAGCAGGCGGTTTTGTGGAAGTAGCGGGCGGCCTTGTCGGGGGTGACGTTGTAGGTGGCCATGCCGGTGACGTCGCCGCGGGCGGTGTTCGTGGCCTCATAGAAGGCCAGCGATTCCTCGCCGAGGCGCAGGGTGATCTGCGGCTGTTCGGGGCGGAAGCGCCAGGGCAGGGCCGGGCTAGTGTTCGCGTCGAAACGGACGGTGATCTTGCGGTCGATCATGCCGGGGCTGGTGGCGGGGCCGGTTTGCGGGGTGCCGCCGTAGCCGGTGACCTCGCAGAACAGGCGGTAGAGCGGCACGGCCGCGAAGGAGAGGCCGGTCATGCCGCCGATCACCGCCACGAGCGTGAGCGCGAGGGGGGCGTGGCGCGTCATTGCTTGAGGTTGAGCTTGGCGAGGGTGATGAGGAAGAACAGCAGGGAGAGGCCGACGAGGGCGGCAAGCATGGCCCAGTTGCGGGCGCGGCGGCGGCGTTCGAAGTCGGGGTCTTCGGCCATGGGTGGGTGTGCAATTCAAGGTGGGGGTAGGAGGGGTCTTCTTTTTTGGAAAATAGAAGCAAAAAACTTTTGTTCGTCGGGTTTTGGTTGCTTTGGCGTCGGTCGTTTACTGAGGTAACGCGATTCCGGCCTCGGCCTGACTCGCGCCCCTCATCGCACCAGATGGTCGACGGCGAGGGCACCGAAGAGCACGAAGAGGTAGACGATCGAGTATTTGAAGCAGGCGCGGGCCGGGGCGTCCTTGGTCAGGCTCACACCCTCGGCGTTCTGGCGGTCGAACAGGACGCGCCAGGCGCTGACGAGGAAGCCCAGGCCGAGGACGGTGGCGGAGATGCCGTAGACCGCGCCGGTCAGGCCCATCGCCCAGGGCAGCACCGTCAAGGGCAGCATGATGAGCGTGTAGATGAAGACGTGGACGCGGGTGGAGCGGGCGCCGGAGACGACCGGCAGCATCGGCACCCCTGCCCTTTTGTAGTCGGCATGGGCGTAGAGGGCGAGCGCCCAGAAATGCGGCGGCGTCCAGGCGAAGATGATGGCGAACATCAGCAGCGGCATCGCATCCAGGCTGCCGGTGACGGCCATCCAGCCGATCACCGGGGGGAAGGCGCCGGCCGCGCCGCCGATGACGATGTTCTGCTCGGTGCGGCGCTTGAGCCACATCGTGTAGATCACGACGTAGAAGAAGATCGAGAAGGCGAGGGCCGCGGCGGCGAGGACGTTGGTGGCCAGCGCCATCACCAGCACCGAGGCGACGGCGAGGGTGACGGCGAAGGCCAGCGCCTCGCCGGGCAGGATGCGCCCCGCCGGGATCGGGCGGCGGGCGGTGCGGTACATGATCGCGTCGATATCGCGGTCGTACCACATGTTCATTGCCCCCGCGGCACCGGCGGCGATCGTGATGCACAGGATGGCGGTGAAGCCGAGGATGGGGTTGAGCTCGCCAGGTGCGACGAGCAGGCCGATCCAGCCCGTGAAGACGACGAGAGTCAGCACCCGCGGCTTGAGCAGGGTGATCCAGTCGCCCACCGAGGAGGACTGGCCCTCGGAGGACGACTGGATGGCGGGGGCCGCGGCGGCGGTTTCATTCATATCGAGAGCCTTAGCGAATGCGGGGCAGTTCCTCGAAGGTGTGGAACGGCGGGGGGGAGGAGACGGTCCACTCCAGCGTCGTGGCACCATCGCCCCAGTAGTTGTCGGCGACGGGCTGCTTGGAGGTGAAGAGCTTGAAGCAGATGTAGAGGAAGAACAGGATCGAGAAGCCGCCAATGTAGGAGCCGATGGAGGCGACGTAGTTCCAGCCGGCGAAGGCGTCGGGGTAGTCGACGTAGCGGCGCGGCATGCCGGCGAGGCCGAGGAAGTGCATCGGGAAGAAGGTGATGTTAACGCCGACGAAGGTGATCCAGAAATGGATCTGGCCCAGCCGCTCGTCGTACTGGCGGCCGCTCATCTTGCCGATCCAGTAGTAGAAGCCGGCGAAGATGGAGAAGACCGCGCCGAGGCTCAGCACGTAATGGAAATGGGCAACAACGTAGTAGCTGTTGTGCAGCGACTGGTCGAGGCCGGCATTGGAGAGCACCACGCCGGTGACGCCGCCGACAGTGAACAGAAAGATGAAGCCAATCGCCCAGAGCATCGGCGTCTTCATCTCGATCGAACCGCCCCACATTGTGGCGATCCAGGAGAAGATCTTGATGCCGGTGGGCACCGCGATGACCATGGTCGCGGCCATGAAGTAGGCGCGGGTATCAACGCTCATGCCCGAGACGAACATGTGGTGCGCCCAGACGACGAAGCCGACCACGCCGATGGCGATCATGGCGTAGGCCATGCCGAGGTAGCCGAACACCGGCTTGCGGCTGAAGGTCGAGATGATGTGGCTGATGATGCCGAAGCCGGGCAGGATCATGATGTAGACTTCGGGATGGCCGAAGAACCAGAACAGATGCTGGAACAGCACCGGGTCGCCGCCGCCGGAGACTTCGAAGAAGGCCGTGCCGAAGTTGCGGTCGGTGATGAGCATCGTGATCGCGCCGGCCAGCACGGGCACGGCGAGCAGCAGCAGGAAGGCGGTGACCAGCATCGCCCAAACGAACAGCGGCATCTTGTGCAGCGTCATGCCGGGCGCGCGCATGTTGAAGATGGTGGTGATAAAGTTGATGGCGCCCAGCAGGGAGGAGATGCCGGCGAGATGGAGTGCGAAGAGCACGAAGTCCATCGCGGGGCCGCCCTGATACGTCGAGTTGGACAGCGGCGGGTAGAGGGTCCAGCCGGAGCCGGCGCCCTCGCCGACGAACTGGCCGGCGATGATCAGGGCGAAGGCGGGGACCAGCAGCCAAAAGCTGATGTTGTTCAACCGGGGGAAGGCCATGTCCGGCGCGCCGATCATCAGCGGCACGAACCAGTTGCCGAAGCCGCCGATCAGCGCGGGCATGACCGAGAAGAAGATCATCAGCAGGCCGTGCGAGGTGACCGCGGCATTCCAGGCCTGGCCGGAGCCGAAGATCTGCACGCCGGGATGGGCAAGCTCCATGCGCATCATGATCGAGATGATGCCGCCCGTGATGCCGCCGATGATGCCGAAGATCAGATAGAGAGTGCCGATGTCCTTGTGATTCGTGCTGAACAGCCAGCGCTGGGCAAAGGAGAGCTTGGGGTGGTCGTGGTGATCATGCCCGTGGGCGTCATGCGCGTGGTCGTTGGCACTCATCTCAACTCTCCTTCATGCACCAGCCAGATGGGATGGTGCCGGGATTCGGCAATGGAAATCAGGGTGCGGTCGCGACTTTGATCGGCGTGCCGTCGTCCGAGGCGTATTTGGTCTTGGCGGTCACGGTCCAGGCGTCGAACTCGGCCTGGGGTACGGCGCGGATGGCGATGGGCATGCCGGAGTGCATGGTGCCGCAGATCTGGTTGCACTGGCCGTAGAACACGCCGGCACGGTCGATCCGCACCCAGGTTTCGATCAGCCGACCGGGGATGGCGTAGCGCTGGACGCCGACGGCAGGCACGTAGAAGCTGTGGATCACGTCCGCGCTGGTGGTCAGGATGCGGATGTTCTTGCCGACCGGTACGACGACCTGTTCGTCCACTTCCAGCATCCGCAGCTGGCCGGGCTTGAGCTGCTCATCGGGGATCATGCGGCTGTTGAAGGTGACGCCGCCGTGGTCGGGGTAGCTGTAGTTCCAGTACCACTGATGGCCGGTGACCTTGATCGTCATGTCCGCGTTCTGCGTGCGGTCCTGGAAATAGACGAGGCGGAAGCTTGGGATGGCGATGACCACCAGGATGAGCACCGGGATCACAGTCCAGGCGATTTCCAGCATGGTGTTATGGCTGGTCTGGCTGGGCGTGGGATTGCGCGCGGCGCTGAAGCGCCAGGCGACGTAGCCAAGCAGGCCGGCGACGAAGATGGTGATGATGGTGATGATCCACATCACCAGCACATGCAGGCTGGCGATGTCCTCCTGCACCGGGCTGGCGGCGGGTTGGTGCCACATCTGCCAGTTGCGCGGCGCTTCCGCCCAGGCCGCGTGGGCGAGGCCCGCGAGACCTACGAGCGTCAGCGCGGAGGTGGTGAAAAGCCGCCGGAGATGGTGCATCGGCCGTGTTATCCCGCTTCGCTACCGGCGGGGCGAAGTTACCCCGCGCTGCAACATGTGGCCTATCCGACCCCTTTGCCTAGATCAAGGGGCAAGCCGTCACTTAGGCCGGGCGGCACGCGCATGGGCGATGCTCAGACCGGGGTGTTGACCAGCTTGGCGAGAGTGAACAGGCCGAAGGGAGGGACCGACGAGAAGCTGGCCGCGGCGCGCTCCTCCGGGGTGAACAACGCGTCGAATGCGAAATCCGGATGCCAGCCCAGCGCGCGCGAGGCCGGCGCCATCGCGCGTTCCAGCCACCAGCGCGGCCCGGTCTCGGCGGCGAAGTGGTTGACCAGCAGGATATGCCCGCCCGGGCGCACCACGCGCCGCAGCTCGGTCATCAGCGCACGGGGATGGGGCACGACGCTGGCGACGAACATCGCCACCGCGATATCGAAGCTGTCATCCGCGAAGCTGGTCGCCTCGGCATCCATCTCCAGCAGCGCGGCCACGCCCGGCAGGCGCCCGCCAGCGACGCGACTGCGGGCGCGGGCGAGCATTTCGGCCGAGAGGTCGATGCCGGTGATACGCTTCTGTGGATGGTAGTGCGGCAGGGCAAGGCCGGTGCCGACGCCGACTTCCAGCACGTCCCGGCCGGGCAGGCGGTTGACCTCGGCCGCGGCACGGCGGCGGCCCCAGGCGGAGATGCCGCCAAACACGGCGTCATACACGCCCGCCCAACGGCGATACGCCGCGCGCACCGCATCGGCATCAAGCGCCGTTTGCGACAGCGGGGGACGTTGCGACCGGGAGGCGTGGCTCATGTGCAATCCTTGCGCGCACCGATGGGCAGCAGACGGCCGCGACTCGGGACTTTAGCCGATAACCCGTGCTGCGCGAAGTGCGCGGCGCGGAGATGGCTAAACCTTCAGGAAGCCCACCAGCCGCTCCGCCTCGTCGGCGATCGGGGTGGCGATGGCAGCGGCCTTGGCGGCGCCTTCGCGCAGCACCGCATCCACCGCATCGGGGGCGGCGAGCAGGCGGCGGGTTTCCTCGGCGATCGGGCCGAGATGGGCGACCAGCAGGTCCGCCAGCACTTTTTTGAAGTCGCCAAAGCCTTTCCCGCCGTGTTCGCGCAGCACGGCGGCGTGGTCGGTGTCCGTCAGGGCGGCGTAGATGCCGACGAGGTTGCGCGCTTCCGGCCGGCCCTCCAGGCCCTGCGGCTCGCTCGGCAGCGGCTCGGGGTCGGTTTTGGCGCGGCGGATCTTCAGGGCGATCTCGTCCGCCGTGTCGGTCAGATCGATGCGGCTGGCGGCCGAGGCGTCGGATTTCGACATCTTCTTCATGCCGTCGCGCAGGCTCATCACCCGGGCGGCGGGGCCGAGGATCATGCCCTCGATCGGTTTGAAGAATTCGCTTTGGGTGTCGAAGTTGAACTTCTGGGCGATATCATTGGCGAGTTCGAGGTGCTGGCGCTGGTCGTCGCCCACCGGCACGCGGTTGGCGTGATACACCAGAATGTCTGCCGCCATCAGGTTCGGATAGATGAACAGGCCGGTGGAGACGGCCTCGCGGTCCTTGCCGGCTTTGTCCTTGAACTGGGTCATCCGGTTCAGCCAGCCCATGCGGGCCACGCAGGTGAACACCCAGGCCAGGCGCACATGCGCATGCACGGCGGACTGATGGAACAGCAGGCTCTTGCCCGGATCGATGCCGCAGGCGAGCAGCGAGGCCGCAAGCTCGCGGGTTTGTTTCGCGAGCGAGGCGGGGTCCTGCGGCTGGGTGATGGCGTGCAGGTCCACCACGCAATAGATGCTCTCCATCTCATGCTGCAGGCGCACCCAGTTCCGCACGGCGCCGAGATAGTTGCCGAGATGCGGTACGCCGGTGGGCTGGATGCCGGAGAAGATGCGGTTCATGGGCCTGTCGCTCGGTTGTAGGGCCGGGTTTGTCGGGGGTTCAGCGGGCGGGGTCAAGCGGCAGATGCCACCACGTCGCTCTCCCCGCGCCAGTTCCGACGCTGGTTCCTGCCATTGCGGCAAACCGCGATCAACGCCGGCGCAGCAGGTCGCGCGGGCGGAAGGCGCCGAACAGGGTGCCGGCGAGGCCGTAGGCGGCCAGCCCGCCCGCGACCAGCACGGCCAGGCCGGCCCAGCGCAAAGCGGGATCGGCGGCGAAGGGGGCATAGACGAAATGCTCCAGCGCCAGCAGGGCGGCGCCCATCGCCAGGGCGGCAAGCGCCATGCGCGGCAGGCGGCGGCGCAGGATGGCATCGGGTGCGAGGTCGCCCGCGCGGGCAAGCAGCACCGCCAGCGCGATCACATTCGCCCAGGCGGAGAGGGAGGAGGCCAGCGCCGGGCCGAGATAGCCGAGCGGGCCCATGAAGGCGAGGTTGAGCGCGATATTCAGCGCCACCGCGCCCAGCGCCACCCGCACCGGGGTTGCCGTGTCGCCGCGGGCGAAGAAGCCCGGCGCGAGCACCTTGATCAGCACATAGGCCGGCACCCCCAGCGCATAGGCGGCGAGCGCGCGGGCGGTCTGCGCCGCATCCGCCGCGTCGAAGGCGCCGCGCTGGAACAGCACGGTGACGATCGGCAGCGCCACCAGGGCCAGGGCCAGGGCCGCCGGGAGGATCAGGGCGAGGGCGACTTCCAGCGCACGGTTGAGGCTCGCCTGCGCGCCCGCCGCATCCCCCGCCTCGCGCTGGCGGGACAGGGTGGGCAGCAGCGCGGTGCCGACCGCCACGCCGATCACGCCCAGCGGCAACTGGGCGATGCGGTCGGCGAAATAGAGGACCGAGGCGGTGCTGGCCGGCAGCAGAGAGATGATCACGCCGTCGATGAACAGGTTAAGCTGCATCGCCCCGGCGCCCACCAGCCCCGGCGCCATGCGGCGGAACAGCTGGCGGATCGGCGGGGTCAGGCGCGGGCGCGGCAGGGTGATCCGCAGGCCGGCGCGCCGGACCGCCCAGATCAGCAAGCCCAGCTGCGCGACCCCGGAAATCGAGACGCCCCATGCCAGCGCATGCCCGGCATTCGGCACGTAGGGCACCAGCAGCAGCATGCAGCCGATCGAGACGACATTGTAGATCACCGGGGCGGCAGCGGCGGCGGCGAAGCGGTCCAGCCCGTTCAGCACGCCGGAGAACAGCGCCGCGAGGCAGATCAGCGGCATGTAGGGGAAGGTGATGCGCGCCAGCGTCACCGTCAGGTCGAACAAAGCGGGGTCCCCGGCAAAACCGGGGAGGAAGACGCGGATGATCTGCGGCATGAAGATTTCCGCCAGGATCGTCAGCCCCACCAGCCAGAAGGCCAGCACGGCGGCGGCCTGCTCGGCGAAGTGCTGTGCCGCCTCCCGCCCCTCGCGCGCCAGCACGCCGGTGAAGCCGGGGACGAAGGCGGCGTTGAAGGCGCCCTCGCCGAAAAGCCGGCGGAACAGGTTGGGCAGGCGATTGGCCAGGAAGAAGGCGTCACCGATCGGCCCCGCGCCGACCAGTGCCGCAATCAGCACATCGCGCGCAAAGCCGAGGATGCGGCTGACCATCGTCCAGCCGCCGACGGTGAGGATGCCCCGGAGCATCCGCCCGGCTTAGCCGATGCGCGGCGGCAATGCCATCAGCGGCGGCGCATCCGCAGCAGGCCGAGCAGACCGGCGGCGGCCGCCAGCATCCCCACCGGCTCCGGCACGTCCTGCGCCGGGGTGGGGCCGAGGGTCAGGGAGGTCAGCGCGAATTCGCCGGCTGCGTTGAACAGGGTGGTCGTCAGCGCGTCGTCGGTCGCGCGGACGAGGTAGCTGTTGGTCTGCCCGCCGCCCGGCGCACCGATGATCGCGGCCAGGGCGGTCGAGTCGAGGCTCAGCGGCTGGGCGAGTTCGTCGCTGCCGAGGAAGTCGATGATGCCGAACAGCTTGAGGCGCAGCGTGGTCTCCGCGAGCGACCCGCCGGTGCAGGTGGCGGGGACGAGCGGGTTGCTGCAAAGCAGCTTCTGGCTGCCGTCGAAGATCTCGTAGATATCCTGCTGGACGAAGTTGACCGGCGGGATGTTCTGCACCGCGCCGTATTCCAGCGAATGCTGGGTGGCCGGGCCCATGTACTGGCTGGGCAGAAAGGTCTGCGCCGCGACGGTGAAGCTGGAGGTGATCAGGTTCAGCGGCTGCGGAAACAGTCCGTTGGTGGGGCCGTAGGCGCCGTTGTAGATCGAGCCGAGTTGATCGGCATAGGCGGCGCTGTCGAAGGTGAAGCTGCCGGTGATGGCCAGGCCGTTCTGCCCGCCCGTCGGCCCGTTGCCGAACAGCACGCCGCCCTGGTCGGTGCTGTTGGTGATCACGCCGGTGAAGCTCAGCGTGTACTCCGCGGCCCTGGCTGGGCCGGCGAGGCAGGTGGCGGCTATCAGCACGGCAAAAAAGCTGCGGGATGCGGACATCGATGCAGATTCCTGGAAAGGGTCGGCTGGCGCAATCTCAATATTGAAGCAGGTGCGCGGGCGGCGTTCCAGTCTCGAAGTGCAACGCCGCTATTCGTCGCGCTGCGGGCGGGCGAGCAGGCGGGACATCGCTTCGGGCACGGAGAGCTGGCCCTGCACCACCGCAGCCACCGCGGCGCAGACCGGCATCTCCACCCCGGCGGCGGCGGCGCGGGCGACCAGCGCGGGGGCGGTGGCCACACCCTCGGTGGCGCTGGTCCGCGCGGCGAGGATGGCGGCGAGCGGCTGGCCCTGGCCGAGCGCGAGGCCGAGGGAGAAGTTGCGGCTCGAGGGGCCGGTGCAGGTCAGCAGCAGGTCGCCGAGGCCGGAGAGGCCGGCGACCGTCTCCGCCCGGCCGCCGAGGGCGACGGCCAGCCGCGCCAACTCGGCGAGGCCGCGGGTGACCAGGGCCGCGCGCGCGTTCTCGCCGAGGCCCGCGCCGATCACCGCCCCGGCGGCGATGGCGACGACATTCTTCGCCGCCCCGCCGACCTGAGCGCCGATCGGGTCGTCGTTGCCGTAGAGACGGAAGGCGGGGCTGGCCAGGGCGGCGATGGCGGCGGCGCGCAGCACAGGATCGGTGGCGGCGAGCACGGCGGCGGCGGGTAGGCCGGCGGCGACCTCGTGGGCGAAGTTCGGACCCGTGAGCACGCCGGCGGGCACGCCCGGCCGCCGCTCGGCCAGCAGTTCCAGTGGCAGGCGCCCGCCGGTAAGCCCTTTGCAGCAGGCGATCAGCGCCCCGGCGTCGGGCAGGCAGGCGGACAGATGGAGCATCGGCACGGCGAGCAGGGCGATCGGGGCCGCGGGCAGGTCGGCGGTGATCCGAATACTTTCGGGCAGGTGGGCGCCGGGCAGGCGGGGGTTCTCGCGGGTTGCCTCGATCGCCGCCGCCCTCGCGGGGTCGCGCGCCCAGAGCACCACCGCGCGGCCGGCGCGGGCGGCCTGGATCGCCAGCGCGGTGCCCCAGGCCCCGGCGCCGATGACGGCGATCTCACTCATCGGTGAGCCGTTCGACGCTGGGATAGGCGCCCGCCTCCCCGGTGCCGAGGCCGGCCAGCAGAGCGTCGAGCATCGGCGGGATTTCGGCCTCCAGCCGGTAGGGCGGGTTGACGATCAGCAGCCCGCAGCCGTTCAGCCGGGCGGGGTCGAGCGGGGCGCGCAGGGCAAGCTCGGCGGCCACCACGTCGCGCATGCCGGCGTCCTTGATCAGGGTGTGAAAGGCGCGGACGGGGGCGCGGTGCTTGATCGGATACCAGGCGGCATAGACCCCCGTCGGGAAGCGCCGATGGGCGGCGATCAGCGCGGTGGCCAGCGTGGTGAACTCGTCCGGTTCCTCGTAGGGCGGGTCGATCAGCACCAGGGCGCGGCGTTCCGGCGGCGGCAGAAAGGCGCCCAGCGCCTCCCACGCATCGCGCTTGTGGATCGCGGCTTGCGGATCGTCGAGAAAGGCATGGCGGAGGCTGCGGTAGTCCTCCGGGTGCAGTTCGCAGGCGATCATCCGGTCCTGCGGACGCAGCAGGGCGCGGGCGAGCACGGGAGAGCCGGGATAGAGGCCGAGGGCTTCGATCTGGGCGAGGTAGTCCGCCAAAGCGGGGTCCGGGCGCAGCCGGGCGATGCCGGCGCGCCATTCGCCGGTGCGCTCGGCCGGGCCGGCGGACAGGTCGTAGCGGCCGATCCCGGCATGGGTGTCGAGATAGAGGAAGCCCGCCGGTTTGCGCGCCATCGCACGGAGCAGCCAGACGAGCACAGCATGCTTCAGGCAGTCGGCGAAATTGCCGGCGTGGAAGGCGTGGCGGTAGTTCATCGGCACATGTCCGCAGAGTCGAGCGGCCAGCGCGGGCGGGGGGCGTGGTCCATCCCGTCCGCCCAGCCGAGGCGCAGGCGCTCGATCCCGGCCCAGGCGACCATCACCGCGTTGTCGGTGCACAGCCGCAGCGGCGGGGCCAGAAAGCGGAAGCCGCGCTTGTCCGAAAGCTTTTGGAGCACAGCGCGCAACGCCTGATTGGCCGCCACGCCGCCGGAGACCACGAGCAGATCACCGTCCGGATGCAGCGCACGGAACATCGCCATCGCATGCGCCACCCGGTCGCCCAGCGAGTCCGCCACTGCCGCCTGGAAGCTGGCGCAGAGGTCCGCCGCGTCCTGCCCCGCCAGGGCGCCGAGGGGGAAGGCCGCCACCGCGCGCGCCACCGCTGTCTTCAGCCCCGAGAACGAGAAGTCGCAGCCGGGCCGGCCGAGCAGCGGGCGCGGGAAGGCGAAGCGGCGGGGATCGCCGGAGGCGGCGAGGCGTTCCACCGCCGGGCCGCCGGGCCAGCCGAGGCCGAGCGCCTGGGCGACCTTGTCGAACGCCTCGCCCACCGCGTCGTCGATCGTGCCGCCGAGACGGCGGTGGTGCCCGACGCCCTCGACGGCAACCAGTTGGCAATGCCCGCCGGAGACGAGCAGCAGCAGATAGGGAAATGCCACCTCGCCCGCCAAAAGCCCCGGCAGGCGGGGTGTCAGCGCATGCGCCTCCAGATGGTTCACCGCCACGAAAGGCAGCCCCTGCGCGATCGCCACGCCCTTGGCAAAGCCCGCGCCGACGATCAGGCCGCCGATCAGGCCGGGGCCGCTGGAGGCCGCCACGCCGCCGAGGTCCGCGAAGCCGAGGCCGGCGCGCGCCATCACGCCCGCCACCAGCCCCGAGAGATGGCGCAGATGCGCGCGGGCGGCAATCTCCGGCACCACGCCACCATAGGGGGCGTGCTCGGCCTGGCTCAGCACCGCCTCCGCCAGGATGCGCCCGTCGGCCGCCAGCACGGCGGCGGCCGTCTCATCGCAACTGCTCTCGATGCCCAACACCGGCCCCATCCGCCCTGCCCGCTTTTCAATCCTGCCGCAGGGTAATAGGACATGCGGATGAAGAATGCCCACCCGAATACCCACCCGTCTGGGGCGCATACCCGCCGCCCGATGGCGCTGCCCCTGCGCGTGGGCACCCGCGCCTCGCCGCTGGCGCTGTGGCAGACGCGGCATTTCCTCGGCCTGCTGACCGGCTTCTGCCCGGTGCTGAAGGGCATGAACGCCTTCGAGGAGCACCAGATCCGCACCACCGGGGACGCGACCCAGGCGGCCGGCACGCGGCTGGCCGATATCGGCGGCAAGGGCCTGTTCGCCAAGGAGATCCACGAAGCCTTGGCGGACCGGCGGATCGACTTCGCCGTGCACAGCCTGAAGGACCTGGAGACCAGCCTGCCCGACGGCATCGTGCTCGCCTGCACCCTCGCGCGCGAGGACGCACGGGATGCGCTGATCCTGCCGCCCGGCGCGGCGGTCGACCCGGCCAACCCGCTCGCCGCCCTGCCGCGGGGTGCGCGCATCGGCACCAGCTCGGTCCGCCGCCAGGCGCAGCTGCTGCACCACCGCCCCGACCTGCGCTGCGAGACCATCCGCGGCAACGTCGCCACCCGGCAGGACAGGATCGCGGCCGGGGATTTCGACGCCACGCTGCTCGCCCTCGCCGGCATGAGGCGGCTCGGGCTGGTGGGCGAGGCGATCGCGCTCGATCCCGCGCTGATGCTCCCGGCGGCCTGCCAGGGCATCGTCGGCATCACCGTGCGCGCCGACAACACCGAACTGCGCGAGCTGCTCGCTGCCATCGAGGACCCCGCCGCGCGGGCGGTCTCGGTCGCCGAGCGGGCGCTGCTGGGCGAGCTTGACGGCTCCTGCCGCACCCCGATCGGCGGCTACGCGCGCCTCGCGGGCGGAACCCTGGCGCTGGAAGGGCTGGTCGCGCGCACCGATGGCAGCTTCCTTCTGCGCCGCAGCCTCACCGGTGCGGCGGGCGACGCGGCCCGGCTGGGGCGCGAGCTCGGCCTGGCGCTGCGGGCCGACAGCCCGGACGATATCCTTGGCTGAG
>CAMCJI010000024.1 GCA_945874805.1 Asaia bogorensis | reverse complement strand
AACGTTGCAGGCGGAGCTGCGGGACTACCAGGTGGAAGGCTTCACCTGGCTGGCCCGTCTGGCGCGGCTGGAGGCCGGCGCCTGTCTCGCCGACGACATGGGGCTCGGCAAGACGGTGCAGGCGGTCGCGCTGATGCTGCATCGCGCCGCCGAGGGGCCGTGCCTGGTGGTGGCGCCGACCTCGGTGTGCCCGAACTGGGCTGCCGAGGTGGCCCGCTTCGCGCCGACGCTCGCCGTGCACCGGCTTGGCCCGGCGCCCGACCGCACGGCCCTGGTGGCCGGCCTCGGCGCGCGAGACGTACTGCTGTGCAGCTATGGCCTGCTGCACCAGGAGGCCGAGCTGCTGGCCGGCCGGAAGTGGCAGATGGTGGTGCTCGACGAGGCGCAGGCGATCAAGAACGCCGAGACCCGCCGCGCTCAGGTGATCCACCGGTTGCAGGCCGGCTTCCGGCTTGCGCTGACCGGCACGCCGATTGAGAACGACCTTGACGAGCTCTGGAGCCTGTTTGCCTTCGTGACACCTGGGCTGCTCGGATCGCGGGAGAAATTCCAGCGGCGCTTCGTCGGCCCCATTGAGCGCGATCGCGACCCTGCCGCCCGGGGCGCGCTGAAGGCGCTGCTGCGCCCCTTCCTGCTGCGCCGGACCAAGGCGACGGTGCTCAGCGAACTGCCGCCGCGCACCGAGCAGACCCTCCTGGTCGAGATGGAAAGCGACGAGCGCGCCTTCTACGAGGCGCTTCGCCAGCAGGCCGTGGCAGCGATAGCGGCGCTCCACGCGCCGGAAGGGCGGCGCAAGATCCAGATTCTGGCGGAACTCACCCGGCTGCGGCGGGCCTGCTGCAATCCGGCGCTGATCGATGCCAAGGCGGCGGTGCCGAGCGCCAAGCTTGCGGCGTTCGTCGAGCTCGTCCTGGAACTGCGGGCCAATCGCCACCGGGCGCTGGTGTTCAGCCAGTTCGTCGGCCATCTCGCGTTGGTCCGCGCGGCGCTGGATGCGCGGGGCGTGAGCTACCAGTATCTCGACGGCAGCACGCCCTCAGCCGAGCGCGAACGCCGTGTGGCGGCGTTCCAGGCGGGCGAGGCGGACCTGTTCCTGATCAGCCTGCGGGCCGGCGGCACGGGGCTGAACCTGACCGCGGCGGACTACGTGGTGCATCTCGATCCCTGGTGGAATCCGGCAGTGGAGGACCAGGCATCAGACCGCGCCCACCGCATCGGGCAGACCCGTCCGGTGACGATTTATCGGCTAATCATGCAGGACAGCATCGAGGAGCGCATCGTCGAGCTTCACCGCGACAAGCGCAGCCTGGCCACCGACCTGCTGGACGGCACCGACACCGCCGGCCGTCTCACCGAGCAGCAGCTCTTGGAACTCATTGGCGGGTGAAGACCGCTTTTGCCGGCGGCAACTAGCCTGGATTATGCACGAGGTTCGCTGTGCCGAGGGGTTCTGACGCAATGGCCTGGGTTCCCGCGCCATTGTTTGGCGTTTGGATAGGCGTGGTGTCTGCGGCCTTGAGGGTTGCTGGGTTGGGATGATACGGGGCGTGGGCCCCAGTGCTCAACCATCTGGAATGCGAAAATTTCACGAGCTATGAAATGAAAACATGGCCAATTTCAACAACATAAAGCTTGATGGTAGATCGCCCTACCCCCAAGCTCCGGAGAGAAACCGCCCTTCGGAGAACCAAAATAGAGTTCGTTGCGCCTGTGGTACCCCCAAGGTATCGGGCCAAACCCTGGCCAATCCTGGGGTTTTCTGAGGTCTGGATCGGACGGGAGAATAGGGTTGGGCGGCGACACACCACGCCGTTGCGCAGTCGTGCTGAGTGGGAACGAAGCCGTTACCGTTCCAACCTGACGAGCCTCAAAGTCCACGCCGATGTCAATTCTTCTCGATGTTCCAGTAGACGATCACGGGCGACGGTAGCACGCCGGTGATGTTGGTGCGGAACGCGGCCGGCCCGCTCGACTGGCCGAGGACACGATAGGGCACCACTTCGGCCAGCCGCCGGTGCAGCCTTTCCAAAAGGGCCGGGCGGTCCGCCGGGCCAGCCTCAATCAGGGCCGCCCGCAGCGCCTCGGCCTCCTCGTCGCAGGGCCAGCCTGAGAAGTTGCGTCGAGCACAGCTGGTGTCTGTCCCTGCGTTAGCCTGGGGGCTAGAGGCCAGCGCGCCTGGCTGGCCGGTGACGCGGATGTTCCAACCGCCCTGCGCCGGAGCGTCCTGCTTCAGCGCGCGGCCGACGACGGTTGCCCAGTCCGACCATATTACCTCGACATTGATGCCAGCCTTGGCCATGGCATCGGCGACGACTTCGGAGATGACGCCGTTGGCGTTGTCGCGTGATGCGATAAAGATCAGCTTTTCACCCTTGTAGCCGGCCTCGGCGAACAGCGCTTTGGCGCGGGCGACGTCGGGCTTGAAGTCCTCTGCCCCAGCCTGGCTCTCATAGGGGCCGCCACAGGTGAAGAAGGCGTTGCAGCGCTGCCAGTTGCCGGGGTCGCCGAAGCCAGCCGCCATCGCGTCGCCCTGGTCGACCAGGTAGTTGAGCGCGCGGCGGGCTCGCACGTCATTGAACGGTGGTTGCAGGTGGTTCGGCCGCAGCATCGTCTGGTCAGCCAGCGCGCTGAGCTTCTGCAGCTTCAACCCGGGCGCTTTCGCCAGCAGCGGCAATACGTCGAAGGAGGGGCGCTCGGCCATGTCCATTTCGCCGCTTTGCAGGGCAGCCGCCACGGTGGCGGCATCGGGGATCACATGCCACTCGACACGATCTACTTTCACCACCCGCCCGCCCGCCATCCCGTCGGGCGGCTCGGCGCGGGGCACGTAGAGCGGGTTGCGTTCATAGACCAGCTTTGCGCCGCTAATCCTCTCGGCCGCCACGTGGCGGAAGGGGCCAGAGCCAATGCCGTTGGTGACGGGCTTGCGTTCGGTCGGGATATCTTGCGCGCGCATGATCGCCGCGAAGCGGGCGGGGGCGGCAGCCAGGACCGACAGCATCGCCGGGAACGGGCGTTGCAGACGGATCTCGAAGGCGTTGGCGTCCATCGCCTCCATCGAAGCGGTGGCGGCCGCGAGCTTGCCGCCGCCGCCGTCGAAGCTCATCCAACGCTTGAGTGAGGCGATCACGTCGTTCGTTGTCACTGGCGAGCCATCGTGGAATTTCTGCCCGTCACGCAGCACAAAGCGCCAGACCAAGCCGTCCGGACTGGTGGTCCAGCTAGCCACCATCATCGGCTTGGGCTGCATCGCGCCGTCCCAAGTGAACAGGCTCTCATAGATCATCACGCCGCCGACCATGGAAATCCAGGCTGTGCCGAAGACCGGATCAAGCAGCACGATGTCGTTCTGTGGCACGACCTTCAGCACCTTTTCGGCCCGCGCGGGTGCTGCTACCGCCAACACACCCAATACCGCTCCCAGCAGGAAACACCTCATGGCATGGCTCCCGATCTTTGCTGGGCGAGAGCAGCACAGCGGCCAAGGACTCGCAAGCTGCCATTGTGCAACTTAAAGACCACCAGGGCTTGGGGGCTAAGACGCGCGAGATTCGTTCCCAGCATTCTCCGCCCGAGCGGCTGGGATACGAAAATAGCACAACTTATGAAACAAAAAGACAGCCGATTACAATGAGATAGACCTTGGGGGTAAATCGCCCAACACCCAAGCTCCGGAGAGAAACCGCCCTTCGGAGAACCAAAATCGGCTTCGTTGCACCCCTGTCACCCCCAAGCTGTTGGGCCAAGCCCTGGCCAATCCTGGGGTTTTTTGGGGGCGGGGTAGGCCGGGAGAATAGGGTTGGGGAAGGTGACTGGAGCGGGCGGAGGGATTCGAACCCTCGACCCCAACCTTGGCAAGGTTGTGCTCTACCCCTGAGCTACGCCCGCGCTCCTTCGGGAAACCGGCTTCTATGCCCAAGCGACGGCCAATGCAAGAGCCCCGGTGTGAGCCCTGCGCAGCCCAGGCTTGCCCGCCGGCACGTTTCATGGCTTGTGCCTTGGTCCAAACATAACATCTAAATCTCTGCACAGAGAGACGCGAGGACACCCCATGGAGACGATCATCGGCCAGGCACCGCCAGCCGCGGGTTCCGAAGGCTGGATCATCGACGGCGATCAGGCCACGTTCATGAAGGACGTGGTTGAAGCATCGCGCACCACCCCCATCCTGGTCGACTTCTGGGCCACCTGGTGCGGGCCCTGCAAAACGCTGACCCCCACGCTGGAGAAGGTGGTGCGTGCCGCCGGTGGGCGCGTGAAGCTTGTGAAGATCGACGTCGATCGCAACAAGGCCCTGGTGCAGCAGCTCGTCCAGCTCGGCCTGCCGATGCAGTCCATCCCCACCGTCGCCGCGTTCTGGCAGGGCCAGATCGCCGACATGTTTCAGGGCGCCCTGCCGGAATCGGAGATCAAGCGCTTCGTTGAAACGCTACTGAAGATGGGCGGCGGGGCCATGCCCGTCACCGATCTGATCGCCGACGCCAAGACCGCGCTGGAGGAAGGCCGCCCAGCCGATGCCGCCGGCCTGTTCAGCGAAGCGTTGCAGGCCGAGCCTGAAAATCCGGAAGCCTGGGGCGGCCTCATCCGCACCCTGATGGCGATGGGCGAGGAAGAGCAGGCCCTGGACGCCCTCGAACAGGTCCCCGCCAAAATCACCGAGCATGCCGAGGTCCAGGGCGCCCGCAGCGCGCTCACGCTGGCCCAGGAGGGCCGCAAGGCCCAGGCCGAGCTCGCCACCTACGAGGCCCGTCTCGCCGCTGACGACAGCGACCATCAGGCCCGCTACGACCTCGCCACCGCCCTGAACGCGATGGGCCGTCGCGACGATGCGGCTGATGCCCTGCTGGAAATCGTGCGGCGCAACCGCGCCTGGAACGAGGATGGCGCGCGCCTGCAACTGCTGAAGTTCTTCGAGGCCTGGGGCTTTGAGGATGCGGCAACCACCTCGGCACGGCGCAAGCTGTCCACCCTGTTGTTCCGATGATGGCCGCTTTCCGCCCCAGGCTCGCCGATCTTCCCCCGGAGTTCGCGGTCTTTCCGCTCACCGGCGCCCTGCTGCTCCCTGGCGGGCAGTTGCCGCTGAACATCTTCGAACCCCGCTATCTCGCCATGATCGAAGACACGCTGGCCGCCGGCCGGATGATGGCGATGATCCAGCCGGATCGCGCTCGTACGGACGGGCCAAGCGGCTCCGCCCTCTACCGCGTCGGCTGCCTGGGCCGGCTGACCTCCTTCAGCGAAACGGAAGACGGGCACTACCTGATCACCCTGACCGGTGTCGCCCGCTTCCGCGTGGCCCAGGAACTCCCGATGCGGCGCGGCTACCGGCGCGTGCGAGCCGACTACACCGGGTTCGAGGCGGATCTGGCGCCGGAGGCTGAAGCCGCCGGTTTCGACCGCGCCAACCTGCTGCAAGCCTTGCGCGCCTATTTCGTCCGCCGCGGCATCGACGCGAACTGGGATGCGATCCACCAGATGCACGATGAAACCCTTGTGACCACCCTGGCGATGGTTTGCCCGTTCGACCCCGCGGAAAAGCAGGCCCTGCTGGAATCCGCCAGCCCGGCGGACCGGTCTTCGACGCTGCTGACCTTGCTGCACATCGACGGCCACGACGATGCCGATGGCGAGGACGGTATCGCCCGCCGCCGCCGCGCCACCTGAGCCGAGGAGCCCCCATGAGCACCCACGTCCCCGTCGACCCGCGGCTGCTTGAAATCCTCGTCTGCCCGGTCAGCAAGGCCGTGCTGACCTACGACAGGGAGCGCAATGAGCTGGTCAGCCGCGAGGCGGGGCTGGCCTATCCGATCCGCGACGGCATCCCCATCATGCTCCCCGAGGAAGCACGCCAGCTCGACCAGACCTGATGCCCGTCGCCACCGACATCCACTTGCGCCGGGCGGAGAAGCTGCTGGACGTCAGCTTCGACGACGGCACCAGCGTCAGCCTGCCGGCCGAATACCTCCGGGTGGAAAGCCCCAGCGCGGAAGTCCAGGGCCATGGCCCGTCGCAGCGCAAAACCGTGCCTGGCCGCCGGCATGTCGGCATCATGGCAATCGAACCGGTCGGCCACTACGCCATCCGCATAACCTTCGATGACCTGCACGACACCGGCATCTACTCCTGGGATTTCCTCCACCAGCTCGGCCGCGAACAACCGCAGCGCTGGGCGGCTTACCTGCAGGCGCTCGAAGCCCAGGGCTTGAAACGCGACCCGCGGTAGAGGGCACGGAAGGACAAGGGCAGGCAGGCAAGGGGCAGGAAGAATCTTCTTTTTTAAAAAAGAAGCAAAAAACTTTTGGTCAGGGCTTCGCCCCCAACCCCGATAGACGCGTCAAAAGCCGGCGAAGCCATAAAATCCGCCTGCGCCGGGAACCAAAGTTGTGACCAACACCACCTGCAACGAATAAAGTTTTTTTTGCTTCTTTTTGTTCACAAAAAGAAGACTTCCTTGCCTTCCTGCCGCTCGGCTCTTTCGGCTCCTCAAGCCGGTGGAGCAACAAAAAAAATACTCTCCCCCCGCGCCTGCCTACTCGAAGGCCACCCGCACCCCGGTCAGCCCCGCGAGCAGAACCGCCCGCAGGTCACCGGCGCTCAGCGCGACGCAGCCGTCCGTAGGCCCATAATCGGCCCGGGCGACATGCAGGAAGATCGCAGACCCGCGCCGGCGCTCCACCGGCGCATCGTTCCAGCCGAGCACGCCAATGATGTCGTACACCTCGTCGCGTCGCCATAACTCCTCGTGGCGGGCGGAATGCGGCAGGCGGATATGGCGGTTGTAGTCGGCGAAGGCGGGGTCATCGCACCATCCGTCGTCGGGCGCGAGCGGCTCCCGCGGCACCGCGCAGGCAGGTGGCGGCCCACGGTCGGCGCGGTAGAATACCCGGCGCAGCGGCAGCAGACCGAGCGGCGTTGCACCGTCGCCTTCCTGCTTGTCCGCCCGCACGCCGCCGCGCCCGAGGGCCGCGCGCAGCTGCTGGCCCTGGAACACGAACAATCCGCTGGCGAAAACGACGGCTTCGGACAATCCGGTCAGTCCAGCAGATGGCCGAAACGCACCGCCTTGGTCGCCAGATAGCCGTCATTCACCCCGTTCGGCGTGAAGGCGTGCTGCTCGCGGCTGGTCACTTCCACCCCGCAGGCGGCCATGGCGGCCAGCTTGTCGGGGTTGTTCGTCAGCAGGCGGATCTTCGGGATGCCAAGCTGGCGCAGCATGGTGGCGGCCACCAGGAAGTTGCGCTCATCGGCGCCCCAACCGAGCGCACGGTTGGCGTCCAGCGTGTCCAGCCCACGGTCCTGCAGCGCGTAGGCGCGCAGCTTGTTGACCAACCCGATGCCGCGTCCCTCCTGCGCCAGATAGATCAGCACGCCCGCGCCCTCCTCGGACATGCGCAGGATCGCGCCGCGCAGCTGTGGCCCACAGTCGCAGCGCAGGCTGCCCAGCAGGTCGCCGGTGAAGCATTCGGAATGCAGCCGGGCGAGCGGCGCCTCCGCCTCCTCCGGCCGGCCGATGAGGATGGCCAGGTGCTCGATGCCCATGTCCGGCGCCCGGAAGGCGACCACGCGCGCATCCGGCGCCCCGTCCAGCGGCACCCGCGCTTCGGCCACGCGGACGATGCCGGTGGCCATCGCGGCGGGATAGCTCAGCACATCCTCACCTGGCACGCTGAGGATCCGCATCTGCTCGGCGCGCGCCAGGGCGTCGTGGCGGGCCGGGGCTGCCAGCACCGCCGGCAGCAGCCGGCCGAGCTTGGCCAGCGCCAAGGCAGCCGGCGCATCAAGCGGGCAGTGGGCCGCCAGTGTTGCCTCCTCCGGCAGCATCTGCTCCGCCGTGGGGTCCGCCAGCGCACGCAGGGCCGCGGGGTCGAACAGCAGGGGCCCGACCTGCAAGGCCAGTGCTGCGGCATCCGGTTCGACCGGCCGGCGCAGGACCGCGGCCGCCCGCACCGGCGCCAGCAGCAGCACTGTCGGTCCGGCCGCCAGGGCCGAGAATTCCGTCAGGCCGGCGGCGCCTGCTGTTTCGGCCGCCATGACCACAAGCAGCTCGCGGCCGGCCAGCAGTACCGGCACGCCGCGCCGCAATTCCGCCGCCGCGCGGTGCACGGCGCGCAGCCGCAGCCCTGCGGCTGCTGCGTCGGGCTCAGCCTGGGCGGCATCGTCGATCAGCTTCAATGTCTTCATGGGCCTGTTTTCGTCCGATTGCAGACAGTCTGAACGCTATTTGTGGCGGAATTGGCGTTTGCCGAGTCCCTACGATCGAACCACCCGAATGGATGCTATGTAGTGTGCGATAGGGGCCATGTCGCCAGGGCGATGTCGTTTTCTGCACGAGCGGGTGGACGTGCCGGGTAAAGGCAGGATATCAAAGGGAATCCATGGATGGGCGGTGCGGCACGAGTCGCGCCGGCTGTCCCGGCGGGCGAACGAAGGTGGGAAGTGGCATGGCAGGCGAGCGGCCGATCCTGATTGTCGACGATGATCCGGTGCTGCGCGAAATGCTGCGGGAACAGCTGGCGGTCGATGGCGAGTTCATCGCCGGCGAGGCCACCTCCATGGCCGAAGCCGAAGCCAAGCTCGTCGGCGCCGCCGAACGGTATGACGGGCTGATCCTCGACGTCGGCTTGCCCGACGGGGACGGGCGGGACCTCTGCGCCAAGCTGCGTCGCCACGGCATCAAGGTGCCGATCATCATGCTCACCGGCTCGGACGATGAGGCGGACGTCGTGCGCGGCCTCGATTCCGGCGCCAACGACTATATCGCCAAGCCCTTCCGCATGGCCGAACTCCTCGCCCGCCTGCGCGCCCAGCTGCGCAGCTTCGAAAACAGCGAGGATGCGGTCTTCAGCATCGGCCCCTACACCTTCCGCCCCTCAGCCAAGCTGCTGCTGGAGCCCCTGAAGAACCGCAAGATCCGCCTCACCGAGAAGGAAGCGGCGATCCTGAAATACCTCTACCGCGCCGGCACACGCCCGGTCGCGCGCCAGGTGCTGCTGAACGAGGTCTGGGGCTATAACAGCGCGGTCACCACGCACACGCTGGAAACCCACATCTACCGCCTGCGCCAGAAGATCGAGCCCGACCCCTCCAACGCCCGCCTGCTCCTCACCGAGGGCGGCGGCTACCGTCTGGACCCCACCGGCGCACGCACCGCCGCCTGACCCGGCTAGCCCTTCGGGCGGACCACATCGGCCGGGCCGGACAGTACCTCGGTGACGGTCCGCCCGCCCTCGCGCGTGAAGCGCAGGTCGAGGCGATGCGCACCGAATGGCAACCCCCACAGCGTAACGCTCGGCAGCCACGCCGGCAGATGCGGATCGACGCGCAGCACCCCCGCCGGCGCATCCGGATCGAACCCCAGCAGCGCCTGCATCACCGAGAAGCTCGAGCCGGCCGCCCAGGCCTGCGGCACATTCGCGCCGGGGCACTGCACCGGAAAGCCCGTCCGCTCGCGCGGCAGGCCAGAAAACAGCTCCGGCACCTGATGCGCCGCGAACCCGTCCGCCGCATCCGCCAGTGCCCCCGCCAGGCGTGACGCCTCGGCGTGCAGGCCGTAGCGGGCGAAGCCCTCCACCATCAACCCGTTGTCATGCGGCCAGACCGAGCCGTTATGATAGGAAATCGGGTTGTAGGCCGGATGCCGCGCCGAGAGCGTGCGCACCCCCCAGCCACTGAACATGTCCTCCTGCATCAGCCGCGCCACCACCCGCCCGGCCCGGTCGGGGCGCACGATGCCGCTCCACAGGCAATGCCCGACGTTGGAGGCGATGCTGCGCACCTGCCGCTTCTGGCCGTCGAGCGCGAAGGCGTAGAAGCCCTCCTCCTCCATCCAGAACGCATCGTTGAAGCGGTTGAACAACGCGGCCGCCTTGCCCCGCAGCGCGGCCGCGCGCGCAGGCTCGCCGAAAGCCTCGCAAATCTCCGCCATCCCCAGCCACGCGGCATAGGTGTAGCCCTGCAACTCGCACAGCGCCTTCGGATTGCTGGCCATCCGCCCATCGGCATGCAGCACCGCGTCGCCCGCGTCCTTCCACCCCATGTTCTCATAGCCGCGCGGGCCGCGGGCGCCGTATTCCTGCAACCCGTCGCCGTCGCGGTCGCCCCAGTCGTCGATCCAGTCGAGGCAGCGCAGCGCCGTGGCGAAATGCGCGGTGACGAGCGCGCGATCGCCGGTCCACCGCCACGTCCGGTGCAACAGTATAAGATAGAGTGCCGTCGCGTCGGCCGTGCCGAAATACGGCGTGTGCGGGATCAGCCGGAAATGCGCCAGTTCGCCCCGGCGCAGCTCATGCAGGATCTTGCCCGGCTCGGCATCCCGCGCGGGGTCCTCCACCTCCGACTGGCGGGCCCCGAGCACCACCAGTGTGCCGGTGGCAAACCCAGGGCTGACCGGCAGGCATTGCAGCGAGGCGATCAGGCTATCCCGCCCGAACAGCACCAGAAACCAAGGCAGGCCAGCGGCCGGGATCGTCTGCCCATCCACCGGCAGCCGCAGTGCCGCCATGTCGTCCACCGCCTGCGAGACGGTGCGCTCCCACGCCGGATTGGCGCAGGTCACCCGCAGCGTCTGCGCCCGCCAGGCCGCCAGCCGCCCGGCACTGTCCGAAAGCGCGGCCTGATGGGCGCACCCCGTCGGGGCGGAGAACGTCGCGTCATCGATCTCCATATTATAGAGCAGGCAGGCGTGCCACGACGCCCCGGGCGCCAGCGCCACATCGAAGCTGATCCGCCCATTGGCATAGCTTGCAGGCCCGTCCGCGTGCGTGGTGACCACCAGGCCGCGGCGGAAATCGGCATTCTCATAGCGCGTGGTCAGGCGCTGCGCCGCGTTGTCCCAGTCCGTCACGATCCGCCCGCGCCGCACGAGCCGGCCCGACTTCACTTCGAACACATCGGAGAAATCCGACCGCAGCGTCAGCTCCAGATTGAACCGCACCAGGCCGGGGCCGTGGTTGGCGATGTCGATATCTTCGTGCACGCCGCCTTCGACCCAGCGGCCGAGGCTGAGCAGCAGGGTCCGTGGCGGGATGTCGCCATCCTGGGTGGGGATCAGGCGATTGGTCATCTGCACCCGGGCGACGAAATGCTCGATCGCGCCGCTGTTGAGCAGGTCCCACGGCTCGCCATTGGCATAGAGCGACCACGTGCTCAGCAGCCGCGTGTCACGGAACATCAGGCCCTTGCGGCCGAGCAGATCGAGCTGGCCATCGGGCTCGGAGATGAACACGGTCTCCCCGTTATGCACCACCAGTTGCGGCAGGCCGACAGTGATCTCGAGGGGCATTGCGCATCTTTCGTAAAGCTTGGACGCCGTCCCGCCCAGTATGACCCAGCCCGGCGCGTTACGGCAGGCCGGGCTTGCGTGCCATCGCCGTCAACAAAGAATCACAGCGTTAAACATTGAAAATCAAACATCAACGCAGCGTCCCAGTTCTGTCTCACGGGACTGTCAAGGTGCTGTCTTCATGGGGGGCTTGCGCTGGATGTTGCCTTTTTCCTAGTCTGTAGGTGGAGATCGGCCCAACGCTGGGTACCAACCGCGTTCGCATGCGTCAGCATTCTCCGCAAACACCCCCATACTTGTGCCACTCGTTAAATCGACGTTCATTCAGCGTATTAACGGCGTCTTAACGCCGTTAATACGCCCGCGTACGCGCGTAAGGAGACACTCCCGTCATCGAGCCACGGCGGCACAAATCGCCGGGCACCAACAGACGAAGCCAGGAAGGGTTACCCTCATGACCTCCATCGCGCACACCGCCGCCGCCATCTCCCCCGTCCGCCTCGGCGCGATGTCCCCGGTGCTGGCCGAGACCTCGAAGGTCCGCCTCGGCGCCATGGCGCCCGCGCTCTGATCCAGCCATCATCGGGGCCGCAAGCCCCCTTGTCCTGATGCGGGGAACCGGGTCCATGTGGCCCGGTTTCTCTGCGTTCGGCCTCCCATGCCGCGAGAGAGACGCCCATGAGTACAGAACCCGCTGCCAAGCCCACCCCCCGCATCGTCTTCCACCGCCTGGTGCCGAATGCCCGCATGCCGCAGCGCGCCGACCGCTCGGCCGCCGGCACCCTGCCGACCCGCGCGTTCCGCTACTGTGAACCCGTCGTTACCGCCTCGGCATTCGGCTACTACGTGTTTCCCCCGATCACCTTCAGCCTGCTGTGGGACGGCTCGTCGATCCGCTGGACCCATGAAGGTGTCACCGAATGGATGCCGCTGACCGCCGCGAACGTCCCCGGCCTCTCCCCCGTCTTCGACGCGCATGCCCCCGAGGAGATCAAGGGCTGGTGGCCTCCCTTCCTCGGCGCGCTGACCGAGCCAGGCCAGGTGCAGATGTGGACCGGCCTGATCGCCCGCACCGCCCCGGGCTGGAGCGCGCTGGTCCGCCCCTGCGCCAACCTGCCCCGCAAGGCGGGCATCGAGATGTATGAGGGCGTGATCGAAACCGACCGCTGGTTCGGCCCGCTGATCACCAATTTCCGCCTCACCCGCACCGACTTCCCGGTCGAATTCCGCGCCGACTTCCCGCTGCTGCAAGTCCAGGCCCTGCCGCGCGAGGCGTTGGAGGAATCCGGCCAGAACAACTACGAGGTCGCCCCGAGCCTCGCCGATTTCACCCCGGAGGATTGGGACGACTATTACGACACCGTCGTCCGTCCCCACGTCGCCGAAAGCCGCCCGCGCGGGCAATACGCCGCGGAAGCCCGCAAGCGCCGCAAAGCCGAGGAAGGTTGAGTCACGCCGGCGTCACCCGAACCATCTCAATCGTGACAACCGCGCCAAAGCCCCACAAGTTTTTTGCTTCTTTTTTCCAAAAAAGAAGCGCTTGCTATTCTTTAACCCCGCCGAGCCGCAACCCCTGGGCATAGTGTTCACGGTCCTCGCTGCGCTCAAACGGTGAGGCCGCGATAAACCGGCTGATCGTGAAATCCGGCTCGATCGCCAGCAGCCGCGCCCGCACCGAATCCGCCTCATGCTTCTGGCCAAGATGCCCGAGCGCGGCGAGATACGGCTTGCAGGCGGCGGAGAACGCCGGATTCATCTGGCTGACCTCGCGCCCCGCCTCGGCCGCGGCCTCATGGTCGCGCTTCAGCAGCGCCACCATGATGCGGGCGGTATCGAAGAAGAACGCATGCGGATCGAAGGGCGAGAGCTGCTTGTAGCGATCCACCCGGCGCGACGCCTCGGTCAGGTCGCCGAGATAGGCAAACGCCACGCCCGACAGGTTCCACGCCATCGCCAGATTCGGGTTCAGGTTCAGCGCCCGCTCATGCAGCGCGATTGCCTCGCGCAGCCGGTGATGCAGGAAGGCGCGCACATGGCCGAAGATCGTCAGCGCCTTGGCATCCGCAGGGTCGAGTGTGATCGCCCGCTCGGCCAGCCGCCCGGCTTCCGCCATCGCCTCGTCCGGCTTGTCCGCCCAGCGCTGGCCGACCAGAAACATCTGCCAATACGCATGCCAGGCATGCGCTGCCGCGTATTCCGGCTCCTGCTCGATGGCTTGCCGCAGCAGCTCGCCCGCCTCCATGAACACCGGCTTGTCGAGCCGGGAGAGCAGCGGGATCGCGCGCAGCACGAGATCATAGGCATTGGCATCGTGCGAGGGCCGGCTGGCCACCCGCTGGGACTCGATCAGCAGGATCTCGGGGTCGATCTGCGCCACCACTTCGGCGGCGATATCGTCCTGCAGGCTCAGCAGATCGTGGCTCTCCCGGTCGAATCGCCGCCCCCAGACCACCTGATTACCCGCCCGCAGATCCAGCAGCCGCAGCGCCACACGCAGCCGCTCACCGGATTTCTGGATTGTGCCGTCGAGCAGGAAATCGATGCCGAACGCCCGCCGGATCGCCAGCTCATCGCGCGTCTGCGTCGCATACCGCGCGAGTGAGCTGGAGGAGACGAGGAACATCCAGCGGAATCGCGCCAGTGCCGAAGTGATCTCGTCCGCCAACCCGGTGGACAGATGCGCCTCCGCCTCCGTCGTGCCGATCATCTGCAAGGGCAGCACGCCGATTCGCGCCCCGCCGCGCGCCACCGGGGCGCGGCTTTCGCGCGGCACCTCGCGGCCCTGGTCCTGACGATAGGCGTCGTTGCGCGCATCCTGCCGGGGCTCGGGCCGAGGCTCCTGGCGCGCCTCCTGCCGCGGCTCGCTGCGCTGGCTGCCCGCCCGGGGCGATGGGGGAGGGGGCGGCTGAGGCACCGCCCGCGGCGCCTGCCCGGCCGCCTTGATCTCCGCCAGCAGCCGCTGCGTCTCCTCGGACGGCTCAGCGTCCAGCATCTCCTGCAACACGGTACGGCAACGCTCATAGGCCTGGATCGCCATGCCCCGCTCGCCGCGCAGCGCATAGGACCGCATCAGCGCCCGCCACGCCCCCTCATGCGTCCGGTCGATCGACAGCAGCTGCTGCGCCGCCGGCACCACCGTCTCCGGGTCGGTCTTCTCCCGCAGCAGGTTCTCGGCCAGCACCCGCGCCCGGTCGCGCAGCCGTTCCCGCTCGCCCGACAGCCAGGAATCGAAGCTGGGATCAACCCCGTCGAGGTCCTCCAGCAACTCCCCGTCCAGCAGCGCCAGGGCCGCCGGCTTGTTGGGGGAGGCGCGCAGCACCTCCTCCACATCCACCCACACGGTGCCGGGGCGCAAAGCGAGGTTGTCCCGCGTCACCGCGATGATCTGGTTGCCGACGGGCTTGAGCGCCTCCATCAGCCGATGGATCTCCTGCCGCAGCGAGGCCCGGGCCTGGTCCTCCGGCCGGCGGCTCCACAGCAATTCCGCCAGCTTGCCCCGCAGCACCGGCCGCGGTGAGGACAGCGCGAGGATCGCCAGCAGCGCGCGCGTCTTGCGCCCGGTGGGCAGGATGCTCTCGCTGGTGAGGGTCCACGCCTCCATCTGCCCGATCAGCCGCAGCCGAACGAGCACAGGTTCGTCGCCTGACCCCTGGGGGGGCGGGCTACCGCTTGGTATGGGCGAAGGCAGGGCCATGCCGGACTATGACGCCAAACGCCGTTGCCATGTAAAGACGCTAAGGCATTTTTAGCGGCGTCGAGCCGCTGATATCAGATCGCCGCTTCGCTGAGCATGCGCCGCGCATCCCCGCCCCAGGCGCCGTGATAGCGCGAGAGCCAGTGTTCGGCCTGGGTCGGCGCACCCGCGGCGATGGCCTCCAGCGGCGCCAGATGCACCGTCTCGTCCTGTCCGGCGGCGTTCCGCCGGGCCCGCGCGCGCAGCCCGTCCTTGGCAATCGCCACCACTTCGCCCGCGAGGTCGCGCAGCGTGCCGGCCTGCCAGGGCGTGTTGATCCCCGTCCGCGGCACCAGCGGCCGCAGGGCGGCGAAGTCCTGCCAGGGATGGCGGGCAATCAGCGCGCTCGCCGCGGCAAGGGCTGCGGGGTCATAGAGCAGCCCAACCCACAGGGCCGACTGCGCCACCATCATCTCCAGGCTGCCGGCGTCCGAGCCGCGCATTTCCAGGAACCGCTTGACGCGGACATCGGTAAAAGCCGTCGTCATATGGTCGGCGAAATCGCCGATCGTCGCCTCGCCTGTCCCGGCGACGCCGAGCTTGCCGTCGATAAAGTCGCGGAAGGACCGCCCGGCGACATCGATGTACTTGCCGTCGCGATACACAAAATACATCGGAACGTCATCGACCAGCCAGTTCACGTAGCGCTCGAAGCCGAAAGCCGCGTCGAACATCACCGGCGGAATGCCGCTGCGGTGGTTGTCGGTGTCGGTCCAGACATGCGCGCGATAGCTGAGGAAGCCGTTCGGCTTGCCCTCGGTCAGCGGCGAATTGGCGAACAGCGCGGTCGCCAGGGGTTGCAGCGCGAGGGACACGCGCAGCTTCGCCCGCATGTCGTCTTCGCTGGCATAATCGAGGTTGACCTGCACGGTGCAGGTCCGCGTCATCATGTCCAGGCCCATCGAGCCGACGCGGGGCATATAGGCCTTCATGATCGCGTAGCGGCCCTTCGGCATCCAGGGCATCTGCGCGCGGCTGTTCAGCGGGTGGAAGCCCAGCGGCGCGAAGCCGAGGCCCAGCGGTGCGGCGGCCCGCCGCGTCTCCTCGTAATGCGTCTCGAACTCGGCACGCGTCTCGTGCAGGTCGCCGAGCATCCCACCCGACAGCTCCAGCTGCCCCGCCGGTTCCAGCGAGATCGAGGCGCTGCCCCGCCCGGTCAGCCCGATCGGGTTGCCGCGGTCCAGGATCGGCGTCCAGCCGTCACCCTGCATCCGCTCCAGCATCGCGCGGATGCCGTTGTTCTCGTATTCGGGCGTGGCAAAGCTATCGAGCCGGAAGCCGAACTTCTCGTGCTCGGTGCCGATCGTGTGGCGCCCGGCGGGTTTGCAACCCACCGCGATATAATCGGCAAGCTGGCGCATCGAGGTGATGCGCGTGGCGTCGCCTTCTCCGGGATTGGACATCGGTATTCCGTTTCGGTGAGACCGCGGCGCGGCATTGCAACAATTCTAGAGCGATCTTCCCGCCGGGGAAACCGCCCGCCCTCTCAGCACCTACCGATCCGCCCCCCTTGCGTGATCATCCATCCTGCGGCCCTGGCCGGCCTGTAGCAGCGCCAGTCCCACGATCGCAGCGGTTTCCGCCCGCAGAATGCGGGGCCCGAGCGACACATCTTCTACAAAGGGATGACGGGACAGAAGTTCAACCTCTTCCGGCGCATACCCGCCTTCCGGCCCGACGAGCAGGCCCGCCGCCCCCGCATGGGCTGCGAGCGGCTGGGCGGCACTGCGCTCGATGGCGGCAAACAGCGGGCGGCCCGCGGGCCAGCCATGCAGCAGGGCGGGCAGCTCCGCCGGCTCGGCCACGCGCGGCACCGTCAGCCGCTCGCACTGCTCCGCCGCCTCGGTGGCGATCGCCCGCCAGCGGTCCAGATTGACCCGGTGCGCCACGCTGCGCCGGGTGAACACCGGCAGGATGGCCGAGGCGCCGAGTTCCGTCGCCTTCTGTACCACCAGATCGGTCGCATCGCGCTTCAGCACCGCGAAGGCCAGCCACAGATCCGGCTCCGCCGCCTGCGACCGCAGCCGCTCGCCCACGTCCAGCGCCGCCTTCCCCTTGCCGATCGGCCGGAACCGCGCCAGCCACTCGCCGTCCCGCCCGTTGAACAGCCGCAGCGGCTCCCCCGCCGCGAGGCGCATCACCGTGCCGAGCTGATGCGCCTGCGCCGGCGTCGCCAGCAGACTGGCGCCTGCTTCCAGGGCTTCGGATACGAACAGGCGGATTGACCCGGTGTGCATGATCGGCAACCTACACCCATGACCCCTCACACCGATATCCGCCGCGATGGCTGGGTGGCCCGGCTTCCCGCCGCCTGGGTGCCCTATGTGCATCTGGCCCGGCTCGACCGGCCGATCGGCGCCTGGCTGCTGTTCCTGCCCGGCCTGTGGGCGATCCTGCTGTCGGACGCTTCGGCCTACAACACCTTCCTGCTGACCGCCCTGTTCCTCGTCGGCAGCTTCGTCATGCGCTCCGCCGGCTGCATCGTGAACGACCTGTGGGACCGCGATCTCGACCGCCAGGTGGCCCGCACCGCCGGCCGCCCGCTGGCCTCTGGCGCGCTGCGACCCCGCCACGCCCTGGTTTTCCTCGCGGTCCTGCTGTCCATCGGGCTGGCAATCCTGCTGCAACTGCCGCCCTTCGCGCAGTTGCTCGGCGTCGGCTCGCTGGTGCTGGTCGCGCTGTATCCCCTCGCCAAGCGCGTCACCTGGTGGCCCCAGCTCATGCTCGGCTTCACCTTCGGCTGGGGCGCGCCGATGGGCTACGCGGCGGGCGCGCTGGAGCTGCATCCTGCCGGGATCGTACTCTACGCTGCCGCGATCTGCTGGATTCTCGGCTACGACACCATCTATGCCCACCAGGACCGCGAGGACGACGCGCTGATCGGCGTCCGTTCCACCGCCCGCCTGCTGGCCGGACACACCAAACCCTTCCTCGCCGCCTGCTACATCGCCACCGTGCTGCTGGTCGGCGTCGCCGGCTGGCTGGCGGGGCTGTATCTGAGCTTCTACCCGGCCCTGCTCTGGCCTGCCGCCCTGCTCTGGCGGCAGGTCAAGCGCCTGGACATCAACGACCCCGCCCTCTGCCTGGAACTCTTCCGCCTCAACCGCGACACCGGGCTGGCCTTCGCCGCCGCCATCCTGATCGGTCGCCTGTGAGCGAGGCCTTCCTGCGTGCCCACACTTTGCCCGGCCGCGCCCCCCTGGTCCCCGAGGTCGAACTCTACCTCGCCAGCGAGATCACCCCGATCTGGCAGGCCACCGAGGACTGGCTGGCCGAGCGCAACATTGCCCCGCCCTTCTGGGCCTTCGCCTGGCCCGGCAGCCAGGCCCTGGCGCGCCACATGCTGGACAATCCCAGCCTGGTCGCCGGCAAGCGCGTGCTGGATTTCGCCGCCGGCGGCGGGCTCGCCGCCATCGCCTGCGTGCTGGCCGGCGCAGCGAGCGTCGAGGCCGCCGAGATCGACCCCCTCGCCATCGCCGCCATCCGCCTGAACGCCGCCACCAACAACGTCGCCATCGCCGCCCCCGAGGGCGACGTGGTGGGCGCTGCCTGCCGCTGGGACGTCATCCTCTGCGGCGACGTCTGCTACGAAGCGCCGATGACCCGCCACATCCTGCCCTGGCTGCGCGCCATGGCCGCCACCGCCGAGGTCTGGATCGCCGACCCCGGCCGCGCCTACCTGCCCGCCGAGGGCATGGCCGCGGTCACCACCTACCTCGTCCCCACCACCCGCGAACTGGAAGACCGCGACACCCGCACGGTCACCCTGTTCCGGCTGGCGGCCTGAACGCTCAGGCCGCGCCCGCCCGCTCCAGCAGCGCGAGGATATTGTTCTCCGCCTCCCGGTTGCCCGGGAAGGTCGCGGCGATCCGGCGCCAGCGCACCAGCGCCGCATCCCAGTCCTGCCGCTCCAGCGCCGTATAGGCATGCTGCGCCAGCACCGCGAGATTGGTCGGCAACGCCGCCACCGCCTCGGCCTGCAACGCATCCGCCGCCGCGTCGTCGCCACCCTGGCGCAGGGTGGTGATGCCATGCACCCAGGCATCCTGCGCCGCCGGCTCGGCCGCACGCACCCGCGCCCAGCGCGTCGCCGCCAGCGCCCAGTCCTTGCGCGCCATCGCCAGATAGCCGGCGCCGATCAGCACCGAGAGATGCCCAGCCAGCCGCTCCTCGGCCTCCACCAGCATCGCCTCGGCGGCCTCCATCTCGCCAAGCTGTCCCAGCGCCGCCGCGCCATGCACCCAGCCGACGGTGCTGGCCGGATAATGCGCCCGCATCTCCGCCCAGGCCGCCGCCGCCTCAGCCCAGTCGCCCGCTGCCGCAGCGCTGAAGCCGCGATTGCGCAGATCAGCCTCCGCCGGACGCGACGCAGCGGCCACCAGCCCAGCCCAGCCCTCCGTCGCGGCCGGCCCGCTCAACAGCGGCTCCACCGCCGCCGTCAGCGCCGCCAGCCCGCCGGGCACCGCGCGCAGCGCCTCGCCCATCAGCGCCTCCGCCTCGCCGGCCTTGCCCTCGCCGAGCAGTGCCACGATGCCCACGGCGTAGCCGCTGGCCTCCTCCGGCGCGAGGCTGCGGGCGCGCTCGGCCCGGCGGATCGCCTCCGCCCGGTCCCCGCGCAGCAGCGCCGCCGCCGCATAGGGTCCGGCCACGCCGGGGGCCGCCTGCGCCTTCTTCATCCCCGCCGCCAGCAGCACCTCGGCATCCGCCGCCAGCCCCGCCGCGCGCTGCAAAGCCGCCGCGAGCACATAGCCCTGCGCATCGCCCGGCGCCCGCAGCCGATGCTTCGCCAGCTGCTTCAACGCGGTCGCCGCGTCGTCAGCCAACACCAATGCCTCCACCGGAGCCGCCGCCGCGGGCGCCGCCGGGGCGGGGGCGGAATGGGGAATGCTGCGCTTTTTCTGTGCCATGACAGTCGTCCTTAGGTCGTTCGTATCGCGCGCTATAGCAGATCGCTTTGTGCAAGTGCGAGCGTTGCGGCAGGATGCGCCGAAACCCGAGATCGAGGACACGCCGCGTGGAATTCGCCATCCCCCCAGCCGTCGAAGCCCAGCGCCGCCTTGTCCGCGCCTTCGTCAATGACCGCCTGATCCCCCTCGAAGCCGACCCCGCAAGCTACGACGCGCACGAAAACATCCGCCCCGACCTCCTCACCGTCCTGCGCGCCGAAACCCGCGCAATTGGAATCTGGGCCCTGCAATCCCCCCCCGCCCGCGGCGGCGGTGGCCTGCCGATGACCGCCCAGGCCGTCCTCTACGAGGAGATGAACCGCTCCATCTTCGGCCCCGTCTGCTTCAACTGCGCCGCCCCGGACGACGGCAACATGCGCGTCCTGGCCCAGGTCGGCACCCAAGCCCAGCAGGACCGCTGGCTGCAACCGATCATCGACGGCACGGTCTCCAGCAGCTTCGTGATGACCGAACCGATGGACGACGACGGCAACGGCTGCGGCTCCGACCCCTCGCTCACCCAAACCACCGCCACCCGCACCAACACCGGCTGGACCATCCGCGGCCGCAAATGGTTCATCACCGGCGCCGGCACCGCCAAGCACTTCATGCTGATCGCCCGCACGTCGGACGACGCCCGCAAAGGCCTCTCCGCCTTCCTCTTCCACGCCGACCAGCCCGGCTGGCGCATCGTCCGCCGCATCCCGATCATGGGCCCCGAAGAACACGGCGGCCACTGCGAACTCGAATTCGACGGCCTGGAGATCCCCCACGAAAACCTGCTGATGGCCGAAGGCGACGGCCTCAAACTCACCCAGATCCGCCTCGGCCCCGCCCGCCTCACCCACTGCATGCGCTGGATGGGCCTCGCCCGCCGCTGCCTGGAAATCGCCAGCACCTACACGCAAAAACGCCGCAGCTTCGGCGGCCGCCTCATCGACCACGAAAGCGTGCAAACCCTCATCGGCCAGGCCGGCATGGAAATCCAGATGGCCCGCCTGCTCACCATGCAGGCCGCCTGGGCGCTCGACCAGGGCAGCTTCGCCCGCAAGGAAGTCTCCATGGCCAAGGTCGTCGCCGCCGACGCCCTGCACCGCGCCGCCGACACCGCCCTGCAACTCCTCGGCGCCCGCGGCTACTCCAAGGACACGCCGGTCGAATGGATCTACCGCTACGCCCGCCAGGCCCGCCTTGTGGACGGCGCCAGCGAAGTCCACCGCATGGTCCTCGCCAACACCATGCTGAAGGAAGGCCCCGACTTCTTCGCCTGGCCGGTACAACATGGATGACACCGCGCTGGCGGCCTGGCTGACCCAGGCCGCCGGCGCCCCCGTCACCATCACCGCCCGCTCCCGCCTCTCCGGCGGCGCCATCCAGCAGAACTGGCGGCTGGACGTTACCGTCGGCACCACCCCGCAATCCTGGGTCCTGCGCACGGACGCGCCGGCAACACTGGCCGCCAGCCGCTCCCGCGCCGAGGAATTCGCCCTCCTGCAAGCCGCCTTCGCCGCCGGCGTCCCGGTCCCCGAACCCCTCTACCTTTGCGCCGAACCCTCCATCACCGGCCGCCCCTTCTTCATCATGCGCCGCCTCGAAGGCATCGCCGCCGCCCACCGCATCGTGCGCAGCGAAACCCTCGCCGGCGGCCGCCCCGCGCTCACCGCCGCCCTCGCCCAAGCCCTCGCCCGCATCCACGCCATCACCCCACCCCGCCCCGACCTCGCCTTCCTCGGCCCCCCCGACCCCGACCCCTGCACCCGCTTCATCCGCACCCACCGCGCCGCCCTGGACAGCACCACCGAACCGCGCCCCATCCTCGAATGGGGCCTGCGCCACCTCGAACGCAGCGCCCACCCCCCCGGCAAAATCGTCCTCTGCCACAACGATTTCCGCACCGGCAACTACATGGCCACCCCCACCCACCTCACCGGCATCCTCGACTGGGAATTCGCCGCCTGGGGCGATCCCCACGAAGACATCGGCTGGCTCTGCGCCCGCTGCTGGCGCTTCGGCGGCCCCGGCGACGTCGGTGGCGTAGGAAACCGCGCCACCTTCGCCGCCGCCTACCCCCACCCCATCGACTGGATCCGCGTCCACTGGTGGGAACGCGCCGCCACCATCCGCTGGGCGGTGATCGCCCTCGCCCAAGCCGCCCGCCACGCCAGCGGCCAGGAAACCAGCCTCGAACTCGCCCTCACCGCGCACATCGTCCCGGAATTGGAGCTGGACATCATGCGCCAGACGGCGGGGGAGGGATGAAGGCAAGCGGCATGAGGAATCTTCTTTTTTGAAAAAAAGAAGCAAAAAACTTTTGTTCGATTGAGGCGAGTCCTTGCCACTCGGGCTTTTTTGGCTTCGCCTATAGCCGCAAAAATGTGTCAAAAGACGGCGAAGCCAAAAAGCTCCACAACGCCAAAGCTCCAACCCCGCCAGTAAAGCCCCACTCCAACGAACAAAGTTTTTTTGCTTTTTTCCTGCGCGGAGCCTTCGCCGTCGCAAGCTCACAAAAAGAAGACCTCGCCTTCCCCCTGCCTTCCCTCCGAGGACCGCCCCCTCCGATGACCGACGATCACCCCCCCGCCCACGACCTTCTCGCCACCGCCCGCCGTGCGTTGCTCGACACGATTATCCCCGCGCTCGAGGGCGCTGTCAGGTTCGAGGCGTTGATGGCCGCCAATGCCATTGCCATTGCCTTGCGCGAAACGCCCGCCGCCTTGGCTGCGATCGCCACGGCCGAGGCCGCGCTTGGCGATCTTCCCGCCCTCACGGCGGAGATACGTGCCGGCCGTCGCGACGGCGATACCGCAACCGCTGCCGCCCTGCGCGCTCTGGCCGAGGCACGCTGCCGCATCAGCGCTCCGAAAACCTTGGCTTGACCGGCCTCCGCAGCAAGCCCCAACCCAACGAACAAAAGTTTTTTGCTTCTTTTTTTCAAAAAAGAAGACCCTTGCCTTCCTGCCGCTTGCCTTAGCTGCCGCTTGCCTTCCTACCGCTCGCCTTCGCTGCCCTACTCTTGACCGGCGCGCGTCCGAACGCTTCCCTGTTGCCGCCCCAGGAGGAAACCCGACATGGCCAAGAAGCCCGCCCCATCCAAACTTGATGATCTGTTCGCCGAACTCCGCAAGATCGACACCCCCACCATCACCAATGTGGTGGCCACCTACCCGAAGAATCCGCTCTGCCTCGGCCTCTACAACCCGTGGACCGAGAACTGGTACACGGACACGTCGATCCGCTGCATCTATCCCGAGATGGGCGCGGTGATCGGCCATGCCGTCACCTGCGTCTATGGCCTGCCCGACCCGAACTACAGCGGCCGGCTGAGCTTCATGGATGTGGTCGATGCGCTCGATGCGATGAAGAAGCCCACCATTCTGGTCATCCAGCAGAAATGGCCCGAGGGCATCATGGCCAAGGCCGGCCTCGCCGGTGAGATCATGACCACCTCGATGCAGGCGGTCGGCTGTATCGGCCTGCTGTCCAACGGCCCGTCGCGCGATGTCGATGCGATCCGCCGGCTGAACTTCCAGATGCTGCTCGGCGGCGTCACCGCGGGCCATGGCGAGATGGCGGTGCAGGCAGTGAACGTGCCCGTTTCGGTGGGCGGCATGGATGTCGCACCTGGCGATCTGATCCACATGGACGAGAATGGCGCGGTGAAGTTCCCGGCCGACAAGGCCGAGGCGGTGCTGGAAAACGCTAAGAAGATGCTGGAGGGGGAGCATGTTCTGCTGGCCAAACTGCGCGCCGCCAAAACAGCCGAGGAAGTCCGCGCCGCCTCCGGTGGTGGAGCCTACACACCAAAGAAGTCCTGATGCGCGTGGCGGGCGGGGGGAACCCCGCCCGTTTTTCTTGTGTTTACCCAGAAAAGCGCCCATACCGTGTGCCACGGCACTTTTCGTGTTGGGCCTACCGCCTCCTGTCACGCGAAAACGTGCCCGTTCGGTCCACCCAAGATTGGAAAGCAATTCGGCCTGCATATTGTGGGCCGCCGGTTTCTTGGACAACCTCTCCCATGCCCATCGGCACTGTTAAATGGTTCAACGCCCAGAAGGGCTTTGGCTTCATCCAGCCTGACGACAACTCCAAGGACGTCTTCGTCCACATCTCCGCCGTGGAGCGTTCCACGCTCGGCTCGCTGAACGAGGGCCAGAAGGTTTCCTTCGACCTCGAGCGTGGCCAGCAGGGCAAGACCTCGGCCGTCAATCTCCAGGCCGCCTGAAGAATACCCCGGCCCATCCTTCGGGATGGGCCGGCACTTCCGCCGACACTGTCCTGAAAGCACAATAACCAGGGAGCGCCGGTCATGGCCTTCAAGCCGAACTACAACCAGCAGCGCGCCGAGCGCAACCGCGCCAAGCAGCTGAAAAAAGACGAAAAGCAGCGCGAGCTGGACGAGGCGCGCATCCGCCGGAAGAACAATCCGGACGGCATCGACCCCACCCCCCCCGCCGCGCCCGACGCCGAACCCGCCACCTGACGGAGACGATCCCATGGCGCTGAAACGGCGTTCCGAATCCGCGATCGTGCTGTTCGACGTGCTCTACGTTGACGGCACCCGCTCATCCAACCGCAAAGTCCTGGCCACCGCCCTGTCCGGCTTCGACGGCGACGACCCCGCCAAATCCATCATCGAAGCCCAGGACCGCGAAATCGGCCTCGCCTCCGGCCGTCCCCGCCCGGACATCCGCTCAGTCAGCCGCGCGGAGAAGTAGGCAAAAGCCCCGTCATCCTGAGGCCGCTGGCCGAAGGATCCACGCTTTTCCGCTGGACCGCCCCACATCACGGAGAAAAAACCCCGCTCCAAGGTAAATATACCTTGAAGCGGTTTTGCGTATGCGTCATGGTCCAAACCATGAACACCCCCGCCGCCAACCCCTTTACCGGACTGAAGGCCGCCCTCACCGGGCTGCTCTCCGGCGGCTGGCGCGGGCTGGTGATGCATCTGCTGTTCTACCGCCGCATCAGCGCGGCGCTGGCGGCGCTGGAGGCGTTGTTCGCCCAGTTCCAGGCCGGCACCCTCCCGGCCGCCCCGGCCCCCGCTCCCCAAGCCCCGGCGCAAACGCCCCCCCGCAAGACCCCCACGCCCGTACAGCGCCCGGCGCGCGCCCGCTTTGGGCGTGCCACGCCGCGCCGGCCCACCACCGCCCTGCGCCGCAGGCCCGGCCCCCCCAGGCGCCCCATCCGCGCCCAGGCCACCACCCCCCGCGCACGCCTCGCGAGCCCCCGCAAACCCAAGCGCGACGAGGCCCGAAGTCCCAAATCCCCCCGGCCTACCCCCTCCCGCACGCCCTATTTGTTACGATAACGAAATAATAAAACCCCTACCCAACGAACAAAAGTTTTTTTGCTTCTTTTTTTCCAAAAAAAGAAGACTCTTCCCCACCCCCTAGAAAGCCCGCCGCGTGTTCGACCTGCTGATCAAAAACACCCGCCTCGCCTGCGACGGCACCGGCCCCCTCACGGATATCGGCGTCGCCCAGGGCCGCATCGCCGCCATCGGCCCCGGCCTTCCCAACGGCATCGAGACCATCGACGCCCAAGGCTGCCTCGCCTGCTCCGGTTTCTGCGAAAGCCACATCCACCTCGACAAGTCCCGCATCACCGGCCGCACCGCCCCCCCGCCAGGCCGCGACGCCCAGCCCATGCGCCGCGTCTCCGAGATAAAGCCCACGATGACCGAGCAGGACATCCTCGCCCGCGCCCGCCTCACTCTGGAGGCCGCCATCACCCACGGCACCACCAGGATGCGCGCCCATTGCGAAATCGACCCGCTGATCGGCCTGCGCGGCTATCACGCCATCAAACAACTCGCCCGCGACTACGCCTGGGCCATCGACATCGAGATCTGCGTCTTCCCGCAGGAGGGCCTGACCAACAACCCCGGCACCGAGGACCTGCTGATCGAAGCCCTGCGCGATGGCGCGGACCTCATCGGCGCGGTCCCCAGCTACGACAGCGACCCCGACGCCCAGCTCGTCCGCATCTACCAGCTCGCCCGCGAGTACAACGTCGATATCGACATGCATCTCGACAACGGCGACAGCGCAGCAGGGCTCGACATCCACCGAGTCATCGAGCTCACCGACGAGTACGGCTGGGGCGGCCGCGTCACTGTCGGCCACATGACCAAGCTCTCCGCCCTGCCATTCCCCGAAATGCAAACCCTCGCCCGCCGCATCGCCGCCGCCGGCGTGGCCGTCACCGTCCTGCCGGCCACCGACCTCTTCCTGATGGGCCGCCACCAAACCCACGACATCCGCCGCGGCGTGGCCGACGCCCACGCGCTCACCGCCTGCGGCGTCACCTGCGCGCTGGCCACCAACAACGTGCTGAACCCCTTCACCCCCTTCGGCGACGCCAGCCTCATCCGCGCCGGCAACCTGCAGGCCAACATCGCCCAGCGTGGCGAACCCGACGACCTCGCGGCCATCTTCGCCATGTTGACCGACGCGCCGGCAAAGCTGATGAACCTGCCGGACTACGGCACCGCCGTCGGCAACCCCGCCGACATCGTGCTGCTCGACGCGCAATCCGCCAGCCAGACCATCGCCGAGCTTCGCCCCCCCGTCGCCGCGTTCA
>CAMCJI010000023.1 GCA_945874805.1 Asaia bogorensis | reverse complement strand
GAACGTAGCTGAATAGTCCGTCCCGTCGTTGGTCAAAACCGCGCATCTTCGCTGCCTTGCGTCTGTCAATCTGATGAGAGATCGAATCCCATACGCACGCGTCGGAGCAAGGAGTTTTTCAGCAGCCTGCTAGGACGCGGCCATGTTTTTGCGCATCGCATTGTTCGCCATGATGGCTCTCGGCCTTTGCGGCCTCGGCGTCGTCGCCTTGCTCGCCGCCCGCACGCCCGGCGGCAGCAGCACGGCGGAGGCCGCGACGCCGGTTCTGTCCAGTGCCGTGCAGGTGCTGGCCGCGGCCAGGCCGCTGCGCGCGGGGGTGCTGATCAAGCCGGAGGACATCGTCACCCGCGAGGTCAAGCGCGAGGCCACCGGCGAGGACACCAACCTCGACACGCCGCGCGCACGCGCCATGCTGGTGGGCGCCATGCTCAAGCGCTCGGTCGGCAAGGATGATCTGCTGCACATGGCCGACGTGATGCGCCCGACCGAGCACGGCTTCCTCGCCGCCGTGGTGGGCCAGGGTATGCGGGCTGCCACCATCGGGGTGGATGCGATCAGCGGCACCGCCGGCCTGATCTCCCCGGGCGACCGGGTTGACGTGATCCTCACCCAGACCATCGAAGACCCGCTGCTGCCGATCGGCCGGCGCATCGCAGCCGAGACGGTGCTGATGAATGTCCGCGTGGTCGCCATCGACCAGCAGATCCTGCAAGGCCAGGCGCAGGCCGAAGCCTCGCGCAACGGCCATACCGTCACCCTGGAAGTGACCAGCGTGCAGGCGGAGCGGGTGGCGGTGGCCAGCCGGATCGGCCGGCTTTCGCTCTCCGTCCGCTCGGCCGACACCACCAACAGCAGCATGATCGCAACCGGCCCGATCTGGGCGTCCGACGTCTCGCGCGCGCTGATGGGCTCCGCGCCGAAGCCGGGAGCGGGCACGCTGAAGGTCTATCCCGGTGCCGGCGAAGCACGGGAGTTCAAGTTCTGATGCGCATCTTTCGTGACGCAGCAATCCTGCACGGTGCCGCCCTCGCTCTCGCCGCCAGCCTCGCCCTCGGCGCGCTGGCGCCGCAGCGCGCTCTCGGCCAGAGCGTTGTGACCGCCATGCCCTCGCAGCTCACGCCGCGGCAGGTGCTGTCCTTTGAGATGGGGGCCGGGCGCGTGGTCACCCTCGGCCAGCCGGCGGCCAACATCTTCGTCGCCGACCCGCGGATCGCCGAGGTGCGGCCAGGCAGTGCGAGCACGCTGTTCATCTTCGGCGTCGCCCCCGGCCGGACGACGATCGCGGCCCTGGACGAAGCCGGCCTGCCGGTGGGCGAGTTCGAGGTCACCGTGCTGCCGGCCGCCCGCGTGGCCAATGAGGCGCAGGCCGCAGTCACCCGGCTGGTGCCGGGCGCGCGCCTGCGCGTCGAGGCGCAGCCGAAGGGCCTGCTGGTCAGCGGTGAGGCCGCCACCCCGCAGGATGCGGCGCGCGCGCTGGCGATCCTGCGCGGCTATCTGCTGGAAAATCAGGTGCTGGAGGACCAGATCGCTGTGGCCAGCCCGGCACAGATCACGCTGCGGGTGCGAATCGCCGAGATGTCGCGCAGCGTCACCCGCTCGATGGGGGTGAACTGGCAGGCGATCGGCACCATCGGCACGATCGGCACGTTCCCTGCGGCGATCCTGAACGCCAACGCCTCCACACTGGCCTGCCCCTCCCCGATCTCGGTGGCCTGCCGCGGCGTCGGCTTCAACGGCGTGATCGACGCGCTGGCGCAGGACAACCTCGCCCGCGTGCTGGCCGAGCCTAATCTCACCGTCATGAGCGGCCAGTCCGCCAGCTTCCTCGCCGGCGGCGAGTTCCCGATCCCGGTGGGCCAGCAGGCCGGGCAGATCACCATCGAATTCAAGAAATACGGTGTGAACCTCTCCTTTCTGCCGACGGTGCTTTCGCCGGGCCGCATCCATCTGAAGGTGACGCCGGAGGTCAGCCAGCTGACCGACCAGGGTTCGGTGAAGCTTGCCGCAGGCAATGCGACCATCCAGATCCCCGCCTTGACGGTGCGGCGCGCCGAGACGGTGGTGGAGCTGGGCAGCGGCCAGAGCTTCGCCATCGCCGGCCTGCTGCAGGACAATGTGAACCAGACCGTTAGCGGCCTGCCCGGCCTCGGCGACGTGCCGGTGCTGGGCGCGCTGTTCCGCTCGGACAAGTTCCTGCGCAACGAGACCGAGCTGGTGATTGTCGTCACCCCCTATATCGTCCGCCCGGTGGACGATCCCACGACCCTGAAGCTGCCGGGCGAGAGCTTCGTGCCGCCGACCGATCTCGAGCGCATCCTGCTGCTGCGCCAGGTCGGCCGGCCGCCCGCCGCCGCCGCGCCGCGCCTGCCGGGCCATGCCGGGTTCATCATGCAATGAAAACGCTCAGCATCATGGCGTTGGCCACCTGCCTCGCCGCCAGCCTGCCGGGCTGCGACGATTACCAGCGCGCCCAATTGGATCCCTACCGGCGCGAGGGGATGTGGCGGCCCGAGGGCGTGAACGCCGGCAACATCGCCGCCCAGCTCGCGGAGCCGCGCGATCTCGTGCGGGGCCGCGGCGATACCGGGCCGCACTACAAGCAGGCCACCCGGGCGGTGACCCGCATCTGGGGTGGGGCGCCCGCTGGCGGGGCAGCCCCGCCGGCCGGCGGGGCGGCAGGTGGCGGCGGGGGCGGCCCAGCCGGCGGCGGCGGCGGGGCGGCGGCGCTGCTGCGCGGCCTGATGCCGGCCGGCTCGGATAGCCCATGAGCCCCTTCTCTCTCGAAGCCGCCGAGGCACCCGCCCCGGCCCGGCATGACCGCCAGCACGTGATGGCCTTCGTCAACGACAATGCCACCCTGCGGGAGTTGCAGGATGGGCTGATCGACATCGTGCCCGAGGGCATGGAACTGCGCCGCGGCGGCATTCGCGCGGCCATTGCCGCCATGCAAAAGGCGACCACGCCGCGGGTGCTGGTGGTCGATATCGCCGGCGACGACGACCCGATCGCCGCCCTGCGCAAGCTCGGCGAGGTGGTGGAGCCGGATGTGTGCGTGCTGGCCGTCGGCGATGTGGACGACATCGGCTTCTACCGCCAGGTCACCCGCGGGCTCGGGGTGATGGAATACCTCGCCAAGCCGCTGACGCGCGATCTGATCGGCCGGCATTTCGGACCGCTGGTGGCCGGCCAGAGCCCGGATGCCGCGGTGGTGCTGGGCGGGCGGATGGTGACCATCACCGGCACGCATGGCGGCGTCGGCGCGAGCGTGATCGCCGCCAATCTCGCCTGGAACCTGGGCGTGCAGCGGCGTCGGCACACCGTGCTGCTGGATGCCGACCTGCATCGCGGCGTCGCCTCCCTGCTGCTCAACACGCCGGCCGGGCGCGGCCTGCGCACCGCGCTGGAGGAGCCGGACCGGCTCGACAGCCTGCTCGCCGAACGCGCGGCTCAGCCGGCGGCGGACCGGCTGCATGTGCTCTCCTGCCTGGAGGACCTGTCGGAAATACCAGCCTATGCCGAGGGCGCGGCAACGACACTGCTGGAGGCGCTGCGTGCGCGCTACAACTTTATCGTCGCCGACACGCCCTTCCTGCCGGTGCAGTTCAACCGCGACCTGCTCGACCTCGGGCATCAGCGGGTGCTGGTGATGCTGCCGACGCTGGCCTGCATCCGCGACACGCTCAGGATGTTGCAGATGATGCCCGGCTCCTTGCAGACGCGCCGGCCGACGGTGGTGCTGAACCGGCTGGGCATGCCCGGCGGGCTGGCGCGCAAGCAGGTCGAGGACGCGCTGGGCATGAAGGCGGATGTGGTGATCCCCGATCTGCCGAAGCAGGTGGAGACGGCGACGACGGTGGGCGAGCCGCTGGCCGCCACGCGCGGGCCGTTCAATGCGGCCATCGTCGAACTGGCCCGCCAGGTCGCGGCGAGCGATCCGCTGGATGCCGTCGGCCGGGCCGAGGCGCCGCCGCCGCGCCGGCGCTGGCGTCTGCCGTTCTTCCGATGAACGCCGTACCCCCCGGCCCGTTCGCCCGCCGCAACGCCGGCGGCCCGTTGGAGGAGTCGCGCGCCGGCCTGCCGTCGGACGCGATCAACGAGATGCGGCTGCTGGCGATCGCCCGGCTGGAACCCGCCGCGGTTGCCGCCCTGCCGCCAGAGCGGCTGGCCGGCGAAGTGGAGCGCCTGATCAGCGAAATCGCGACCGACCGGCGGATGCAGATGAACGCCCGCGAGCAGCGCGCGCTCGCCGCCGAGTTGGTCAACGACATGCTCGGCCTCGGCCCGCTGGAGCAGCTGCTGGCCGATGACCGCATCGCCGACATCATGGTCAACGGCCCGTTCAAGGTGTTCATCGAGCGCGAGGGCAAGGTGATCCTCAGCGACGTGCGCTTCCGCGACGAGCAGCATCTGGCTGGTATCTGCCAGCGCATCGCGGTGGCCGTCGGCCGGCGCATCGACGAGAGCAGCCCGATGGTGGATGCGCGGCTGAAGGACGGCAGCCGGGTGAACATCATCTTCCCGCCGCTGGCGCTCGATGGGCCGTGCATGTCGATCCGCAAGTTCGGCAAGTCCAAGATCGGCTTCAACCGGCTGGTCGAGCTGGGGGCGATGTCGACCTCGATCGCCAAGATCCTGCAAATTGCCGGGCGGGCGCGGCTGAACACCATCATCTCCGGCGGCACCGGCTCGGGCAAGACGACACTGATGAATGCGATGTCGAGCATGATCGAGCCGTCCGAACGCATCGTCACCGTCGAGGACGCAGCCGAGCTGCAATTGCAGCAGCCGCATATCGTCCGCCTGGAGACCCGGCCGCCGTCGCTGGAAGGCAAGGGCGAGATCACCCAGCGCGATCTCGTGCGCAACGCGCTGCGGATGCGGCCCGACCGGATCATCATCGGCGAGGTGCGCGGCGGCGAGGCGTTCGACATGTTGCAGGCGATGAACACCGGGCATGACGGATCGATGTCCACCATCCATGCCAACACCACGCGCGATGCGCTGATGCGCATCGAGAACATGGTGCAGATGGGCAATATGGGCCTGCCCTCCAGCGCCATCCGCCGGCAGATCATCGGGGCGGTGCACCTGATCGTGCAGGTGGAACGCCACCGCGACGGCGGCCGGCGCGTCACCCAGGTGACTGAGGTGTGCGGCATGGAAGGCGAGGTGATCGTGATGAACGACATCTTCCAGTTCGAAATCACCGGCGAGACGGCAACCGGCCGGGTGAAGGGTCGCTACAACGTCAGCCGCGCCCGCCCGAGCTTCATGAAGCAGCTGCTCTATTTCGGCCTCGACCGCGCCTGGCAGCAGGTGCTGGAGGAAGCGCCGGATGAGCGCGATTAGATGAGCACGCCGCTCAACCCGCTGCTGCTGCCCGCCGCCGGGGTGCTCGCGCTGGGCATGGTGGCGATGGCGGTGCAGGTAATGCGCGCGGCGAACCGCGACAAGCGTTTGCAGGCGCGCATCGCGGCCGTGGCGGGCAGCGAGCTGCGGCGCGCCCGGCCCGGCCTGTCGCGCCCGATCGCCCGCGCGGTGGTGAGCCGCCAGACGGTCGGCCAGCGCGTCGCGATGCAATTCGGCTTCAACCCCGCGCGCACCGCGCATTATCCGCTGCGGCCTTGGATGATCCTCGCCTTGACCCTGGCGGCTGCCCGCTCGCTGACCATGCTGTCCGCCGGGATGCTTGGCGATATCGCGCTGTTCGCCACCCCGGTGGCCTGGATGCTGCTCAGCCGGGCGATCTTCGGCGGGCTGGACGACCGCTGGTCGCGCACGCTGGTCAAGCAGTTCCCCGATGCGCTCTCGATGATCGTGCGCTCGGTGCGCGTGGGCATTCCGGTGAGCGAGGCGGTGCGGGTCGTCTCGCGCGAGGCGCCGGAACCGACGCGGAGCGAATTCAAGAACATCGTCAGCGAGATGCAGATCGGTGGCAAGCTGGACGAGGCGGTCAAGGCGATGTCCGAGCGGACGGGACTGGCCGAATACCGCTTCTTCGCCACCACCCTGTCCCTCCAGGCCACCGCCGGCGGCGGCTTGAGCGAAACCCTGGACGGCCTGGCCGACGTGATCCGCAAGCGGCTCGCCTTGCGCGCGAAGGGAATGGCAATGGCCTCGCAGGCGCGGACCAGTGCCGGGGTGCTGATCTCCCTGCCGTTCATCTCCGGCGGCGGGATGTATCTGCTGAACAAGGCCTATATCAGCGTGCTGTTCGAAGATCCGCTGGGCACCAAGCTGCTCGGCATGGCCGCGGCCTCGCTGGTCGTCGGCGTGCTGGTCATGCGCGCGATCATCCGCAAGAGCCTCGCATGAGAGGCGGGGCATGACCGCGAACGCGCTGCTAACCGCGGCCCTGATCTGCGCCACCACGGTGATCATCTCCGCCTGGGCGCTGCTGCGGATCGTCACGCAGGAGGAGCGGGTCGATCAACGGCTGAAGGGTGCGAACACCAGGGTGGTGCGCGAGGCGCTGACCGCACAGCAGGTGGGGTCGATGCTGATGGCCGCCGTGGGGCGCATCGGCGCGCTGATCGCGCGCAGCGGCCTGCTGTCGCAGCGGACCGTCAACGAATTCGAGCAGACGCTCGCCGCCTCCGGCATCGCCGCGCGCAACAGCCTCGGCCTGTTCGTCGGCGCGAAGATGCTGCTGCTGTTCTCCCTGCCCGCCACCGCCTTCCTGCTCGGCTACGGCCTGGACCTCGACTCGGAGACGGCCAACACCGCCACGCTGATCGCCGGCATCGGCGGAATGCTCGGGCCGGACATGGTGATCCGCCGGCTGCGCAACCGCTACCTCAGCGCCGTCGAGGGTGGGCTGCCGGATACGCTGGACCTGCTGCTGATCTGCGCCCAGTCCGGCCTGGCCCTGCAGCCGGCGGTGGTGCGGGTGGAGGCGGAGATCCGCGACATCCATCCGCAACTCGCCTGGGAACTGGCGCAGACGGCCACCGAGTTGCAGATCATCGCCGACAGCCGGATCGCACTGGGTAACCTGGGCGTGCGCACCGGGCTCGACAGCCTGCGCCGGCTGACCGCAACGCTGGCGCAAACGCTGCAATACGGCACCCCGCTGTCCGAGGCATTGCGCGCCCTGTCCGGCGAAATGCGCCAGGAAGTGCTGAACCGATTCGAGGAGAAGGCAGCCCGGCTGCCGATCCTGCTGACCGTGCCGATGATCATCTTCATCCTGCCCTGCGTGTTCATCGTCGTGGGCGGGCCCGCCGTTATCCAGCTGATCCGCAACTTCGGGTGATGCCATGCGCCGTTTGTCCCCCCTGATCCCCCTGCTGTTCGCCGTGGCCCTTGCGGCCTGCGGTTCGACGGGCAACCAACTCTCCAGCGCCGACCCGAGCGCCAATGTCGGGCGGGCGGCGTTGAACGGCGGCGCGCCGGAAGCCGCCTTGCAGGTGGCCGGCAATCTGCTGACCCGCCGCCCCGCCGATCCCGAGGCGCTGCTGCTGCGGGCCGATGCGCTGGCGACGATGAACCGCGGGGAGGAGGCGGTGGCCGCGTATCAGGCCGCTCTCGCCGTCACCCCCCGCTCCGCCGAGGCGCGGCTTGGGCTGGGCCGGCTGCTGATGAGCGTCGATGCGGCGGCGGCGGAGGCGCAGTTTCTGCAGGCGTTGACACTGAACCCGCGCTCGGCGGCGGCGGCGAACAATCTCGGGATCGCGCGCGACCTGCAGAACCGGCATGCCGAGGCGCAGCTCGCCTACCGCCAGGCGTTGGCGAGCCAGCCGACGATGCAGGCGGCGGCCGTCAATCTCGCGCTATCGCTCGGTCTGTCTGGCCGGGCTGCGGAGGCAATTCCGATCCTGCGGCCGATCGCCCAGAGCCCGGGTGCGACCCCGCGGATCAGGCATGACATGGCCGCGATCCTGGCGATGTCCGGCGATCGCAATGGAGCGGCCAATATGCTGCAAGCCGATCTTTCCGATGAAGAGGTCGACCGCGCATTGAAGGTCTTCACGGGACTATCACGAGAGTGACTTCATACATATATACTCACAGAAAGTTGAATATTCACTTTCTTCAACGACTTCACGGCATTGTGATTCACGCGACATTCACGGTCAATTGTTCGAAATTAAGCGCAAGTTCACAACTTGTTACCTGATCTGGAACGCCGCAAATACTCTAGTAGGGTATCAATTGGCGATCGAAGCGGGATCACTCCAATGCACGCACTCCTGATTTCCGATAACACCTCAATACGAGATGCCATCACTGTATTGATGGGCATTTTCCACCCCAGATCGCGTGTCGTTTGTGCAACCGAGCTTCTGCAAATTCATTCCATTTTAGAGACCCGTCGCATTGATGTCGCGTTTATGGATGCTGCAACACCCGGATTCGGCGATCGTGCGGCGGCCAATGCCCTCGAATTCCGCCACCCCGAAGTCCGCATTCTGGTGCTCGGCCCCGGCGCCAACCGGCAGAGCCTGATCGAACTGCTGGATGCGGCCGGGCCTGCGCCAGCGCCGCGCCGCAGCCCCGTCGACAGCTTTCTGCTTGCCCTGCGCAGCATCGGCGCCCCCATCGCACCCCCGGCCGCACCAGGCCTCACCGCGCGGCAGCACGATGTGCTGCGCCTGCTGCGCGAGGGCCGCTCAACCAAGGAGATCGCCCGCAACCTCGGGCTTGCCGTGCCGACCGTGAAGACGCATCTGGCCGCGCTCTACCGCCTGCTCGGCGCCCGCAACCGGGTGGAAGCGGTGATGAAGCCGGTCGGCAGCAACAGCAGCTTCGCGATGGCGATGGCCCGCCAACATCCGGAAATCACCAGCGTCTGAGCCGGCCAGGGCTAGGCCTTGCGACGCAGCGGAGGCGCCGGCGGCGGTGCGTCGAAGGCGAGTTGCCGGAACGTCGCCCGCATATGGGTGGGCAATTCCGCCTCCACCGTCAGCGTGCCGCCATCGGGATGCGGCAGCGTCAGGCGGCGGGCGTGCAGGTGCAACTGGTCCGACAGCCCCTCCACCAGCGCGGTGTTGCGCGGCACGCCGTCCTCGCGCCGGATCTCGCCATACGGAGCATCGCCGAGAATCGGGGCGCTGATGCCGGCGCAATGGACGCGCAACTGGTGCGTGCGCCCGGTATGCGGCCGCAGTTCGAGCCAGGCGAGCTTGCGCGCCGCATGGTCCAGCGTACGGTAGTCGGTCACGGCACGTGCCACATCTTCATCGCCTTCCTTGGCGATGGCGGTGCGCTCGCCGCGGAAGCCCTCGATGCGCACGAGCGGCGCGTCGATCCGCCCCTCCACCGGCACCGGGCGGCCACACACCACCGCCCAGTAAATCTTCTCCAACATGCGGGAGCGGAACCCGGCGGCGAGCTTGGCCGCCACCCCTGGCGTGCGGGCGACGACCATCACACCCGATGTATCGCGGTCCAGCCGGTGCACCAGCCGGGGGCGATGCTCCGAGCCGAAGCGCAGCGCATCGAGCATCCGGTCGACATGGCGGTGGATGCCAGGCCCCCCCTGGCTCGGGAGGCCGTGCGGCTTGTCCAACACGATCACCGAGTCGTCGCGGTAGAGGACCATCGCCAGCGCGTCGCGGATCATCTCCGGCTCCAGAGGCACCTCCGGCTTTTCGCCGACGGGGGCCGCCTTCACCGGGGGGATGCGCACGGCCTGGCCGGGGATGAGCCGGGTGGAGGTCTCGACTCGCTTGCCGTCCACCCTGATCTGCCCGGTGCGGCAGAGCTTCTGGACGACCGCCTGGGTCAGGCCTGGGATGTGGCGGCGCAGATAGCGATCAAGACGGATATCCGCCTCGTCGTCCGTCACCACGCGTTGTTCAACCGTCATCCGCCTCGCTCCTGGCGCAAGCGCGCCCAATATTCCAGCCGCTTGGCGACTTCGCGCTCGAAGCCCCGGTCGCGCGGGCGGTAGAAGTTCGCGCGCGCCATACCGTCCGGGAAGTAGTTCTGGCCAGAGAATCCCTCCGCCGTATCGTGGTCATAGGCGTAGCTGGCACCATAGCCCAGGTTCTTCATCAACTTTGTCGGCGCGTTGAGGATATGCGCCGGCGGGGTGAGGCTGCCGGTGCCCGCCGCCGCCTTCCGCGCCGCGCCGAAGCCGGTGTAGAGCGCGTTCGATTTCGGCGCCGTGCCGAGATAGATCACCACCTGCGCCAGCGCCAGCTCGCCCTCCGGCGTGCCGAGCCGCTCATAGGCCTCCCAGCCGGCGAGCGCCTGCGGCAGGGCCTGCGGATCGGCCATGCCGATGTCCTCGCTGGCGAAACGCACGAGGCGGCGGGCGATGAAGCGGGGGTCCTCGCCGCCCGCCAGCATGCGGGCGAACCAGTAGAGTGCCGCATCGGCATCCGAGCCTCGCAGGGATTTGTGCAGCGCCGAGATGAGGTTGTAGTGCTCCTCGCGGTCCTTGTCGTAGAGAGCAGCGCGCTTGGCCAGCAGTTCCGACAGAGCGGCGGTATCGAGCGGGGGCGTATCGGCCGGGAGCGCCATGAGCTGCTCGGCGAGGTTGAGCAGATAGCGGCCGTCGCCGTCAGCCATTGCGCGCAGCACGCCGCGGGCCTCCTCCTGCAACGGCAGGGGCTCGCCGCCGACCGCTTCGGCGCGGGCGAGCAACCGCTCCAGGCCGGGATCATCGAGGCGGCGGAGCACCATCACCTGACAGCGGGAGAGCAGGGCCCCGTTCAGCGCAAATGAGGGGTTCTCGGTGGTGGCACCGATCAGGGTGACGGTGCCGTTCTCGACAACCGGCAGGAAGCCGTCCTGCTGGGCGCGGTTGAAGCGGTGGATCTCATCGACGAACAGCAGAGACGCCTGGCCCGCGGCGCGGCGGCGGGTGGCGTCCTCGAAGCATTTCTTGAGGTCGGCGACCCCGGAGAAAACCGCGGAAAGCTGCACGAAATGCAGATTCGCCGCCTCCGCCAGCAGCCGGGCGATGGTGGTCTTGCCCACCCCCGGCGGCCCCCAGAGGATCAGCGAGGCCAAAGAGCCGCGGGCGAGCATGCGGGTGAGCGTGCCGTTCGGGCCGAGCAGATGGTCCTGGCCCACCACATCCGCCAAAACGGCGGGGCGCAGGCGCTCCGCCAGCGGGCGGCCGGGGTCATCGGGCGGGGGAAAGGGCAGACCGGTCATGTGGGGGCCAGAAATGGAAAAAGCGGGGACAAGCCCCGCCCTTCCGATCATCATCAGCAAGCGAGCGAAGGGCGACTGCCCCCCGACAGCTTATGCCGCTTCGTCGTCCTGCGCCATGTCCTGCACCGGGCCGCTATCCTTGCCCTTGGCGGAGACGTCGCGATCGACGAGTTCGATCACCGCCATGTCGGCGGCATCACCGTAGCGCATGCCAGCCTTCAGCACGCGGCAGTAGCCGCCCTGCCGGTCCTTGTAGCGCTCAGCAATCGTCGTGAAGAGCTTGGCGACGATCACGTCGTCGCGCAGCTGCGCGTAGGCCTGGCGGCGGGCGTGGAGACCGCCACGCTTGCCGAGCGTAATCAGCTTCTCGCAGACCGGGCGAAGCTCCTTCGCCTTGGGCAGCGTGGTGGTGATCTGCTCATGCTTGATCAGTGCATGGGCCATGTTGCGGAACATCGCAAAGCGATGGCTGGTGGTAACGCCGAGCTTCCGCCCGGAAACGCCGTGACGCATGACTTATATTCCCTTGCCAGCCTACTAGAACGGCTCTTCGAGCCGCTTGGCCAAATCTTCTACGTTCTCCGGCGGCCAGCCGGTCACTGCCATGCCAAGCGACAGCCCCATCGCCGACAGCACTTCCTTGATCTCGTTCAAGGACTTGCGGCCGAAGTTCGGGGTGCGCAGCATCTCCTGCTCCGACTTCTGAACGAGATCGCCGATATAGACGATGTTGTCGTTCTTCAGGCAGTTGGCGCTGCGGACCGACAATTCGAGCTCGTCCACCTTGCGCAGCAGGTTGCGGTTGAACGGCAGGTCGTCCTGCGGCTCTTCCGTACGCAGCGCCTGCGGCTCGTCGAAATTGATGAACAGCTGCAGTTGGTCCTGCAGGATGCGGGCGGACAAAGCCACCGCGTCCTCGGGCGTCACCGCGCCATTGGTCTCGACCGTCAGCAGCAGCTTATCGTAGTCCGTCACCTGGCCCACGCGGGTCGGCTCGACCTTGTAGGACACACGGCGGACGGGGGAGAAGATGCTGTCGACCGGGATGAGGCCGATCGGAGCGTCTTCCGGACGGTTGGCCGCGGCGGGGACGTAACCCTTGCCGAGTTGCACCGTGAACTCCATGCTGAGTTTCACACCCTCATCGAGGGTGCACAGGACGAGATCGGGGTTCATTACGTCGATGTCATGGCCGGCCTGGATCTGGCCCGCCTTCACTTCGCCCGGCCCGGTCGCCTGCAGCACCATGCGCTTCGGCCCGTCGCCATGCATGCGAAGGGCGAGTTGCTTAATGTTCAGCACGATGTCGGTCACGTCCTCGCGCACGCCGGCGATGGAGCTGAACTCGTGCAGCACCCCGTCGATCTGCACGGCGGTGACGGCGGCACCCTGCAACGAAGACAGCAGAATGCGGCGGATGGCGTTGCCAAGCGTCATGCCGAAGCCGCGCTCGAGGGGCTCCGCGATGATGGTTGCAACGCGGGCGGGATCGGAACCGGGGTCGACGTCGAGCTTTTCCGGCTTGATCAGGGACTGCCAGTTCTTCTGCAGGGTCGCACTGAGTCGCATGGGTCAATCACCTCGCAGGTAAGGCTAGCCGGGGGCAGCAAAGGCCACCCGGAGTTGGACACCGGGCGGCAACGCAAAGGACAGAGCGGCGAAACGCGCCGCAGCCAGCCTCAGACGCGGCGGCGCTTGCGCGGGCGGCAGCCGTTATGCGGCACTGGCGTCATGTCGCGGATGGAGCTGATCGAGAAGCCGACCGCCTGCAACGCGCGAAGGGCGCTTTCACGCCCCGAACCCGGGCCACTGACTTCGATCTCCAGCGTCTCCATGCCGTGCTCGCGGGCCTTCTTGCCAGCATCCTCGGCGGCGACCTGGGCTGCGTAGGGGGTGGACTTGCGGCTGCCCTTGAAGCCCTGCGCACCGGCCGACGACCAGGCAATGGTGTTGCCCTGCGCATCGGTGATGGTGATCATCGTGTTGTTGAACGTGGCGGCGACGTGAGCCACGCCGGAAGTGATGTTCTTGCGCTCCTTCTTGCGGGGGCGCGCGGATGCGGCGGGCTTCGCCATAATGTGCTGTCCTGTTCGTCTGGGCCGCGCGACCGGATGGGCGCGCGGCGGAATACGCGGAGGCGGTTGGCCGGGTGGCCCTTACTTCGTCACTTTCTTCTTGCCGGCGATCGCCACGGCCTTACCCTTGCGGGTACGGGCGTTCGTGTGGGTGCGCTGGCCACGCACCGGCAGGCCACGACGATGGCGCAAGCCGCGGTAGCAGCCGAGGTCCATCAGACGCTTTATGTTGATCGCGGTCTCGCGGCGCAGGTCGCCTTCGACGCGATAGTCGCGGTCGATCAACTCGCGGATGCGCAGCACCTCCTCATCGGAGAGCTGGTTCACCCGCTTGTCATCGGCAATGGCGAGCTTCGTGCAGATGTCATGCGCCTTCTTCGGCCCGATGCCGTAGATGTAACGCAGGCTGATCGTCACGCGCTTGTTGGTCGGGATATTCACGCCGGCAATACGAGCCACGCCCATTCACTCCTTCAAAATCGGGATCACTCCCGATCGGCCAGACGCCGGAAGCGGCTGGCTCATTTGCCCGCACAGGCCTGTGGAAAACATGGTGGCGACCGCCCGCGAACGGGGGTCGTCAAGGGCGCGCACTATAGCGAGCAGCACCCGGGAGTCAACGCGCGCAGATCAACTTTTCGTGAACACGCCCAGCAGTTCATGCAGCCGAGCCCTTCGCTACCGGCAGAGCATCCAGGATGGTCACGAGGGCGGTGGTCACATCATCGATGTCAGCCATCCCGTCCACTTTGCGCAACCGCCCCAGCGCCGCGTAGTGCGGCAGGATAGGGGCTGTCTGCTCATGATAGGCGGCCAGGCGAGCACCAACCGTCTCCCGCTTGTCGTCGGGCCGCCGGAGGAACGCGGTTCCGCCGCACCGGTCACACACGCCGGGCAGCTGCGGCTGCTGGAAGCTGTCGTGATAGCCGGCGCCACACGCGGTGCAGGAATAGCGCCCGGCGATGCGCTCGACGAGGGCGGCATCGTCGACCACGAGTTCGATCACGGCATCGAGGCCACGACCCTGGCCCTCGAGCATCTCGTCGAGCGCACGCGCCTGCGGCACGGTCCGCGGAAAGCCGTCGAGAATGAAACCGTGCACGCAATCCTCGCGCCCGATGCGACCGGACAGCATGCGTATCAGGATTTCGTCGGAGACGAGCCCGCCGGCAGCCATCACCGCCTTCGCGTGCAAGCCCACCTCGCTCCCCGCGGTGACTTCCGCGCGCAGCATGTCGCCGGTCGAGATCTGGACGACGCCATAGCGATCCTGCAAGCGCTTGGCCTGCGTTCCCTTGCCCGCCCCAGGCGGACCCAGCAGAATCAGATTCAACGCCCTCTCCCCTTCACCCGCGCCTTCTTGATCAGCCCCTCATACTGATGGGCAATCAGATGCGACTGCACCTGCGTCACCGTGTCCATCGTGACTGACACAATGATCATCAGCGATGTGCCGCCGAAATAGAAGGGCACGCCATACCGGCTGATCAGAACCTCCGGCAACAGGCAGACGACGCACATGTACAGTGCGCCCACAGTCGTCAGTCGGGTCAAGATATGGTCGAAATGAGCGGCCGTGGCAGCACCAGGACGGATGCCGGGAACGAAGCCGCCATACTTCTTGAGATTATCGGCCGTCTCCTCCGGATTGAACACAACGGCGGTGTAGAAGTAGCTGAAAAATATGATCATCGAGGCGTAGGCGATCATATAGAGCGGCTCGCCATGCGCCAGCGCCGCGCCAATCTTGGCGAGGATGCCGTCCGCGTCCGCGCCCGTCGAGAAGCCTGAAACCGTGGCCGGGATCAGCAGGATCGAGCTCGCGAAAATCGGCGGGATGACGCCGGCGGTGTTGATCTTCAAAGGCATATGCGTCGAGTCGCCACCGAACATCCGCTGGCCGACCTGGCGCTTCGGATACTGGATCACAATCCGCCGCTGCGCCCGCTCGATGAACACAATGAACGCAACGACGGCGACGGCGATCACCAGGAACGACAGGATGAAGATGGGGCTCAGCGCGCCGGTACGGCCGAGTTCCAGCAGACTGCCGAGCGCCGACGGGAGGTTGGCGACAATGCCCGCGAAGATGATCAGGCTGGTGCCGTTGCCGATGCCGCGCGCGGTGATCTGCTCACCCAGCCACATCAGGAACATCGTGCCACCGACCAGCGTCACCACGCAGGAGATGCGGAAGAACGCGCCCGGATCGATCACCGCCGCACCGAAGGCACCACGCATCGACTCGAGACCGACGGCGATGCCGTAGGACTGCACGATGGCAATCACCACCGTCAGGTAGCGGGTGTACTGATTGAGCTTCTTGCGGCCGCTCTCACCCTCCTTCTTGAGGGCCTCGAGCTGCGGCACCGCGGCCGTCATCAGCTGGATGATGATGCTTGCCGAGATGTAGGGCATGATGTTCAGCGCGAACACGGTCATGCGCCCGAGCGCGCCGCCGCTGAACATGTCGAACATTCCGAGAATGCCGCCACCGTGCTGGGCCAGCATCTCCCCCATCACCGAGGCATCGACCCCCGGCACCGGGATATAGGTGCCGATGCGATAGACCAGCAGCGCCCCCAGGGTGAACCAGATGCGCTTCTTGAGCTCAGTCGCCTTCGAGAAGACGCCGAGGTTCATGTTTGCCGCGAGCTGCTCGGCCGCCGACGCCATGTGCCAGTCCCCTGTTGGTTCGCACTGCCTATGTGGGCCAGCAGCGCTGCGCAATCAACACAAACGGCGCCGACGGGTCTCCCGGGGCGCCGTTTGAAGTCTCATAGCCCGCCGACGCTGCCGGCGGAAGCCTCAGGCTTTCGGACCATCCGGCACATGCGCCGGCACAGTCATCGTCACCGTGCCGCCAGCCGCCTCGACCGCCGCCACCGCCGCTGCGGACGCGCCACAGACGGTGATGTTGATGGCGGTCGTGATCTCACCGGTTGCCAACAGCCGCACGCCCTTCGCACTCAGACCGCTCCGGACCAGACCGGCTTTCGCCAGGCTTTCCTCGGTGATCGCAGCGCCGTCGAGCTTGCCGGCCGCAATGGCCTTGGCGATCGCGCCGAGGTTGATCGGCGCATAGCTCACGCGAAAGATGTTCTTGAAGCCGCGCTTGGGCAGCCGACGATAGATCGGCAGCTGGCCGCCTTCGAAGCCGTTAAGGGCCACGCCCTCACGCGCCTTCTGGCCCTTCACACCCTTGCCCGACGTCTTGCCCTTGCCGGAGCCGATGCCGCGGCCGAGGCGCTTGGACTTCAGGCGCGAGCCAGGATTGTCACGCAGTTCGTTCAGCTTCATCGCCGTTCTCCTCTGTCCTGAGCAGGGCTCAGGACAGCTCCTCCACCTTGATCAGGTGGGCCACCTTGTTGATCATGCCGCGCACGGAGGGGGTGTCCTCCAACTCGCGGGTACGCCGGATCTTGTTCAGGCCGAGACCAATCAGAGTCTCCTTCTGCCCGGGCTTGCGGCCCAGGGCAGAGGCGACCTGGGTCACCCGAACCGTCTTCTTCGTATCAGACATCAGCACCCTCCTGCGCTGCCGCGTCCGCCGGGGCGTCGCGCTTGCCCAGCATGTCGGACACCTTCTTGCCGCGGCGAGCCGCGACCGAACGCGGGCTGGCGCAACGCTGCAGAGCGGCGAAAGTCGCCTTCACCATGTTGTGCGGATTGCGGCTGCCGAGGCTTTTCGCCACCACATCGCCCACGCCCAACGTCTCGAACACCGAGCGCATCGGGCCACCGGCGATGATACCGGTGCCGGCACCGGAGCTGCGCAGCACGACATGGCCGGCGCCGTAATGGCCCTCCACATCATGATGCAGCGTGCGGCCTTCCTTCAGCGGCACGCGGATCATGGTGCGCTTCGCCCGCTCGGTCGCCTTGCGGATCGCTTCCGGCACTTCACGCGCCTTGCCGGCGCCGTAGCCGACGCGACCCTTCTGATCGCCAACGACGACAAGTGCGGCGAAGGCGAACCGACGGCCACCCTTCACCACCTTGGCGACGCGGTTGATCGTCACCAGCTTGTCGATCAGATCGTCGCCGTCCCGATCACGCTCGCCACCGCCGCCACTACGCTCGCGGCCGCCTCGTCCGCCTTCACGCGGTTCCCGTGCCATGCCCGATTCCCCTTAGAAGGCCAGACCGCCCTCTCGGGCGGCCTCGGCTAGCGCCTTGACGCGCCCGTGATACATGTAAGCGCCGCGGTCGAACACGACCTCGGTCACCCCGGCGGCCAACGCACGCTCAGCGACCAGCTTCCCAACCGCCGCAGCAGCGGCCTTGTCGGCGCCAGTCTTGATGCCCTCGCGCAGCGAACCATCCAGGCTCGATGCGGCGGCGAGCGTATGCCCCGCCGTGTCGTCGATCACCTGGGCGTAGATGTGCTTACCCGAGCGGAACACCGAAAGCCGCGGGCGCCCATAGGCCTTGCGGCGAAGCCCAAAGCGGAGGCGCTCGCGCCGACGCTGGGCCAGATCCTTGATATCGGCCATTACTTCTTCTTTCCTTCCTTGCGGAGGATCGCCTCGCCCTCGAACTTCACACCCTTGCCCTTGTAGGGCTCCGGCGGACGCCAGGCGCGGATCTCGGCGCAAACCTGCCCGACCAGGCGCTTATCCACCCCTTCCACCTTGATGGTGGTCGGCTTCTCGCAGGTGATCTTGATGCCCGCGGGAATGGCGAAGTTCACGTCATGTGAAAAACCAAGGTTCAGCACCAGCGCATTGCCATTGACGGCCGCGCGATAGCCGGTGCCGGTGATCTCCATGGTCTTGGAGAAGCCGACCGACACGCCCTTAACCATGCTGGCCACCAACGCGCGCGTGGTGCCCCACATCATCCGCGCCGGCGTCGAATTGCCGCGCGGCGCGATGGCAACCTTGTTGCCATCGATCGTGGCGTCGACATTGTCGGTCAACGCCAGGGTGAGTTCGCCGAGCTTGCCCTTCGCCGTCAGGATGCGGTTGGCCATGGCCACCTGCACGCCGGCCGGGATTTCGACGGGGTATTTGCCTACACGAGACATGCTGCCATCCCCCTCAGAACACGCGGCAAAGGACTTCGCCGCCAACATTGGCAGCGCGGGCCTCGGCGTCGCTCAGGACGCCACGCGGGGTGGAAAGGATCGATGTCCCCAGGCCGGCATAGACGCGCGGCAGGTCCTGGATCTTCGAATAGACGCGGCGGCCGGGCTTGGAGACGCGGGTGATCTCCTTGATCACCGGCTCACCCTCGGCATACTTCAGCTCGATGCGCAGCTGGGCCACGCCGGGGCGCAGCTCCTCGGCCGAGAAGCCGCGAATATAGCCTTCGCGCTTCAGCGCATCGAGCACGCTCGCACGCAGCTTTGAGGCCGGCGAGACGCAGGACGCGGAGCGGTTGTGCTGCGCATTACGAATGCGGGTGAGCATGTCACCCAACGGATCAGACATGGACATGTGCCGGGCTCCTTACCAGCTCGCCTTGACCATGCCCGGGATCTGCCCCGAGCTGGCCAGGTCGCGCAGCGCGATGCGGCACAGCTTGAACTTGCGGTAGTTGCCGCGCGAACGGCCGGTCAGCTCGCAACGCAGACGAACGCGTACCTTGGCACCGTTGCGCGGCAGGGCAGCGAGCTTCATCGTCGCGTCGAAGCGATCCTCAACCGGCAGCGTCTTGTCCATGACGATTGCCTTCAGCGTCGCGCGCTTGCCTTTGTCGCGCGCCGCCATCTTCTCCCGCATCGTGTTGCGGTTGACTGAAGACGTCTTTGCCATTCTGTCTCACCCTCCGGAACCTGCCGGCCGAAGCCAGGGGTTTTCCAATGTAGCGAAAGCGTTAAGTCAGCCGTATCGCCTTACGCGGCGAACGGAATATCGAACTGCTTCAGCAGCGACTTGGCCTCGGCATCGGTCTTCGCCGAGGTGACGAACACGATGTCCATGCCGCGGATCTGCTCGACCCGGTCATAGACGATCTCCGGGAACACGATCTGCTCCTTCATGCCCATGGCGAAGTTGCCGCGACCATCAAAGCCCTTGCCGCCGATCCCGCGGAAGTCGCGGACGCGGGGAAGCGCGATCGTCACCAGACGGTCGAGGAACTCATACATACGCGTCTTGCGCAGCGTGACCTTGCAGCCGATCGGCAGGCCCTCGCGGATCTTGAAGCCGGCGATGGCCTTCTTCGCCACCGTCTTGATCGGCTTCTGGCCGCTGATCAGCGCCAACTCGCCCACGGCCGCGTCGAGCTTCTTCTGATCGCCAGAAGCCTCACCCACGCCCATATTGATGACGATCTTTTCCAGCTTCGGCACCTGCATGGGGTTCGTATAACCGAACTCCTTCTGCATGGCGGCGCGGATGCTGTCCTGGTAGCGCTGCAGCATGCGCGGGGTCTCGCCGGTTCCGGCGCTGACCTCGGCGGCGGCCTTCCAGCCCAGATCGCCCTTCGAACGGGAGGTCGAAACCTCCATCCCGCCCTTAGGAGCGCCCGGCTTCGCGCCGCCCGTCTTGCCGCGGTTGGCGGCACCGCCACCCTTGACGCCGGCCTTGCCCTTGGCGCCGCCCTTGGCCGGCGGCTTGCCGCCCTTGCCCTTCTTGTCGCTCATCGTCCTCAGCCTTCCACGACGTTGCCGGTGGCCTTGGCAACGCGCACCTTGGTGCCGTCTTCAAGGACACGGAAGCCGACGCGAGTCGGCTTGTCGGTCTTCGGGTCCACCAGCTTCACGTTCGAAAGATGGATGGTCGCCTCCACCTCGATGATACCGCCGGGCTGGCCCATGCCCTTCGGCTTCGTGTGCTTCTTCGCCACGTTCACACCCTGGACGACCGCACGGTTGTCCTTGGGGTGCACGCGCAGCACCTCACCGCGCTTGCCGCGGTCGGCGCCGGAAATCACGACGACAGTGTCGCCCTTGCGAATGCGCGCGGCCATTACAGCACCTCCGGCGCGAGCGAGATGATCTTCATGAACTTCTTCGCCCGCAGCTCGCGCACCACCGGGCCAAAGATGCGGGTGCCGATCGGCTCCTGCTGCTTGTTGATCAGCACGGCCGCATTGCGGTCGAAGCGGATCGCGCTGCCATCGGCGCGGCGCACGGCGAAGCTGGTGCGCACGATCACCGCCTGGTGCACGTCGCCCTTCTTCACCTTGCCACGCGGAATGGCGTCCTTCACCGAGACGACGATAACGTCGCCCACAGAAGCTGTCTTCCGCTTGGAGCCACCCAGCACCTTGATGCACTGAACGCGGCGCGCACCGGAGTTATCGGCAACGTCGAGGTTGCTCTCAACCGAGATCATCTAAGCCTCCTCAGACCGCAGCCGCGGCGGGTTCGGCCGCGGGCGCCGCCTCGACAGCGACGAAACGCTCGACGGCCACGCCGTTGCGCTCGATCAGCTGCCAGGTCTTGCGCTTGCTCAGCGGCCGGCATTCCTCAATCCGCACGGCGTCACCGATCTTGCACTGGTTGGTGTCGTCATGCGCCGCATAGTTTTTCGACTTGCGGATGAACTTCTTGTAGAGCGGGTGCATCACGCGACGATTGACAAGAACCGTAATGGTCTTGTCCATCTTGTCGCTGGTCACCCGCCCGGTCAGGACGCGCCTCGGCATCGCCCGTCTCCCTTCAGGACTTGCTGGCGGAGATAGACTTCTCCGCCATGATTGTCTTCACACGCGCGATGTCGCGGCGCACTTGGCGCACGCGGCCCACACCCTCATTCTGCCCGGTCGCCCGCTGGAAGCGCAGGTTGAACTGCTCCTTGCGCAGGTCCAGCAGCTGGGTCCCCAGCTCATCCATCGTCTTGGCCCGGACATCTGCCGGCTTGGTCACCTTGGCCATCTCACGCGTCTCCGATGCGGGTGATGAACTTGGTCTTGATCGGCAGCTTGGCGGCACCCAGCGTCAGCGCCTCGCGTGCCAGGTCGGCGGCAACGCCGTCGATCTCGAACATGATCCGGCCCGGCTTCACCCGGCACACCCAGAACTCAGGGCTACCCTTGCCGGAACCCATGCGCACTTCCTGCGGCTTCTGCGAAACCGGCACGTCCGGGAAGATGCGTATCCACACGCGTCCGGCGCGCTTCATGGCGCGCGTTATTGCACGGCGCGCGCTTTCGATCTGCCGGGCGGTTACCCGCTCGGGCTCGAGCGCCTTGAGGCCGAACGCGCCGAAATTCAGCGCGGTCCCGCCTTTGGAGAGGCCCTTGATACGACCCTTGTGGGCCTTGCGATACTTGGTGCGCTTGGGGGAAAGCATGTCCGTTCGTCCTTAGCGCTGCGGCGCCTGCTCGGCGGCACGGCGGTCCTGCGCCAGCGGGTCCATGGTGAGGATTTCGCCTTTGAAGATCCAAACCTTGACACCACAGGTGCCATACGTCGTCTTCGCGGTGGCCACACCGTAATCGATGTCGGCACGGAGGGTGTGCAAAGGCACGCGACCTTCGCGATACCACTCCACCCGGGCGATCTCGGCACCGCCAAGGCGGCCGCCGCAATTGATCCGGATGCCCTGGGCGCCGAGACGCATCGCCGACTGAACCGCACGCTTCATGGCGCGACGGAAAGCCACCCGGCGCTCCAGCTGCTGCGCAATGTTCTCGGCCACCAGCGTCGCATCGATTTCCGGCTTGCGGATTTCGACGATGTTCAGCGACACCTCAGACTTAGCCATCTTGCTCAGGTCCTTACGCAGAACCTCGATGTCCTGGCCCTTCTTGCCGATCACCACACCGGGGCGGGCGGCATAGATCGTCACCCGCGGCTTTTTCGCCGGGCGCTCGATCACGACGCGCGACACCCCGGCGCCCGAGAGCTTCTGCCGCAGATGCGCGCGTAGCTTCAGGTCACCATGGAGTAGCTTCGAATAATCGGCGCCGGCGAACCAGCGGCTGTCCCAGGTGCGATTGATGCCGAGCCGAAGCCCGATCGGATTGACTTTGTGACCCATACTATGCGGCCTCCTGCGCCGGGACGGCTGGCGCGTCCTGCTTTTCCGCCACGACGATCTTCAGATGGCTGAACCACTTCTCGATGCGCGCCGACCGACCGCGGCCACGCGCATGGAAACGGCGCATCACCTGCGAACGGCCAACTTCTGCACGGCTGACGATCAGACGATCGACATCCAGCTGATGGTTGTTCTCGGCGTTGGCGATGGCGCTCTCGAGCGCCTTCTTCACCTGCACGGCGATACGGCGCTTGCTGAACGTCAGCACCGCGAGCGCATCGCCGGCTGGGCGATTGCGGATCAGGGCAGCTACGAGGTTCAGCTTGCGCGGAGAGGTGCGCACGTTGCTGAGGAGCGCCTGTGCCTCGGTCTCGGCCAGCTTGCGCGGAAATTTCGGCTTGCTCATGTCAGCCCCGCTTCGCCTTCTTGTCGGCCGAGTGCCCCGTGAAGGTGCGCGTCGGCGAGAATTCACCGAACTTATGGCCAACCATGTTCTCGGTCACCTGAACGGGCAGGAACTTGTGCCCGTTATAGACACCGAAGGTGAGACCGACGAACTGCGGCAGGATCGTCGAGCGACGCGACCAGATCTTAATGATCTCGTTGCGGCCCGAGCCCCGTGCGGCCTCGGCCTTGTTGAGCAGGTACCCGTCAACGAACGGGCCCTTCCAGACGGAACGCGCCATGGCTCAGTCCTTACCCTTGTTGCGACGACGGACGATCAAACGGTCCGTGCGCTTGTTCACGCGGGTCTTGTAACCCTTCGTCGGCTTGCCCCACGGCGTCACCGGATGACGGCCGCCCGAGGTGCGGCCCTCGCCGCCTCCATGCGGATGGTCGACCGGGTTCATCACGACACCACGGTTATGCGGACGACGACCCATCCAGCGCGAACGGCCCGCCTTGCCGATGCTCTGGTTCGAGTTGTCCGGATTGGACACTGCCCCGATTGCCGCCATGCACTCGCCGCGCACCAGGCGAACTTCGCCGGACATCAGCTTGATCTGCGCGTAGCCGGAGTCCTTGCCAACCAGCTGGGCAAACTGCCCGGCCGCACGCGCCATCTTCGCACCGGCGCCCGGCTTCATCTCGATGTTATGGATGATCGTCCCCACGGGGATGGCACCCAAAGGCATCGCATTGCCCGGCTTGATGTCGGCCCGCAGCCCGGAGACAACGTTGTCGCCCACCTTCAGACGCTGCGGTGCGATGATGTACGACATCTCGCCGTCCGTATACTTCACCAGCGCGATGAAGGCAGTGCGATTGGGGTCGTATTCCAGGCGCTCAACCGTACCGACCACGTCGAACTTGCGGCGCTTGAAGTCGACCAGGCGATAGGACTGCTTATGCCCGCCGCCACGGAACCGGCTGGTGGTGCGGCCAAGATTGTTGCGCCCACCGGAATGCGACTTGCCGATGGTCAAACCCTTGATGGGCTTGCCCTTCCACAACTCACTACGATCGATCAGCACCGTGCCGCGAAGGCTCGGCGTGACGGGCTTAAAGTTTCTCAGAGCCATCTAATTCGCTCCCCGCTCACGCAAGTCCGGTGGAAAGGTCAATTGTCTGACCATCCGCCAGCTTCACATAGGCCTTCTTGACATCCGAGCGAACACCCGGCCGCCCGCGGAAGCGCTTCGTCTTCCCCTTGAGCACCAGCGTGTTCACGCCCATCACCTTCACGCCGAACAGGCCCTCGATCGCGGCCTTGATTTCCGGCTTGGTCGCCGTGATCGCCACGCGAAAGACGACTTGGCCACGCTCGCCCAGCAGAGTTGCCTTCTCGGTGATCACCGGGTTACGGATGATCTGATACATCGCCTCGCGCGAAAGCTGCGGCTTGCGCTTCGCGACTTTTGCTGTGCTGTCGCTCATGCCAGGCGCTCCTTCAGGCCCTCAAGCCCGGCGGTGGTGATCGCCAGGATGTCATGGCGCAGGATGTCGTAAACATTGGCGCCAACCGTCGGCAGCACGTCCACACCGATGATGTTGCGGCTGGCGAGTGCGAAGGCCACGTCAACCTCACGGTCAACGATCAGCGCAGAGGCCCAGCCCAGTGTCTTCAGCTTGGCCACCAGATCGCGCGTCTTGCCCGAGCTCGCGGCGGCATCGATCACCACCAGCTTGCCCTCGGCATGCTTCTGCGACAGGGCCGAGATCAGGCCAAGTTTGCGGACCTTCTTCGGCAGGTCATAGGCATGGCTGCGAACCACCGGGCCATGCACCACACCGCCGGTGCGATACTGCGGTGCGCGCAGGCTGCCCTGGCGGGCGTTGCCGGTGCCCTTCTGCTTATAGGGCTTCTTCGTGGTGCCCTGCACCTCGCCCATGCCCTTGGTCTTGTGCGTGCCGGCACGGCGCCGCGCCTGCTGCCAGTGGATCACACGGGCCATGATGTCAGCCCGCGGCTCGGCGCCGAAGATCTCCACCGGCAGGTCTACCGACCCAGCCGTGGCGTTATCGAGTGTTTTGATATCGATCTGCATGGTCCTGATCCTCAGCCCTGAGCCGGTTCGGCGTCAGGCGCCGTCGCGTCAACGGCCACGACAAGACCAGCCGGATACGGCGCGTCAGCATGCCGGTCCTTCTTGATGGCATCGCGCACGAACACATAGCCGCCCTTGGCGCCGGGAACTGCACCCTTCACCATCAGCAGACCGCGCGGCAAATCGACGCCCGCGATCTCGAGGTTCAATGTGGTCACACGGTCGACGCCCATGTGGCCTTCCATCTTCTTGTTCTTGAACGTCTTGCCAGGGTCCTGGCGATTGCCAGTCGAGCCGAGCGAACGGTGGCTGGCGGACACGCCGTGGCTGGCTTCGAGACCGGCGAAGTTCCACCGCTTCATGCCGCCGGCGAAACCCTTGCCCTGGCTGATGCCGCAGACGTCAACCTTCTGGCCGACCACGAAATGCGCGGGCGACAAGGTCGCGCCCGGCTCGAGCAGCGCATCGGCGCTGACACGGAACTCGGCAAGCTTCTGCTTCGGCTCTACCTTCGCCTTGGCGAAGTGGCCCTTGTTCGGCTGGCTGACATTCTTCACCTTCGCGGTTCCCCAACCCAGCTGAACGGCGTTGTAGCCGTCCGTCGCTTCGGTTTTGGCAGCCACGACCTGCACCTTGTCGAGGTGCAGTACAGTCACGGGCACATGCGTCCCGTCGTCCTTGAAGAGCCGGGTCATGCCCAGCTTCTTCGCAAGCAATCCTGTGCGCATCTCACATTTCCCAGAGGGACCCAAAGGTCCGTAGGCCAAAATACCCGCCGGCGTCCGCCGGTCAGGCTTTAATCAAAGGCTAGAGCTTGATCTCAACGTCCACGCCGGCGGCGAGGTCAAGCTTCATCAACGCATCCACGGTCTGCGGCGTCGGCTCAACGATGTCGAGCAGCCGGCGATGGGTGCGAATCTCGAACTGCTCGCGGCTCTTCTTGTCGACATGCGGCGAACGATTGACCGTGAAACGCTCGATATGCGTCGGCAGCGGGATGGGACCGCGGATCTGCGCACCCGTACGCTTGGCCGTGTTCACGATTTCCTTCGTGCTGTTGTCCAGCACGCGGTGGTCGTACGCCTTGAGGCGGATGCGAATATTCTGGTTGTCCATCACTCGATCTTCCCGGTGAAGACGGCCAGACCGGCAGATGCCGACCTGGCCGCAACACCATTCAACGTTTCAGGCTCAGGCGACGATCTTGGCAACCACGCCGGCGCCGACGGTGCGGCCACCTTCGCGAATAGCAAAGCGGAGCCCCTCATCCATGGCGATAGGCATGATCAATTCCACGTCCATCGACACGTTATCACCCGGCATCACCATCTCGGTGCCTTCGGGCAGCTGCACGATGCCGGTGACGTCGGTGGTGCGGAAATAGAACTGCGGACGGTAGTTGGTGAAGAACGGGGTGTGGCGCCCGCCTTCTTCCTTGGTCAAGATGTAGCTTTCAGCCTTGAACTTCGTGTGCGGCGTGATGCTGCCCGGCTTGGCCAGAACCTGGCCGCGCTCGACATCTTCACGCTTCGTGCCACGCAGCAGGGCGCCAATGTTGTCACCAGCCTGCCCCTGGTCCAGCAACTTGCGGAACATCTCGACGCCCGTGACGATCGTCTTCACGGTGTTCTTAAGCCCGACGATCTCCACTTCCTCGCCGACGCGGACAATGCCGCGCTCAACGCGGCCGGTGACGACGGTGCCACGGCCAGAAATCGAGAACACATCTTCCACCGGCATCAGGAACGGCATGTCGATGGCGCGCTCCGGCTGCGGGATGTAGCTGTCCACCGCTTCCATGAGCTTGAGGATGGCCTGCTCGCCAAGCTCAGGCTGCGTGTCGTTGAGGGCACAAACAGCCGATCCATGAATGATCGGAATGTCGTCGCCCGGGAACTGGTAGCTGCTCAGCAGTTCACGCAGCTCCATCTCGACCAGCTCAAGGAGCTCTGGGTCGGCGATGTCGCACTTATTGAGGAACACAACGAGAGACGGCACGCCAACCTGGCGGGCAAGCAGGATGTGCTCGCGGGTCTGCGGCATCGGGCCGTCGGTCGCGGAGACGACCAAGATCGCGCCATCCATCTGCGCGGCGCCGGTGATCATGTTCTTCACGTAGTCGGCGTGGCCAGGGCAGTCGACATGGGCGTAGTGGCGGTTCTTCGTCTCGTATTCCACATGCGCGGTCGAGATCGTGATGCCACGGGCGCGCTCTTCGGGCGCCTTGTCGATCTGGTCATAGGCAGTGAACGTCGCACCGCCGGACTTCGCCAGGATCTTGGTGATCGCGGCGGTCAGCGATGTCTTGCCATGATCGACGTGGCCGATCGTGCCAATGTTGCAGTGCGGCTTGTTCCGCTCGAATTTAGCCTTACCCATCGTACTCTTCTCCGTGCCCGCTTTGGACTTGAGGTGAATGCCTCAGAATGAACTACCAGCGATAGTGGCTGAACGCCTTGTTGGCTTCGGCCATCCGGTGGGTGTCTTCACGCTTCTTAACCGCCGAACCACGGTTGTTCACCGCATCCAGCAGCTCGTTCGACAGCCGGTCTTCCATCGTGTGCTCGCCCCGCTTACGGGCCGAATCGATGATCCAGCGGATCGCCAGCGCCTGGCGGCGCTCGGTGCGAACTTCCACCGGCACCTGATACGTGGCACCGCCGACGCGGCGCGAACGCACCTCAACGGCCGGCTTCACATTGTCCAGCGCCTCATGGAACATCTTTATTGCATCGGCCTGGGCCCCGCCGCGCTTCTTCAGCACGTCCAGCGCACCATATACGATGGTCTCGGCGTTCGACTTCTTGCCATCATACATCAGCGCGTTCATGAAACGCGTGAGAACAACGTCACCGAACTTGGGGTCCGGCAGGATTTCGCGCTTAACAGCGCGGCGACGACGGCTCATTCCCCGTCTCCTTACTTCGGCCGCTTCGCGCCGTAGAGCGAACGACGCTTACGACGCTTCGGCAGACCCTGTGTATCGAGCACACCGCGCAGGATGTGGTAGCGCACGCCGGGAAGGTCTTTCACGCGCCCGCCGCGGATCAGCACAACGCTGTGTTCCTGCAGGTTGTGGCCTTCGCCCGGGATGTAGCTCACGACTTCGTAGCCGTTGGTCAGGCGTACCTTGGCAACCTTACGAAGCGCCGAGTTCGGCTTCTTCGGGGTCACCGTGTAAACCCGGGTGCAAACGCCGCGCTTCTGCGGGCAGCCCTGCAATGCAGGAACTTTGTTGCGCTTCGCAGCAGGCTCGCGCCCCTGGGCAATCAGCTGGTTGATGGTCGGCATGGAGCCTCTTTCAATCCTGTCTTGCCACCCCGAGTAACCGAGGCAGACCGTATTCACACATGCACCCAAGGCGGGTGCCTCCACAAGCAATCCCCGCAGCCGGCACTGATGCCATCTGCGGGACAAACCCAACACCCGGCCTAGGCTGCCCCGAAACTTCGGTGCGAGCGGCGCCGCATGCGTTGAAGCGTGCAAACGACGGCCAATCCAGGCAATCGCCCGAAAGTGGCCGAGGTCGGTTACCTACGGGCCAACCGCCCCCGAGTCAAGCACCCCAACCCCAAAACCACGCACCCGCCTATGCCCGATACGCGGGGCTGTCGCGGGGGAGGAGGAAGGCAAGAAAGTAAGGCCAGGGGCGCCGCCCCTGGACCCAGCCAGGGACAGCGTCCCTGG
>CAMCJI010000022.1 GCA_945874805.1 Asaia bogorensis | reverse complement strand
TCCAGCGGCATGTCGGAGACCTCGTCCAGCACCAGCGTGCCGCCATGCGCGCGTTCCAGCACGCCGGCGCGGCGGGGCTGGGCGGTGGCGTCGCTGCCGGCCTCGATGCCGAACAGCTCCTCCTCGAAGCGGGCGGGGTTGAGGGTGGCGCAGTTCAGCGCCACGAACGGCCCGTCGGCGCGGCGGGAGCGGGCGTGGATCATACGGGCCACCACCTCCTTGCCCGCGCCGGCGGCCCCCGAGATCAGCACGCGCGAGCCGGTGGGGGCCACCCGCTCCACCGCCCCGCGCAGGCCGGCGATGGCCGCGGATTCCCCGGTCAGCTCCCCATCCGCCCCGGCACGCAGGCGCAGCTCGGCGTTCTCGCGCGCCAGCCGCGCCGCCTCGAGCGCGCGGCGGACGATCAGCAGCAGCCGGTCGGACTGGAACGGTTTTTCGAGGAAGTCGTAGGCGCCGTGCTGGATCGCGGTGACGGCGGTTTCGATGTTGCCGTGGCCGGAGATCATCACCACCGGCACGCTGGCGTCCTCGGCATGCATCGCCTGGAGGATGCCCAGCCCGTCCAGTGCCGAGCCTTGCAGCCAGACATCGAGGATCACCAGCGAGGGCCGGCGTAGCTGAAACGCCGCGATCGCCTCGTCTGAGCTGCCGGCTTGGCGCGTGCCGTAGCCCTCGTCGCTGAGAATGCCGTCGACCAGCATCCGGATGTCCGGTTCGTCATCGACGATGAGGATGTCGTAGGCCATCGGTTCTTGTCCCATCCCCACCCGGAATGCGGGCAGGCCAGCCCCCCTTATAGCGTGCCCGCCTCCGAGTCCGTGCCAATCCTCCAAACGAGGGCCACAACCGCGCCGCCGCCGGGCCAGTCCGGGCTTGGCGCGCGGTCTTCCAGCACCACCCGGCCGCCGTGGTCCTCCATGATCTTCTTGACGATCGCCAGCCCCAGGCCGGTGCCCTTCGGCTTGTGCGTCACATAAGGCTCGGTCAGCCGCGCCCGGTCGGCCGTGGGCAGGCCGATGCCGTCATCGGCGACCGCGATGCTGACCTCGCCTTCCGCCACGCTCACCGCCACATGGATGCGCCCGGCTGACCCGCCCCCGGGGCCGCCCCGGCTGGCCACCGCGTCCGACGCGTTGAGCAGCAGGTTGGCCACCGCCTGGCCGAGCAGCCGGCGGTCGCAGGGGGCAGTGGGGCCGCGTTCGGGGATGTCGGTGGTCCAGGTAATCTCGGCATGGGCGGTGCGGCTGAGCACCATCGCCTCTCGCACCACCCGGCCGATATCCTCGGGGCGGATCACCGGCTGCGGCATGCGCGCGAAGTCGGAGAACTCGGTGACCATGCGCTTGATGTCGCCGACATGGCGGACGATCGTATCGACGCACTGCACGAAAATCTCGGGGTCGGAGGTGATCTCGCGGCCGAACTTGCGCTTCAGCCGCTCGGCGGAGAGCTGGATCGGGGTCAGCGGGTTCTTGATCTCATGCGCGATCCGCCGCGCGACGTCCGACCAGGCGGCCTTGCGCTGGGCGGATTGCAGCTCGGTGATGTCGTCGAAGGTGGCGACGAAGTGGAAGATGTGGCCGGCCGGCTGGTCCTCCTCCTCGCCCGCGCCGGTGCGGTCCGCACCGATGCGCAGCAGCAGGGTGCGCCGGCGGGCGGTCGGGCCGATCTGCACCTCGGCGGTGTGGGCGCGCGAGGGGGCGGCGCGGGCGGCCTCCAGCAGGGGGGCGAATTCCGGCACCACCTCGGCCAAGGGAAGCCCGGTGGCGCCGAGCATGTCGAGTCCCAGCAGGTCCGACGCGGCCCGATTCGGCAGCTCGATTCGCCCCGACTCGTCGAGGCCGATGACGCCGGCGGAGACGCCGGACAGCACCGCCTCGGTGAAGCGGCGGCGTTCGTCGATCTGGCCATAGGCGCCCATCAGCTCGCGCCGCTGGGCGGCGAGCTGGCCGGTCATGCGGTTGAAGGCGCGGCTGAGGCCGGCGAGTTCGTCGCCCGATTCGGACTCGGGGACGCGCACGCCGAGATCGCCCGCCCGCACCCGCTCGGCCGCCTGGATCAGCCCGCCGACGGGGCCGGCGATCTGGGTGGCGAGCACCAGGCCGATCAGCACGGCCGCGGCCAGGACCAGCAGGGCGACGAGGGCGAAGATCAGCGCGAAGGTGATCTGCAGGCCGGAGCGGTTCTCGCTCAGGCGGGAATACTCCGCCACCGCCCGCTCGGTGCGGGTGATGTGGTCGAGGATGGTGGTATCGACCGGGCGGCCGATGACCAGCATCAGCGCCGGCTGCGCATCCAGCCCGACCACCGCGCGCACCCGGCTGCCGTCGTCGCTGCCGAGGATCGTTACCTCGCCGCCGCGCGCCTGCTCGGTGGCCCAGAAGGGGGGTGGGCCTGCCTCACTGCCGGCCATCACCCCGGCGGAGGCGACGATCTGGCTGGTCACCGGCTCGTAGATCAGCGCCTCGGTGAGGCCGCGCAGCGCCGTCTGGGTGGCAAGGAAGTCCGCGAAGGCATTGGGGTTGTTGGAAAACATCCGGCCGGCGCGGGAGAGGTCGTTGGCCATGCCCAGCGCGTCACCGCGGATGTTGTTGCGGTGCTCCTCGGCATAGCCGCGCGCCACCAGCAGGCTTTCATTCAGCGCCGCCTGCACCGGCTCGTTGAACCAGGCCTGGATGCCGAGGTCGAAGAACACGGTGGAGAAGGCGCCGACGACGATGGTGGGGGTGACGGCCACGACGCCAAACAGCAGGACCAGCCGCACATGCAGCCGCGCGCCGGCCGCACCCCGCCGCCGCTCCATCCACATCCGGGTCAGCCGGGCGGCGACCACCGCGCCCAGCAGCAGCAGCACGACCATGTTGGCGAGCACCAGCCCGACCACCTGCCGCTGGTCCGGCACGCCGGAGGCGAGCAGCACGAAGGTGCCCAGGCCCAGGGCCAGGGCGGCAAAGGCCAGCACCAGCGTCAGCGTGCGGCCCATCAGCACCCCGCCGGCCCGGCTGATCAGCCGCCGGAGCGCCGATCGGGCGGGCGTGGCCGCGTCCATCTCAGCCGATGCCGCGGATGACCGGGATTTCCAGGTCGCGGATCTTCTTGCGCAGGGTGTTGCGGTTCAGCCCCAGCATGGCCGCCGCCTTGATCTGGTTGCCGCGCGTGGCGGCCAGCGTCATCTGGATCAGCGGGCGCTCCACCTCGGCCAGGACGCGGTCGTAGATGTCCGAGGGCGCCAGGCCGTCGCGGTGGGCGGCGAGGAACTGGCGGATATGCCGCTCCACCGCGCGGGTCAGCGGCTCCGGTGCGCCCGGTCCGGTGGCCTGTTCGGCGGGCTGGGCGTCCGCCGGCAGGGTCTCGTCCAGTTCGGCGCGGATGGCCAGCGCGCCGATCACCTCGTCGGGGCACAGCGCGGCCAGGCGGTTCATCATGTTCTCCAGCTCGCGCACATTGCCCGGCCAGCGATGCGCGCCCATGGCCTCCAGCGCCGCGCCGTCGAGCGATTTCGACGGCAGGCCGCCATCGCGCGCGCGGTCGAGGAAGTGGCGGGCGAGGTCGGGGATGTCCTCCACCCGCTCGCGCAGCGGCGGCAGGCGGATCGGCACGACGTTGAGGCGGTAGAACAGGTCCTCGCGGAACTGGCCGCTGCGGATGGCCGCGCGCAGGTCGCGGTGGGTGGCGGCGATGATGCGGACGTTGGCGCGGATCGGCTGACGGCCGCCGACGGAGGTGAACTCGCCCTCCTGCAGCACGCGCAGCAGGCGGGTCTGCGCCTCGGGCGGCATGTCGCCGATCTCGTCGAGGAAGAGGGTGCCGCCATGCGCCTGTTCGAAGCGGCCGGGAGTTCGGTTGGTGGCCCCGGTGAAGGCGCCGCGCTCATGGCCGAACAGTTCGCTCTCGATCAGCTCGCGCGGGATCGCGGCCATGTTGATGGCCACGAACGGCCCGGCGCGACGGCGGCCGTAATCGTGCAGGGCGCGGGCGATCAGCTCCTTGCCGGTGCCGCTCTCGCCGTTGATCATCACCGTGAGGTCCGCCGTGGTGAGGCGGGCGATGGTGCGGTAGATCTCCTGCATCGCGGCCGAGCGGCCGATCAATGGCAGGCGCTCCTCACTGTCGCGCGCCACCGCCGGGGAGGCCGGCAGAGCCTCGGACGGCGCGGCCAAAGCGCGGGCGACGACAGCCAGAAGTTCCTTCAGATCGAAGGGCTTGGGCAGGTATTCGAAGGCGCCGCGCTGGGCAGCCTTGACCGCCGTCATCAGGGTGGACTGCGCCGACATCACGATCACCCGCAGTTCCGGCCGCAGGCGGCGGATGCGGGGCACGAGATCCAGCCCGTTCTCGTCGGGCATCACCACGTCGGTGATGACGAGGTCGCCCTCCCCCTCCTCCACCCAGCGCCAGAGCGTGGCCGCGTTGCCGGTGCTGCGCACCTGATAGCCGGAGCGGCCCAGCGCCTGGGTCAGCACCGTACGGATCGAGCGGTCGTCATCGGCGACGAGAACAGTGGGCAGGGTCATGAAGATTGGCCTTTGCGGCGCTGGTTCAGGGCTGGTCCGGCAGCATCGGCAGGAACAGGCGGAATTCCGTGCGTCCCGGGCGGCTGTCCACCTCGATCAGCCCGCCGTGGTCGGCGACGATCTTGGCGACGAGCGACAGCCCCAGCCCACTGCCGGAGGGCTTGGAGGAGACGAAGGCATCGAACAGGTTGGGGCGGATATCGTCCGGAATGCCCGGCCCGTTGTCGCGCACCGAGACCATCAGCGGCAGGTGCAGCCGCTGGTCGCTGCCGGGCACGGCCAGGCGCACGCCGTGCTGGAACGCCGTGGTCAGGGTGATCTCACCGGTCTGCACATTGCCGTAGATAATTGACTCTGCGGCATTCTTGACGAGGTTCAGCAGCACCTGCACCAGCTGGTCGCGGTTGCCGTGCACCGCCGGGAGGGAGGGGTCATAGATCTCGGTGAAGCGGAGCGCGCCGGCAAAGCCGGTCTGCGCCAGGCGGCGGACGTGTTCGAGCACGCGGTGGATGTTCACCGCACCGCGCTCCACCGGCTTGTCGCCGAAGGCTTCCATCCGATCGACGAGGGCGCGGATGCGGTCGGCCTCGTCGCGGATCAGCACGGTCAGCTCGCGGTCCGCCTCGGCCACGCTGCCTTCCAGCAGCTGGGCGGCGCCGCGGATACCGGAAAGCGGGTTCTTCACCTCATGCGCCAGCACCGCCGCCATGCCGGCGACGGAGCGCGCAGCGGACCGGAAGGTCAGCTGCCGGTCCAGGGCACGAACGGCCGACGCGTCCTGCAGCACCAGCAGCACCCCGCCCGGCTCCTCCGGCAGGGGCGAGCCATGCACGGATATTCCCTGCTTGCGCAGCCGCGGGCTTTCCAGCGTCAGCCCGTGTTCGGAGATCGTCACCTCCGCCCGCCGGACCTGGTCGATCAACTGGAAGATCGGATTGTCCTGCGGCACCAGGTCGGAAAACCGCATGTTCATCAGGCTGGCGGCGGACACGCCGAGGAACAGCTCGGCCGCGTCATTGGCAAAGCGGAAGTGGTTCTGCGCGTCCAGCAGCACTACCGGCACCGGCAGGGCGGCCAGCAGGGCCGCCGAGTCGGGCGGGCGCGGGGCCTCCTTGCGGCCGATCACGCGCATCACGCCGCGGGCGATCGTGCCGCTCACGCCGCCTCCGCCAGATCGGGCTGGCCGCGCGCGATCAGCGGGTCGAAGAAGCGGTCGATGCGGTCAAGCACCGCCGGCACGTTGTCCAGCCGGGTGATGGTGTCGCGGTATTCCGCCGCGCCGTTCAGGCCGCGCGAATACCAGGCCAAGTGCTTGCGGGCCAGCCGCAGGCCGGCATCCACGCCGAAATGCTGAAGGATATCATGGTAATGGCGTAGCACGATGTCCTTGCGCGCCGCCACCGAGGGTTCCGGCAGGTGCTGGCCGGTGCGCAGGTAATGCGCGACCTGGCCGGGAAACCACGGCCTGCCATAGCAGCCGCGGCCGATCATCACGCCATCCGCGCCGGAGCGGCGCAGCGCCTCGGCGGCGTCCTCCTCGGTGGTGATATCGCCGTTGGCGATCACCGGAATCCGCACCGCCTGCTTCACCTGGGCGATGAAATCCCAGTCCGCCGTGCCGGTGTAGAACATCTGGCGGGTGCGGCCGTGCACGGTGACCATGCGGATGCCCACGTCCTCGGCGATGCGTGCGAGGGTGGGGGCGTTCAGGCTGGCGTGGTCCCAGCCCATGCGCATCTTCATCGTCACCGGCACTTCCACGGCGCGCACGGTGGCTTCGAGAATGCGCGCGGCGGTGATCTCGTCGCGCATCAGGGCCGAGCCCGCCATCTGGCCGACCGCGACCTTCTTCACCGGGCAGCCGAAGTTGATGTCGATGATATCGGCGCCCTTGGCCACGCCGATCTTCGCGGCTTCGGCCATCGCGGCGGGGTCGCAGCCGGCGAGCTGGAGGGAGCTTGTGCCCTCCGTCTCGGCCATGCGCATGGTGTTGCGGTTCTCGCGCACCATCGCCCAGGAGGCGATCATTTCGGACACGACCAAGCCGGTGCCAAGCGCGCGGGCGAGGCGGCGAAACGGCAGATCGGTGACGCCCGACATCGGCGCCAGGATCACTGGCGTGTCGATCACGACACCGCCACCGAGGTCGATCGACGGAAGCGGCTGCCCGGAATAGGTGGTATTGCCCATCATTTGGGCATTCCTACTGAACATGCGGCTTTTCCGCAATGCGCCGGTTGACGCCGCGCATGGCCCGCGCGATGCCTGCGGCATGACCCGTCCGCGCATCGCCCTGCTGCTGCTTGCCGCCGGTTCCGGCACCCGGTTCGGGGCGGAACAACCCAAGCAATTCGCCCGAATTGTGGGGCGTGCGGTGTTGCGCCATGCCGCCGAGACGCTGGCGGCGGAGGTCGATCTGATCCAGCCGGTGGGCGAGGCCGACGCCATCGATCCTGTGCTCGCGGGCCTGGCGCATCTGCCGACGGTCGCCGGCGGGGCGACGCGGCAGGCGAGTGTGCGGGCCGGGCTGGCGGCTTTGGCGCGCCACGCGCCCGACGTGGTGCTGGTGCATGACGGGGCGCGGCCGTTCGTGCCGGCCGGCACCGTGGCGGCGCTGCTGGTGGCACTTGAGACGCATGCCGGCGCCATCCCCGCCGTGCCGGTGGCCGATACGCTCAAGCGCGGGGCGGACGGCGTGATCGCGGCCACCGTCTCCCGCGAGGGTCTGTTCCGGGCACAGACCCCGCAGGCGTTCCGGTTCGATCTGCTGTGCGAACTGCATGCGACCGCGCCCGAGGGTGCCACGGACGACGCCGGCATTCTCGAAGCCGCCGGCCACGCCGTCGCGCTGGTGCCCGGCCATGAGGACAATATCAAGCTGACCTATCCGGAGGACGCGATGCGCCTGGAACGCGTGCTCACCCTGCCGATGCAGCCGCGCGTCGGCACCGGTTTTGACGTGCATGTGCTGGCCGAGGGGCGGCGGCTGGTGCTCTGCGGCGTCGAGGTGCCGCACGAGAAGGGCCTCGCCGGCCATTCGGACGCCGATGTGGGCATCCACGCGCTGTGCGATGCGATCTACGGGGCGATGGCGGAGGGCGATATCGGCCGCCACTTCCCCCCCAGCGACATGACCTTCAAGGACATGGACAGCGCCATTTTCCTCCGCCACGCAGCGGAATTGGTGCGCAGCAAGGGCGGGCGCATCCTGAATGTGGACGTGACGCTGATCTGCGAGCGCCCGAAGATCGCCCCGCACGCCGCCGCGATGATGGCGCGGCTGGCCGATCTGCTGGGGGTGGACGCCGGGCGCGTCTCGGTGAAGGCCACCACCACCGAACGCCTCGGCTTCACCGGGCGGATGGAGGGCATCGCGGCGCAGGCGGTGGCGTCGGTGCTGCTGCCGGAGTGAGGGCCACGCCCCCTGTTGCATCGCCCATCCCAGCCGATATGAAGGCGCTCTGATCAGGAGCGCCGCTATGGGCATCACCGTCCCCCCCGCTGAGACCGCCTTCCTGTTGCATCACGTCATCGGCTTCGATGCGATGCGCGAGGCCGACACGCTGGCGGTGCTGGAGGAGTCGACGCGGTTGGCCGAGGGTGTGCTGGCGCCGTTGGATTGGGCGGGGGATCGGGCGGGGGCGCGGTTGGAGGGCGATGACGTCGTCCTGCCCGCGGGCTTTGCCGAGGCCTATGCCGCCTATGCCGCGGGGGGCTGGATCGGCATTTCCGCCAACCCGGATTTCGGCGGCCAGGGCCTGCCGGAGACGCTGCTGCTGGCGGCGTTCGAGCCGGTGTCCTCGGCCAACATGGGCTTCGGCCTGTGCCCGCTGCTGACGCAGGACGCGATCAAGCTGCTGGATGTGCACGGCACCGAGGACCAGAAGGCCCGGCTGATGGCGCCGATGATCGAGGGCCGCTGGACCGGTTCGATGTGCCTCACCGAGAGCCAGTCCGGCTCGGACCTCGGCGGCGTGCGCACGCGCGCCGAGCCGGACGGCGTGGGCGGATACCGGATCACCGGGCAGAAGATCTACATCACCTACGGCGAGCACCCGATGACTGAGAACATCGTTCATCTCGTCCTCGCCCGACTGCCGGATGCGCCCTTGGGCAGCGCGGGGATCAGCCTGTTTGCGGTGCCGAAGATGAATGCCGACGGCAGCCGCAATGCGGTGCGGGCGCTCAGCCTGGAGCACAAGCTCGGCATCCATGCCAGCCCGACCTGCGTGATGGAATTCGCCGGTGCCGCGGGCGAGATGGTCGGCCCCGCGAATCGCGGCCTCGTCTCGATGTTCACCATGATGAACGGGGCGCGGCTCGGCGTGGCGATGCAGGGGGTGGCGGTGGCCGAGCGCGCCTTCCGCCGCGCGGCCGCCTATGCCGCCGAGCGGGTGCAGGGCGGGGCGGCGATCGACCAGCATCCCGATGTCCGGCGGATGTTGTGGACGATGCGGGCGCTGGCGCTCGGCGGGCGGCTGCTGACGCTGCATGCGGCCTGGACCGGCAGCGACCTGCTGATCCCCGTCGCCAAGGCCTGGTGCTCGGATGCGGGCGTGGAGGCGGCGAGCCTGGGGGTGCAGGTGCATGGCGGCATGGGCTTCATCGAGGAGACCGGGGCCGCCCAGCATCTGCGCGACGCACGGATCACCCCGATCTATGAGGGCACCAACGGCATCCAGGCCATCACCCTGCTCCGCCGCGGCCTGCTGCGCGACCAGGGGGTGGCGGTGGGCGCGTTGCTGGACATGATCTCGGACGAAGCTCCGACGCTGAATGAGGCGGTCGATCTCGCGCGCAAGGCCGCGGACTGGCTGCGCCAGGCCGAGCCGCGCGCGGCGGAGGCGGGCGCGAGCCCGTTCCTGCAGGTGATCGGCACGCTGGCGGCCGGCTGGCTCTGTGCCAAGACGCTCGCGGCCGGCGCCCCGCCCCCCGCCAGGATGGCGGCGGCGGTGTTCCTCGATCAGGTGGTACCCAGGGTGCGCGCCCAGGCGGCGATGCTCAGCGCCCCCAGCGAAGCACTGGTGGGAACCGCAATGATTGCCTGAGCCGTCCCCAACGGATAAAAGTTTTTTGCTTCTTTTTTGCAAAAAAGAAGATTCTTCCTTCCTCGGAGTAACCAGATGCGACCTGCCCTGATCGGACTGCTGGCCCTGCTCGTGCTCGCCGGCTGCGACACGGTGCGGGAGAACACCGGCGAGTGCCCGCAGCCGCCGCCATTGCGCGCGCAGGAACGCCCTAAGCCCCCGGTGTCGGAGGAGGAGCAGATCTTCCAGCCGGGCTATTGGGACTGGAACGGCACGAGCTACGCGTGGCGCGAGGGCGTGTGGATCAAGAAGCGGGCCGGCCAGGGCTCGCTGTGGATGGACGGGTTCTGGAAGCGCGACAAGGTCCCAGGCCCTTGCTACTGGTCCCCGGCGCGCTGGATCAGCTGATGCTGCTGCCCGGCGATCCCCACCCGGTCCTGACCCACCGGACCGAGGGCCGCGCGCCATTCCTGCTCGCCGCCGACCACGCTGGCCGGGCGAGGCCGCAGGCGCTGGGCACGCTCGGTTTGTCCGACGCGGAGTGGCTCAGGCATATCGCCTGGGACATCGGCATCTGGGGCGTCACCCAGCGGCTGGCCGATGCGCTGGATGCGCCAGCCTTCGGCCAGATCTATTCCCGGCTGGTGATCGACTGCAACCGCAACCCGGCCTGGCCCGGCGCCTTCCCCACCGTCAGCGAATCGACCGAGGTGCCGGGCAATGCCGGGCTGTCGGACGCGGAGAAGGCGGCCAGGGTCGCGGCGGTGTTCACGCCCTATCACAGCCGCCTCGCCGCCGAGATCGAGGCCCGCCGCCCGGCCGCCTTCATCGCCATGCATTCGATGACCAACATCTACAAGGGCGAGCACCGGCCCTGGCAGGCCGCGGTGCTGTTCAACCGGCATGCCGGTTTCGGTCTTGCCCTCGCCCGGCTGCTGCGCGCCGAGGGGCTGACGGTGGGGGAGAACCAGCCCTACATCGTCACCGACGACAACGACTACTCCGTGCCGGTGCACATCGAACGCCGCGGCCTGCCGTATATCGAGCTGGAAATCCGTCAGGACCTGATCGCCAGCGCCGCCGGGCAGGACGAATGGGCGGCGCGGCTCGCGCGGCTCATTCCGCGGGCTTGGGCAGCTCTCGGCGCTGGAATGCCTGGGTGAGCTGGGCGAGGAAGCCCGCCGGCATCGGCGTGTCGATGCCGTAGCTGGTCGGGCGGTCGGCCGGCACGTGGAAGGTGCCGAACACCCTGTCGATCACCGGCAGGATGGCGGCGAAGTTGCGGTCGCGCATTGCATCGTTGGTGTGGTGCCAGCGGTGGAAGCTGGGGGTGGAGATCACCTGCTCCAGCCAACCCAGCCGCCAGCGCAGATTGGCGTGGACGAAGAAGCTCCAGACCGTGCCGGTCAGCGCCACGATCACCGGCAGCAGATCGGCGGTGGAGGCCTGGGCCAGCCCGACAGCATAGAGCGGCACCAGCCCGCAGAAGCGGGTGAACACGAGGTCGAGCGGGTGGGCGCGGGTGTTGGTCAGCCAGTCCACCTCGGTGGCGCTGTGGTGCACGGAATGAAAGCGCCAGAGCAGCGGGATGTGATGCGACCAGCGATGGCCCCAATAGGCGCCGATATCGCCCACCACCAGGGCCGCGACCACCCGCAGCCACAGCGGCAGATCGCCGGTGAAGGCCAGCAGCCCATCCGGCACCAGCCGTGCGGCCGCCAGCCCCAGCAGCGCCGCCGGCCAGGCGAGCAGTACCGACAGCGTCAGCCCGTTGAAGAAGAAATACAGCAGGTCGGTCAGCGCCTCGCGCCGGAACACATGCTGCGGCCGCTCGGCGAACAGCCGCTCTAGCGGCACGAATATGGCGGCGAGCAGAGCAAACCAAATGCCGAGCCGCCCGACCTCAAGCGCGAAGGATGCGACCGGCCCGTTCATGCCGGCGGTGTTACCCGCGGCGGCGCAAAGCCGCAACGCCTGCCAGCAGCCCGGTGCCGAGCAGCAGCAGGCTCGTCGGCTCCGGCACCGCGCTCATGCTCACATTGGCCAGCAGCGCATAGGGCGGATTGCCGGAGGGCGCGCTGGACAGGAAGGACAGCAGCATCGAAGTCGCCGTCGCGGTGTAGGTGAAGGCGACGTTGGTCCAGTCGGTGAAGCCGGTGCTGACATTGCTCGCCTGCACGGTGGAGTAGGACTGGTTGCCGAGTGCGACCGTCCAAGCCTCCTTGTGGGCGCCGGTGTAGCCCTTCTCCTGGGCGGAGGCCCAGGTGAAGCTGACCTGATACTGCCGCCCGACGGTCAGGCCGTTGATCGTCTGCGTCAGCGATCCGGTCTGCCAGGCGGGGTCGGAGGCGATGAAGTTCATGCCGTTGGCATAGCCTGGTGCCGCCGGCCCGCGGCCGTTCCAGCTGTTCGCACCGCCATTGTCAGCCGCCCAGAGCTTCAGCGCGAAGCCCTGCGGAGAATAGCTGCCAGGGCAGGCGACGCAGTTGGTGCCGGGCAGGAACAGCGCGTTGGCGCCGTTGCTGGTCCAGCCGGTCAGGTTCGTCGAGGTTCCGGCGATCGGCCCGATCTCGTAGCCCACGGCCGGGCTGCCGTTGGGCAGGTTGTAGGCGGTGTAGCTGGAGAAGTCGCCGTTGGTGACGAGGTTGGCCAGGGCCGCCGAGGCACCGAGAACCACCGCCGCCAAAATCGCCGGCAAGGCCCGGAAGATGCGCGCAACACGAGTAACGTTCAAAGCGGTTGTTCCAAAAATACAGACGGCGGTATCTAATGGAGCCCAGGTCTAAAGGAGTGGTTTACGCAATTCCACCTAAGTTTTGTGAACCGGGCCGTAACCGGATTGCAACCGGCTCTGGACGCGTCCGGCATGACGGTGGCATCGTCGGTCTGTGAGACATCGCAACCACCGCGCTGGCCGACTGCGTGCCCTCTGGGCACTGGCCGCCGTGCTGAGCGCCGTGTCGCCGCCGGCCGGGGCGGCCCGGCGCAAGGAGATCCTTCTGCGGCAGCACGACGACGTCTGCACCGCCGCGATCGCGCCGGCCCCCCTGCCCGCCGCATGGCTGGCGCATCGCGCGCAGATCCAGGATTGCCCGGTGCTGACGATGGACCGGAGGCATGTGCTGACGATCCGCACCGTGCGGGTGCCGAAGGGAATGCGCCCACCCGCCCCGCTGCCGGCGCCGCTGCTGCTGGACCTCGCCGGCGGGGTGCTGGGCGCGCTGCCGGGGGTCTGGCCGGGGCACGACCCGGACATGATCTTCCTCACCTTCACCCGGTGGCGCGAGGATTTCCCGCGGCGTATCGACATGAAGCTGCTGGATGCCACGAAAGGCCGCACAACCGTCGCGGTGACAGCCTACAAGCCGCTGATCTGGAATGCCGCCCGCCACCGGTATGAGGCGGCGAAGTAGCCTATCCCCGGCGCCGCCGCACCGCGCCCGCGCCGCAGGCCAAAGCGGTGCCCAGCAGCAGCAGGCTCGCCGGCTCCGGCACGGCGTTCATGCTCACCATCGCCAGCAGCGAGAACGGCGGCGTGCCCGGCGGTGCGCCGGAGGCGAGGAAGGACAGCGTCGAGGTGGAGGACGCGGCGGTGAAGGTCATCGTCTGGAACATCCAGGGGATGAAGCCCTGGCTGGGCGTGCTGACCGTGACCGTGGACAGCGACTGGGCGCCGAGGCTGACGGTCATGCCCTCGGTGGTCGGGCCGGTAAAGCCCTTCTGCTGGCCGGCCGCCCAGTAGAAGCTGACATCGTATTTCGCGCCCACCGTCAGGCCGGAGACGATCTGGGCGAGCGGCCCGGTCTGATAGGCACCATCCATCGCGATGAAATTGGGGCCGTTGGTGTAGCCGGCGATCGACGGCCCCAGCCCATCCCAGGTATTGAGCCCGCCATTGCCGGCCGCCCAGAGCGCCATGTAGTTGGTGTATTGCGGCGAATAGGCGCCACCGCTGCCGTTCGTCGTCGGCAGCAACAGGAAGTTGTAGCCGTTGCTGGTCCAGTTGGTGATCGAATTCACCGTGCCGGAGGCAGCATCCAACTCAAACCCGGGCGCGCTGCCGCCACTCGGCAGGGTGTACGGCGTATAGCTCGAGAAGTCGCCGTTGAGGATCAGGTTGGCCGACGCCACCGACACACCCGCCAGCAGCGAAAGGGCAACGACGGGAACGGTATGCAGCAGACGCGAGGTGTCGGGGAAGGTCAAACGCTCAGGCCTTGTCGAATGAATTCGGATACGTTCCGTCCGAATACAGTATCTCGCGCCGTCTAGCGATTCAAGTTTTGCAGATCGACCTGTAACCCTTTGGGAAGAAAGCCTCTCGCCTCAGCTATTCGCCGACCAGACCGCACGATAAAGCGAGACGATCTCCGCCTTGTCCGGCACGCGCGGGTTGTTCGCGGGGCTGCCCGAGGCGAGCGCCTGGTCGGCCATCAGGTCCAGCTTGGCATGCCAGACCGCGGCATCGATGCCGAAGCCGGCCGGCGACGGCACCGCAAGTTCGGCGTTCAGTGCCACCAGCCCCTCGGCCAGTTTCTCGCCCGCCACCGCATCGCTATCGCCACGCCCGGCGAAGCCGATACGCCGCGCCGCCTCGCCGTAGCGCGCGGGCGCGGCCTCCAGCCCGAAGCGGGTGACCGCCGGCAGCAGCATCGCGTTCGACAGCCCGTGCGGCACATGGAAATGCGCGCCGATCGGGCGGGACATGCCATGCACCAGCGCCACCGAGGCGTTGGTGAAGGCAACGCCCGCCATGCTCGCCCCCAGCATCATCGCCTCGCGCGCCGCCTTGTTGCGCGGCTCGTGGTAGGCGGTGCGCAGATGCGCGCCGATCAGCTCCATCGCCGCCAACGCATTGGCATCGCTGAACGGATTGGCGCGACGCGAGACATAGGCCTCGAGCGCATGGCTCAGTGCGTCCACCCCGGTATCGGCGGTGGTGCGCGCCGGCACGGAGAAGGTCAACTCGTAATCGACGATGGCGGCCAGCGGCAGGGCGCCGAGGCCGGCGATCAGCATCTTCTCATCGCGCGCGGCATCGGTGATGACGGTAAAGCGCGTCGCCTCGCTGCCGGTGCCGGCGGTGGTGGGAATGGCGATCACCGGCAGGGCGCCGCGATCAGCCACGAATGGCACCTTGTAGGCGGACATCGGCTTGTCGCCGGTTGCCAGAATGGCCATCGCCTTGGCGGTGTCGATCGGTGAGCCGCCGCCGAAGCCGATCAGGCAGTCGTAGTCCCCGGCCCGCAAGGCGGCGAGGCCGGCGACCACCACCGCGTCGGTCGGCTCGGGAATGGTGTCGGAAAACACGTCCGCCTCCACGCCCGCGGCCTCCAGCGGGGCGAGCAGCCGCTCGATCATGCCGGACTTCACCATGTAGGGGTCTGTCACGATCAACGGCCGGGAGAGTCCGAATTTTACGAGAACCTCAGGCGCCTGGGCAACACTGCCCCCGCCGACAAGCATCAGGCGGGGGGAGACAATCTGGAATGACATCGCTTCGGCGTATCCTCGGTGGTGCTCCGCTTGCTGCGGATGTGGTGGCGGCCGGCCATCCTGCGAGGGGCATGGCCGGCGATCTTCCGCGTCAGCCCGGCGTATAGCCCTCGACAAGGACGACATGCGACAGCGAGGCCCCGGCCCGCAGCGCCAGCAGCGGCGCATACTCCGGGCCGTGGTAGAAGGCGCGCAACGCCTCCATCGTCGGGTATTCGACGATGACCAGCCGGTCGAAGCCCATCTCGCCCTCGACATTCTCGATCGCGCCGCCGCGTACGAGATAGCGCCCGCCGGCCTTCTCGATCAGCGGGGCGACCTCTGCCCGGTATCGCGCGATGGCGGCGGGGTCGGAGTTGCCGACGATGTTGGCGATCAGATAGGCGGGCATGGGCTCACCCCGCCGCCGCCGTCGCCTTCGCCCGCTTGGCGGCGTAGAGCGCCAGGCGCTGCTGCGCGATCGGGGTCATCGGGTTGAAGGCATCGGCCGCATCCGCCCCGGGCAGGCTGGTGGCGAAGTGGCAGGCGACCAGATGGCCCTGGCCGATCCCAGGCACCGCCGGCTGGGTCAGCGCCGGGTCATCGCGCCGGCAGATGTCCTGCACGAAGGGGCAGCGCGTGTTGAAGCGGCAGCCGTCCGGCGGGTTCATCGGGCTCGGCACGTCCCCGCCCGGGATCTGCCGGGCGGTGCGCCGGTGCGGGTCGGGGCGCGGAATCGCCGAGAGAAGGGTGCGCGTGTAGGGGTGCACCGGGCGGGCGAACAGCTCCTCCTTGGTGGCGATCTCGACGATCTTGCCGAGATACATCACCGCCACCCGGTCCGCCACGTGCTTCACCACCGCGAGGTCGTGGGCGATGAACAGGTAGGAGAGGCCGAGGCGGGTCTGCAGGTCCTTCAGCAGGTTCACCACCTGCGCCTGGATCGAGACGTCGAGGGCCGAGACCGGCTCGTCGCACACCACCAGCGCCGGCTCCACCGCCAGCGCCCGGGCGATGCCAATGCGCTGGCGCTGGCCGCCGGAGAACTCATGCGGGTAGCGCCCTGCGTGATAGGCCGCGAGCCCGACCAGTTGCAGCAGTTCCTGCACGCGCGCCTTGCGGCTGGCATTGTCGCCGATCTCGTGCACCACCAGCGGCTCTTCGAGGATGTCGCCCACCGTCATCCGTGGGTTGAGCGAGGCGAAGGGGTCCTGAAACACGATCTGCATCCGCCGGCGCAGCGCCCGCAGCGGCGCGCCGGACATCGCGGTGATGTCCTGCCCCTCGAAGCGCACGATACCGGTCGTCGGCTCGATCAGCCGGAGCACCAGCCGCGCGGTGGTGGACTTGCCGCAGCCGGACTCGCCGACCAGCGCCAGCGTCTCGCCGCGGTTGACGCGGAAAGATACGCCGTCCACCGCGCGCACGGTTCCGACCGTCTTGGCCATGATCAGCCCGCGCTTGACCGGATAGTGCTTGGAGAGGTCTTCGACTTCGAGCAGAGCGTCGTTCATGCCGCAGCCTCCACAATGGTCTCGACAGGCGCGCGCATGCAGGCCACGTCATGATTGGGCGCCACTTCGCGCAGTACCTGGTCGGTGGCGACGCAGGCGGCATCGCTGAACACGCAGCGCGGGTTGAAGCGGCAGCCCGGCGGCAGGGCGAAGGGCGGCGGCACCGCGCCTTCGATGGCCAGCAGCCGGTCCCGCGTTTCCTCGATCTTGGGGATGCTGCCGAGCAGGCCGAGCGTGTAAGGGTGCTGCGGATCGTCGAAGATCGCCGTGCCGGTGGTGCGTTCCACCACGCGGCCGGCATACATCACCGCCACCTCGTTCGCCATTTCCGCCACCACGCCGAGGTCGTGGGTGATCAGGATGATCGCCATGCCGGTTTGCGCCTGCAGATCGCGCAGCAGGTCGAGGATCTGCGCCTGCACGGTCACGTCCAGCGCGGTGGTCGGCTCATCGGCGATCAGCAACTGCGGCTCGCAGGCCAGCGCCATCGCGATCATCACGCGCTGGCGCATGCCGCCGGACATCTGGTGCGGATACTCGTCGAACCGCCGCGCGGGCGCGGGGATGCGCACGCGGTCCAGCGCGGCGATCGCCTTGGCGCGCAACGCATTGGAACTGGCGGTTTTGTCGTGCGCGCGCATCGCCTCCATGATCTGATCGCCGACGGTGAAGACCGGGTTCAGGCTGGTCATCGGCTCCTGGAAGATCATGGCGATGCGGCTGCCGCGGATGTCGCGCATGGCGGCCGGCGGCAGGGTCAGCAGGTCCTTGCCCTCAAACATCACCCGCCCGGCGGCGATCTTGCCGGGGCTGGGCACCAGCCGCATCACCGATAGCGACAGCATCGACTTGCCGCAGCCGGATTCGCCGACGATGCCCAGCGTCTTGCCGGCTTCAACGCCGAGGGTGACGCCGTCCACCGCGGCGATTTCGCCGTTGTTGGTACGGAAGGTGGTCCGCAGGCCTTCGATCGAGAGGAGATTGGTCATGATGCGGGCCTACCCTAGGCTGAACGGAATGTCATGGGGGAGATGTGGTCGGCATCGCGGCCTGCCCAGTCCCGCCCGGGAACCTTGGCGATCATCTCCTTCTGCGCCTCGTGCAGATTGGCGGCGGCGGCCGCGTAGTCCATGGTCAGCAGCTTGCCGTCCTCCACCACCGTATGGCCATCGACGATGACGGTATGCACCGCCCGGTCGCCCGCGGCATAGATCAGGCTGCGCAGCGGGTCGCGCGCCGGCTGCATGCGCGGATGGGTGATATCGACCAGCACCATGTCCGCCCGGCACAAAGGCGCCAGCCTGCCGATATCCTCGCGCCCCAACGCCTTCGCCCCGCCGATCGTCGCCGCGTCGAACAGCTCGGTCGTGGTCAGCGTGCGCGGGTTGGTCGCCTGGGTGCGGGCGAGATAGGCGACGAGCCGCATCTCATCGAGCATGTTGTGCGGATAGGTGTCCGTCCCCACCCCCATGTTCACGCCGGCGCGGCGGTAGCGGCCGAAATCCTTCAGGGTGATGCCGCGCCGGGCGAACACGGTGGGGCAGTGCGCCACCGTCGCCCCGGTCTCGGCCAGGATGCCGAGGTCGCGGTCGGTGTGCCAGCGGGTCGAGGGATGGTCGTCGAGGAAGATGCCGTGGCCGATGATCGCCCGCTCGTTCAGCAGGCCCATGTGGTGCAGCCAGCCGATCGGCGTGTGGCCATGCCGGCGGGTGATCTCGTGGAACTCCACCACCGACTGCGCCGCATGGATCTGCCAGGACAGGCCGCGCCGCTTCGCCTCCTCGGCCGAGTCCTTCAGCAGCGTCTCGGTGCAGGTGTCGATCTGGCTCGGCACCACCATGCCGGTCAGCCGGCCGGAGGGGTGCTGCTCGGCGCGTTCGATGAGCGAGAACGCCTCCATCATCGCCTTCTCGCCGGCCGCCTCGTTCCACTCGTATTCCACCACATGGCCGTTCTTGGTGTACCAGCGCGCCGAGCGGAACATCGGCGCGATGCAGACCCGCATGCCGCTCTCGGCCAGCAGATCGAGCCAGCCGGGATGGGCCATCGACAGATCGGCCAGGGTCGTCACGCCGGAGAGCAGCAGTTCGGAGAGCGCCACCCGCACGCAGTCATGCACCGCCCCCGGGTCCGGCCGGAAGATCGGCAGGTACTCGTACAGCGAGGAGTTGTAGAGCCCCGGCGAGCCGACCTCATCGGTCAGCCCCTTGTTCATCGGCTCGCTCGACGGGTGCGAGTGGATGTTGACGAGGCCAGGCATGACCATGAAGCCCCGCCCGTCGATCGTATGCTCCGCCGCCCCGGCATAGTTGCGGCCGACGAAGCCGATCACCCCATCGGTGAAGGCGACGTCCGCGCCGTGCATGTAGGTGTGCTGGGAAGCGGAAGCGTCCCAGGCGACGACGATGTCGGCATTGCGGATGACGGTGGTGGGCATGGCGGGTTCCCGGCAGTGAGGGCGGAGGCAGGCAAGTCTTCTTTTTTTGGAAAAAAAAGAAGCAAAAAAACTTTACCCGTTTGGGGGCGGCTCTCTCAACCGCCGGGTATCCCTACTTCGCCAGCGTGATATCCAGCCCCTTGTAGAAGCCAATGCCGTAGAGGCCATGGGCGCGGGCGCCGATCGTGCGCTTGCTGCTGGCAAGCCAGAGCTGCTCACGCACCAGCGGCACCCAGACATTCGCCTCGGTGATCTTCTGCTGCACCTTGCCCAGCGCGATCTTGCGGTCGGCGGGGTCGAGCGCTGTGCGGGCATCGTTCAGCCAGCCATCGGTCTCCTGATCGTTCCAGTTCATCCGGTTCGGCGTCGGCCGGTTCACCGACTGCCAATACAGGTTCAGCGCGTCACCTGCCGATACGTAGGGGTACGACATCACAAACGCATCGAACTCCTGCGTCGCCAGCTTGCCCCAGGCGATCGTCGCGTCGAACAGGCTGATCTTCATCTCGATGCCCACGCGGCGGAGGTCGGCCTGCATCGCCTCGGTGGCGCGCTGCCACGTCTGGTCGGTGATGCCATACACGGTGAAGCTGGCGCGGACGCCGTCCTTCACCCGGACCTGATCGGCACCCACCTTCCAGCCGGAGTCATCGAGCAGCTTGCGCGCCGCCGCAGGGTCGAAGCCGGGCAGCAGCGCCTTGGATTTCGGGTCGTAGTCCATCGTGTTCGGGTTGAGGTAGGCATCCGCCGCATCGCCCGCGCCGAAGAACACCGCCCGCGCGATCGCCTGCCGGTTGACCGACATCACCATCGCGCGGCGCACGATCGGGTCGTTGACCACCGGCTTATCGACCTTGAAGCCCATGAAATAGTCCCAGAAATAGTTCTCCTGCTGAGACATGTTGACGCCCGGCGTCTTCTTCAGGCTCTCCAGCGCGACGTAGGGAATATACTGCGTCACGTCGCCCTGGCCGGATTGCAGGGCGGCGAGGCGGGTATTGCCGTCCGGCATGATCTTCCAGATGACCTTGCCGATTTGCGGCGACGGGTTCTTGAAGAACGGCGGCGCCCATTTGTAGCCCTCGTGCTTGGTCAGTACGAGCTCGTTGCGGGGCGTCCAGCTGCTCCAGCAATACGGCCCGGTGCCGTTGAACCCCTGCACCCCGAAATTCGGCCCGAGCTTCTCGACATTGCTCTTGTCGATGATCGAGGCGAAGAACAGCGACAGCTGGAACAGCAGCTCGCTGAACGGCTGGTTCAGCTCGTATTCGACCGTGTATTTGTCCTTCGCGCGGATCTCCTTCACCGGCCCCGCGCGCCAGCGCACCGGGCTGCGGGTGGCGGGATCGGCGAGCCGCGCCAGCGAATAGACCACGTCGTCGGCGACCATCCCGCGCCCGTCGCAGAAGGTCACGTCCTCGCGCAGCTTGAAGGTGTAGAGCTTTCCGTCCGGGCTGACCGTCCAGGAGGAGGCAAGCCCCGGCGTCACCGTCTTCATGTCCCAGTCGACGGAGGTCAGCGTGTCCGCGAGCATATACACCACCTCGCCGGCGCTGCGGGCGGTGGAGCGCACAGGATCGTAGTTGTCCGCATCGATCGCGCGCAGGGCGATCAGCGTATCCGGCGGATTCGCCTGGGCCAGCGCCCCCGCCGGCGCCAATGCCGCCAAACCCAACGCCGCCATCAGAAACAGCTTACGCATGCAACAAATCCCAATGACCCGTGATTTCCATATGACTAGACCCGCAGCCGCGGGTCCAGAGCATCCCGCAAGGCATCTCCAAGCACATTGAAGGCCAGCACGATCGCAAAGATCGCCAGCGACGGCACAACCGCGATATGCGGCGCAAAAAACAGGAAGGTCCGCCCCGCCGCCGCCATCGCCCCCAGCTCCGCCGTCGGCGGCTGCGCCCCCAGCCCGATGAACGACAGCGCCGAGCCGAGCAGGATCACCTGGCCGAACCGCAGCGTCGCCCAGACGAACAGGGCCGAGAGGCAGTTCGGCAGCAGATGCCGCATAATGAGGCGCAGATCGCCCATTCCCACGGCACGCGCCGCCTCCATGTAGTCACGCCGCATCTCCACCACCGCGGACGCCCGCACGATCCGAGCCGCCAGCGGCACGGTGGCGACCGACAGCGCGCACACCACCGCCATCACCCCCGGCCCGGCAATCGCCGCGATCGCCAGGCCGAACAGGATCGCCGGGAAGGACAGCATGACGTCCATCAGCCGCATCACCACCCCGTCGAGCCACGAATAATAGGCGGCCAGCAACCCCAGCGCCGTGCCCAGCGTGCCGCCGAGCAGCACGGATATCGCCCCCATCGACAGGGTCGCCCGCAGCCCGAACAGCAGCCGCACCACCATGCCCCGCCCCTGGTCGTCAGCACCGAGCAGCCACTCCGGGCCGGGCGGGGCCATCGCGCTGCCGAGGTCGTTGTCATAGGGATCGCCCAGCCCGAGCACCTCGGCCAGGAACGGCGCGAAGATGGCGGCGGTCACGCAGGCCAGAGTGAACAGCAGCGCCGCCAGCGCCAGCGGATCACGCAGCATGCGCTTCAAGTACGCACCCGCGGGTCCAGCACCGCATAGAGCAGATCGACGCCGAGGTTGATCACGATGAACCCGCCCGCCAGCACCAGGATCGTCCCCTGCGCCATCGGGAAGTCATTGGAAAGAATGGCCCCGACAGCCAGCCGCCCCACCCCGGGCCAGGAGAATATCGTCTCCGTCACCACCGCCCCCCCGAGCAGGAAGCCGATCTGCAAGCCGATCAGCGTCACCACCGGGATCATCGCGTTGCGCAGCGCATGCCAGACGACGACATGCAGTTCCGCCAGCCCCTTCGCCCGCGCCGTGCGCACATGGTCGGCCCCCAGCGTGTCCAGCACCGAGGTCCGCGTCATCCGCGCCACCGGGCCGACGAACACACCCCCCAGCGTCAGCGCCGGCAGCGCCAGCGCCTGCAAGCCCTGCCACGTCCAGATCGGCCCCGCCCGCCCGGTGAACGGCAGCAGCCCCCAGCGGAAGCCGACAAACCAGATCAGCACCAGGCCGAGAAAGAACACCGGGATCGACACGCCCGCCACCGAGATGGCCATCACCAGCCGGTCGATCAACTGACCGCGGAAACACGCCCCCACAGTGCCCAGCACGATGCCCAGCGGGATCGACCAGACGAGCGAAGCCACCATCAGCTCCAGCGTCGGGCCGATCGTGTTGCCAAGCTCGGTGGCGACGGGAATGTTGTTGATGATCGACACGCCGAGATCGCCTTGCACAAGCCGGGCCAGATACAGCGCGAACTGCACGATCAGCGGCTGGTCGAGCCCCAGATCGCGCCGGATCTCCGCCACCAGCTCGGCCGTCGCCGTTGGCCCCGCCCGCACCAGCGCCGGATCGGTCGGCACCACCTGCATCAGCAGAAACCCGACCGCCAGCACACCCAGCAGCACGGGTATTGCCAGCAGCGAACGATGAACGGCGTGGCGCAGCATCAGCCGTGCCGGTCGTACACGACCGCGCCGTCGCGGATCGTCATATCGGCCACCGTCCCCGGAATCTCCTCCGCGTCACACGCAAAGATATCCCGGCTGAGCACCGCGATGTCCGCCATCTGCCCCGCCACCAGCCGCCCCCGCCGGTCCTCGGCGAACTGGGTGTAGGCGCCGGCCCAGGAATAGCTGTGCACCGCCTCAGCCACGCTCACCGCCTGATCGGGCCCCAGCACGGTGCCGCGATGCGTCGCGCGGGTGACCATCGCGTGGATGTTCAGGAACGGATCGGTGGCCGAGACCGGCGCATCCGAGCCCGCCGCCGGATGCATCCCCGCCTCCAGCCACGCCCGCATGGGGTTGGACGCTTCGGCGCGCGCCCGCCCGAGGTTCTGCACATACATGTCGCCGAACTCGTGCATGAAGATCATCTGCGGCACCGCCTCGATCCCGCGCGCGGCCATCCGCGCGATCTGGTCGGGGCGGACGAACTCGCAATGCTCGATCCGGTGCCGCCGCCCGGCCACCGGGTGCGCCGCACTGTCCATCGCCTCGAACCCGCGCAAAGTCGTCTCGATCGCCGCATCGCCGATGGCGTGGATGGCAAGCTGCCAGCCCATGCGGTGGTACTTGTCGAACAGCCCATGCAGCACATCATGCGGGAAGATGAACATCCCCGTCCCCGGCGGCTCATTGCCATGCGGCTCGTACGGCACGGACACCGCTGCCGTACGCCCGCCGGCCGAGCCGTCGGCGAACACCTTGGCCGCCCCGAACCGCAGCATCTCGCCGCCATCCAAAGGCCGGATGCCGCGTGCCCACACCTCATCGACGATCCCGTCGGGGTTGCCGGCCAAGCACACCCAGGTCCGCACCCCCAGCCGCCCCGCCGCCAGCGCGGCCTGATAGGCATCGACCTCACGGATGCCGGCGACCATGCCGACATTGGCGTCCATCACCGCCGTGAACCCCTCGGACAGCATCCGCTGTGACGCCCGCTCGATCGCATCCACCAGCATCGCATCCGTCGGCTTGGCGATATGCGCGCGCACCATGCGGATGGCACTCTCGTGCAGCACCCCGGTCGGCACCCCGTCGCGCCGTTCGATCGCCCCGCCGGCGGGGTCGGCCGTCGTTTCGTCGATGCCCGCGATCGCCAGCGCCGCCCGGCTCGCCACCGCCGCATGGCCGCAGGTGCGCACCACCAGCACCGGATGATCGGGGGAGGCCGCCTGCAACTCGTCCGCATTCGGCGGCCGCCGCTCCGCCATCTCGCTGTCGTCCCAGCCACGCCCGACGACCCAGCCGCCCTTTCGGCGTCGCCCGCGCCGCCGCTGCCACGCGCGAGAGCAGCGCATCCAGGCTCGCCACCTCAGGCGCGCGCAGGCTTACCTGCCCCATCCCGAGGCCCATCGGCAGCAGATGCTGATGGCTGTCGTTGAACGCCGGCACCGCCAGCCGCCCGCCGAGGTCGATCCGCTTCGTCCCCGGCCCGGCCAGCGCGCCCACCGCGGCCAGGCTGCCGCTGGCGACCACGCGCCCGCCATGCACCGCCACCGCCTCTGCAAACCCGTCATGCAGCCCGCGGAAAATCCGCCCGCCGCTGATCAGAAGCTCCGCATAGCCCATCGTCCAAACCCCACGCCGCTTTGCCACCGGAGTGTCACGGCAGCGCCACACCCCGTCAATTGCATGAAGGGTGGGAAGTTCGGTATGAAACCCCGATGGAAAAAATGATCGAAAGCGTCCTGCTCGCCGCCCGCTGGATCCTGCTGCCGCTCTATGCGGCGCTGATCCTCTCGGTGCTGGCCGTCTTCATCATGATCGGGCGGGAACTCTACCACCTCGCCGCGATCATCATGACCGGGGGTGAGGCGGAGGTCGTGCTGATCCTGCTGTCCGTGCTGGATATGGTGCTGGTGGCCAACCTGCTGGTGATGGTGGCGATGTCCTCCTACGAGAGCAACATCTCCCGCATCGACGTCTTTACCGAAGGCAACACGCCGGAATGGCTGGGCAAGCTGGACAGCTCGCAGATCAAGCTGAAGGTCTCGATGGCGATCGTCATGATCTCCGCCATCCACCTGCTGCGCGCCTTCATGAACGACACCCCGGCCGAGCGGATGATCACCATGTCCGGCGTGCACATGGTCTTCGTCGTCTCCACCGTGCTGATCGCCTGGATCGAAAGCCGCAAGCACTGACCACAGCCTTCACCGGGCGGAGACCCAGCGCGCCATGATGCGCAGCCTCGTCGATTTCGGCATCCTGAACGGGCCGACAACCGGCCTGCTCTCCTTCGCCGGCCTCTTCGGCGCGGCCGTCGCCGGCGTCGCCGTCACCCGGCAAGGCCCCGCCAGCAGCACGATGCGCGCCCTGACCGACACGGTGCGCCGCGGTGCCACGCTGGTATCGATCCTGGCTGCCCTCATGCTGGTCTTCGTCACCTCCTCGCTGAAGGCCTCGTTCGACGCGGCAGACCAGGATGTGCGCCGCTTATCCTACCAGCTCGTCGAGGTCGACCGCTCGCTACGCCACGCCGGGCCGCAGGCGGAGCCATCGCGCGAGCTGCTGTTCCGCTACACCGCCCGGGTGATGAAGGACATCTGGCCGAGCAGCCACCCCACCCTGCGGCCGGAGGACGTATCGGCCAACACCCTGCTCGACCGGTTGGAAATCGCCATCGATGAATTGCACGGCGCCAGCCCCGCCGTGGTCCGCGATGCCCGCGCCGCCCTGCGCGAATGCGTGCAAACCCGCGTCGATCTCGACGCCCGGCTCGGCGGCTCGCTTTCCCCCTGGCTCATCGGCTTCGTGCAGTTCTGGCTGATGCTGACCTTCGCCAGCCTGGGCCTGGCCGCACCTCGCAGCCCGCTGGCGATCACCACGCTATTCCTGTTCGCCGTCGCCTTCAGCGGCGCGCTGTTCCTGGCCACCGAATACGACTACCCGTTCGACGGCCTGATCCGCATCTCCACCGAGCCGGTGGAGAATGCCCTGTTCGTCATCACCGAGTAGTTTGCGCCCGCCCGCCTTCTGTCGCAGGCTTGCCGCAAACACACAGGAGCCCCGCATGAGCCTCGACTTCACCGGCCGCCGCGTCGTCGTCTGCGGCGCCAGCCGCGGCATCGGCCGCTCGATCGCCCTCGGCTTCGCCGCCGCCGGCGCGGACGTCTCGATCTGCGCGCGCGGCGCCGAAACGCTGGAGACCACCCGCCAGGAGATCGCCGGCTTCGGCCATCACGCCCACGCCGGCATCTGCGACCTCGCGGACGGCGACCAGATCCGCGACTACATCGCCGCCGCCGCCGCAGAACTGGGCGGCATCGACATCCTGGTCAACAACGCCTCCGGCTTCGGCATGACCGACGACGTCGCCGGCTGGACCGCCGGATTCCAGGTGGACATGATGGCCATCGTCCACGCCAGCCAGGCTGCCCAGCCCTTCCTGGAAGCCTCCGGCAGCGGCGCCATCGTCTCCGTTTCCTCGATCTCCGCCTACCGCGCCTCCACCCGCTCGGCCCCCTACGCGGCGATCAAGGCGGCCGTTTGCAGCTACACCGCCAGCCAGGCAGCCGCCCTCGCCTCCCGCGGCATCCGCGTCAACGCCGTCGCCCCCGGCTCGGTCGAATTCCCCGGCGGCAGCTGGGAGAAGCGGCGGCTGGAAGGCTCGCCCGTCTACGCGAAAATCAAGTCGCAGATCCCCTACGACCGCCTCGGCCACCCCGAGGAAATCGCCGACGTCGTGCTGTTCCTCGCCTCGCCCATGGCCCGCTGGGTGATCGGCCAGACGATCACCGTCGATGGGGGACAGTTGCTGTTCAGTTAGGAGAGGAAGAATCTTCTTTTTTGAAAAAAAGAAGCAAAAAACTTTTCCCCGAAAGGCGGATTGAGGTTTCTGTTATCGGCGAAGCCAACAAGCCCCGCGATGCCAAGACTACTATCGAGAGCAACAACCAACCCAACGAACAGAGTTTTTTTGCTTCTTTTTGTTCACAAAAAGAAGACGCTTCCCTTCCTTACCCCAGCAGCGCCGGATAATCCGTATATCCGGCCGCCCCGCCGCCGTAATACGTCGCCTTGTTCCCCATGGCCAAAGCCGCACCGCGCGCGAAGCGGGCCGGCAGGTCGGGGTTGGCGATGAACGGCACGCCGTAGACGATCGCGTCCGCCCCGCCGGCGGCCAGCATCGCGGCCCCCGTCGCCTGCGTCATCCCCAGCCCGGCGAAGTAGGCACCGCGGAAGGCCTGGCGGAACGGCGTGTGGTAGTCATGCCCGCCGTACGGCGTGTTGTGCAGATAGGCCAGCCCCATCCGGTCCAGTTCCGCCACCAGCGCCGTGTAGGTTTCCACCGGATTGGCATCGGTGATGTCGTTGAAGCCCATTTCCGGCGAGATCTTGATGCCAAGCCGATCCGCGCCGATCGCCGCGGCAATCGCCTGCATCGCCTCGACGGTAAAGCGCAGCCGCCCGACCAGCGTGCCGCCCCAGCCATCCGTGCGGGTGTTCGTGCCGGTCGAGAGGAACTGCATCGGCAGGTAGCCGGAGGCGGCATGGAATTCCACCCCGTCGAACCCGGCGGAGATGGCGTGCTTGGCCGCGGCCGCATAGCTCTCGATGATCGCCGGAATCTCGGCCTCCGCCAGGGCGCGCGGCGTCACGAATGCCAGCTCGCCCTGCGGCGTCCAGGTCTTGCCCTTCGCCGCGATGGCCGAGGGTGCCACCGGCTCCGCCCCATCCGGCATCAGCGCCGGGTGATGAATGCGCCCGGTATGGAACAGCTGCGCCACGATGCGCCCGCCCGCCGCATGCACCCCCGCCGTCACCGGCCGCCAGCCGGCCACGTGGCTGTCGGCATACAGGCCGGGGATGTTCATGTAGCCGCGCCCCTGCGCGCTGATCGCGATCGCCTCGCTGATGATCAGCCCGGCCGAGGCGCGCTGGGCGTAATACTCGGCCATCATGGGCGTCGGACTGGCGGCGTCGTCCGCCCGGCTGCGCGTCATCGGCGCCATGACGATACGGTTGGCAAGCGCAAGCGCGCCGGCCTGAAGCGGGGTGGCAAGATCGGGGGTCATCGCGGTCTCCTGTGATACCAGTCAGATGGGTCAAGCATCGCCGGATGTGATCCCCCGCCGGCCGCATTGCTCCTTATCGGCGATCAATGTTGACTTCTCCAGTCGGATAATACGCGTTCCCGCTCCGCCGCGGCCATAGCAAGTTGGCCCGCACCTGCCGGATATGGCATAATCGGCCCGTGACCCTGCCGTAGGAGCCGCCCATGCGCCCGATCTCCCGCCTCGCCGCCGCCGCCTGGCTGCTCCTCGGCCTCGCCGCCCCCGCCACCGCCGCCATCCTCGAAGTCGGCGAGGGCAAGGAATACGCCAACCCCTCCGAAGCCATCGCCAAGGCAGCCGATGGCGACACCATCCGCATCCACCCCGGCGAGTATTTCGACTGCGCCATCATCCGCCGGAGCAACCTGACGATCGAGGGCGTCAACCCCGACGGCTCGGCCGTGCTCACCGACAAGGCCTGCGCCGGCAAGGGCCTGCTGATCACCGCGGGCAACGACATCACGCTGCGCAACCTCACCCTCACCCGCGCCCGTGTGCCGGACATGAACGGCGCCGGCATCCGTGCGGAGGGCACGAACCTCACCATCGAGCGGGTAAAGTTCATCAACAACCAGAACGGCATCCTCGCTGCCCCGAACAAGGACAGCACGATCATCATCCGCAACAGCGAATTCACCCGCAACGGCTTCTGCAGCCCCTGCGCCCACGGCGTCTACGTCAACCAGATCAAGCTGCTGCGCGTGGAGAACAGCAAGTTCTTCGAAACCAAGCAGGCCCACCACATCAAGTCCCGCGCCATGCGCACCGAGGTCATCGGCAGCGAACTGCGCGACGGCCCGAACGGCACCGCCTCCTACATGATCGAGGCGCCGAACGGCGGCACGCTCATCGTGCGCAACAACACCCTGGTGAAGGGCCCGAAGGCCGAAAACCGCTCCTGCCTCATCATGATCGGCTCGGAG
>CAMCJI010000021.1 GCA_945874805.1 Asaia bogorensis | reverse complement strand
TGCCCTTCTCTCAAAGATGCGTCACGAAATGGTCGGCCACGGCGGCGTAGACGCGGCGGCGGTGGTCGGGGCGGATGAAGCCGTGGCCGGCGTAGGTGAAGCGTTCGTAGCGCACTTTCATTTGCCGTGATTCCATGGCGGCGACCATGATTTCGCTTTCGTTCATCGGCACGCGGGGGTCGCGGTCGCCGTGCAGGAACAGCACGGGGGCTGTGACCTTTTCGACGTGGCGGAGGGGAGAGATGCGGTCGAACAGGGCGTCGTCGGTGCCGGGGAAGCCGTATTCGCGGGCGCGGTGGTCGCGGCGCCAGGGGCCGGTTTTCTCCAGCAGGGTCACGAAGTCGGCGATGCCGTAGTAGTTGACGGCGGCGTGCCAGAGTTCGGGTTGCAGGGTGACGGCGGCGAGCACGACCCAGCCGCCGTAGGACTGGCCCATGATGCCGATGCGGCTGGCGTCGATGTTGGGCTGGGCGGCAAGCCAGGCGCGGCCGATGGCGAGGTCTTCCAGGCAGTCTGGCCGGAGCTCGACTTCGTCGAGTTCCATGTAGGCGCGGCCGTAGCCGGTGGAGCCGCGGATGTTGGGCAGCAGCACGGCAAAGCCCTGGTCGAGCAGCATTTGGGTGTCCGCGCGGAAGTTGGCGCGGGTTTGGCTGGCCGGGCCGCCGTGGACCCAGACGACGGCGGGGTAGCCGCCGGGGGGGGCGGGGGTGCGCGGCAGGGCGTAGAAGCCGGGGATCTTCAGGCCGTCGAAGCTCGTCCATTCCACCACGGCCGGCGCGATGAGGTGGGCGGGGTCGATGCCGGCTTCCGCCAGCGGGTCGGGCCGCCAGACCGGGCGGACGGCACCGTCGACCCAGAGCCAGATGCCGGAGGGGGCGGTGGGGCCTTGGGCGGCGAAGGCGAGGCTGCTGCTGTCCGGCGCCCAGGCGAGGTCACCGACGATGCCGGCGGGCAGGCCGGTGACGGCGGGGCGGGCGGTGCCGGGGGCGCCGACGCGCAGGGTGGCATAGCCGCGGTCGTTCTCGACGGTGGCGAGCAGCTTGCCGTCGGGCGAGAGGGACCAAGCCTCGAAATCCATGCCCGGGGCTTCGGCCAGCACCTCATGGGCGCCGGTTGCGGGGTCGAGGCGGCAGAGGCGCATGAAGTCGGCGCCGCCGGCGTCGGTGAGTGCGCAGAGGCTGCCTTGCGACCAGCGGACGCCGCTGTAGCGGGTGAGGCCGGTGCGCGGCACTTCGGCGAGCGTGGCGGTGGCGACGTCCATGACGTAGAGGCGCTGATCGCTGGTGGAGTGGTCGTAGAGGACGGAGATCGCCGCACCGTCCGGCCGCCAGGAGGGGCAATGCACCACGCCGGGGCCTTCGAGCAGGCGGGTGGCGGTGCCGGTGGCCAGGTCCATCACCACGATGTCGAAGATGGCGATGTCGCGGTCGTTGGCGGCGTAGCTGAGCTTGGTGCCGTCGGGCGAGAAGCCGCCGATGTCGTGGGCGGCTTCCGGTACGGCGGTCAGGGCGCGCGGGGCGGAGGCGCCGGGTTCGAGCAGCCAGAACTGGATGCATTCGTCGCCGCCGGCATCGATGCCCCAGAGGAGGCGGTCGTCGGTGGGGGCGCGGCGGAGGAAGGCGACCTTTTCGTCATGCGCGCTGATCGCGTGGGGGTTGCCGCCGTCGAGGTCCATCGCCCAGACCTGCGGCAGGCCGGCGCCGCGCAGGTGGAACAGGGTGCGCCCGTCGCGGCTGAACACCGGTGTGGTGGCTGCACTGATCTTCACCCAGGCCTCGGTCGGAACCGGCATCGCGTCGCACTCCCTCGTCTGAGCCGCCAGCATATGCCGGGCGGCGGGAAAGGGAAGGCGGGGCGGGCCTACGCCTCGCCGCTAGCCACGCTCTCCAGGGCTGCGAGGTTGGGGATGACGACCTCGGAGGTTGTCGGCAGGTCGATCAGCCGGTCGGTGCGCAGGCGGGTGAGGGTGCGGCTGACGGTTTCGATCGTCAGGCCGAGATAGTCGGCGATGTCGCCGCGCGTCATCGGCAGGCTGACATGCAGCGCGCCACGCGGCTGGGCGGTGGCCGGGCATTCGATCTGGTGCAGATGCGCGCGGGCGACGAGGAAGCTCGCCAGCCGCTCGCGCGCGGTTTTGCGGCCGAGCAACAGCATCTGCTCCTGGGCGGCGACCAGCTCGTTGCCGGCCATGGCGAGCAGGCGCTTTTCCATCGACGGAAAATCCTCCAGCAGGCCGGCGAGGCGGCTGCGGGTGAAGCGGCAGGCGGAGATCTGGTCCACCGCCTCGGCACTGAACGGGTAGGTGGTGGCGGCCCCCAGGCCGAGGAAATGCCCCGTGCCGGCGAAGCCGAGGATCTGCCGGCGGCCATCGGGCAGCGCCTTGAACAGCTTCACCGTGCCGGCGGAGATGTTGAAGAAATGCTCGGCGGGATCGCCCTCGTTGATCAGCGTCTCGCCCGCGATGGCCTGCACCGGGGTGGCGGCGCGCGCAAGGCGGTCGATATCGCGGTCCGGCACGGCGTTGCACACGCTGTGGGCCCGCGCGTCGCAGGTGGCGCAGACCTGCATCATCTTGTGCGGGTCGAGCACCAGCGAGCGGGGGCGTAGCAGCGGGACGTGGCGAAGTGCACTCATGCGACACCGATCGGTTCGGAACGGTCCATACCGCCTCTCGGTCGCCGAGCATAGCCCGCGCGCCGGCCGCGGAGAACCCCGGGGCGGCGCAGACGCGCATCTGGCCAGGGCTGCGCGGGGCGCGATAGGATGACGGCATGGTCGCACCGCTCACCCAGCATCTCGCCCGGCATCTCTCCGGCTTTGCCGAACGCAGCATCCTCGTCGTCGGCGACGTGATGCTGGACCGCTACGTGGCCGGGGAGGTGCGGCGGATTTCGCCCGAAGCGCCGATCCCGGTGCTGCGCGCCAGCCCCGGCGGGGCGCGCAGCATCGCCGGCGGGGCGGGCAATGTGGCGCGCAACGTCGCCTCGCTGGGCGGGCGGGTGATCATCGCCGGCGTTATCGGCCACGACGCGGCCGGCGACGAGCTGATGGACCTTCTGGGCGACGACCACGCCATCATGCCGCTGCTGGTGCGCGCGGCGGACCGGCAGACCACGGTGAAAACCCGATTCACCGCCGGTGGCCACCAGCTGCTGCGGCTGGACGAGGAGGACACCGCACCGTTCAGCGCAGCCACCGAGGCGCGGCTGCTCGCGGTGATCGGCCAGTCGCTCGCCGGCTGCGAGATCGTTGTGCTGTCGGACTACGGCAAGGGCGTGCTGTCGGACGCGGTGCTGCGCGGCACCATCGACCTCGCCCGCGCCGCCGGCAAACCCGTGATCGCCGACCCCAAGCGCGAGCGGTTCGACGCCTATCGCGGCGTGCATCTGCTGACGCCGAACGTGCTGGAAGTCAGCCGTGCGACGCTTCTGGCGGCCGGTGACGACGCCGCCGCCGCGGCCGCCGGGCAGGCCGCCCTGGCGCAATCAGGGGCAGACGCAGTGCTGGTCACCCGCTCCGAAAAGGGGATGACGCTGGTGACCGCCGCGGGCGAGGCGCTGCACATTCCCGCCCGCGCCCAGGCCGTCGCCGACGTCTCCGGCGCGGGGGATACGGTGGCGGCAACGCTGGCCATGGCGCTGGCGGCAGGCGCCACGCTCGCCGAGGCGGCGGGGCTGGCGAATGCCGCGGCCTCCGTCGTCGTCGGCAAGCTCGGGGCCGCCACGGTCACCGTCGCCGAACTGACCGAAGCGCTGCATCTGACCGATCTGCACGCCACCGCCTCGAAAATCGTCGGCGAGGCGGAGATGCTCAGCCGGGTGGCGCGCTGGAAAAACGAAGGGCTCGCTATCGGCTTCACCAATGGCTGCTTCGACCTGATCCACCCCGGCCACGTCCATCTGCTCGCCCGCGCGCGCGGCGAATGCGACCGGCTGGTCGTGGCGCTGAACACCGACGCCTCCGTGCGCCGCCTGAAGGGTGAGGGCCGCCCGGTGCAGAACGAGACCGCGCGGGCCACGGTGATGGCCGCGATGGCCGCCGCCGACCTCGTCGTGCTGTTCGACGACGACACGCCGGGACGCATCATCGCCGACGTGATGCCGGATGTGCTGGTGAAGGGGGCCGATTATACCGTGGAGCAGGTGGTGGGGGCGGATACCGTCATCGGCGCCGGCGGGCGCGTGGTGCTGGTGGACCTCGCCGAAGGGCAGAGCACGACCCAGACTATAAAGCGGATCGGCGGAGCCTAGCGTTGCCCTTGAGGCCGCTCACAATAATTTACACGACAGCAGCGCCCTCCCGCGTAATGTGATTACGACACTCGTTCACGTAATGTATTAATATCGAACCAATAAGCAAGTACCGTTATGTGCAACACTTACAAATTCGTTACGGCGCTCGCCATCGGCATGATCGCCGCAATGCCGGCGCGCGCGGATTTCGTGACCACGCTCACCTCCTACCCGGTGGTCGTGGCCGGCAATACCGGCGTTGCCAATTCATCCGTCCGCTTCGCGCTGACCGGCACGACCATGACGGTCACGCTCAGCAACCACGGCGCCACCACCACCAATTCCGGCGTGCTGGATGGTGTGGCCTTCGACATCGGTGGCGGTTCGGTCACGGCGACGCTGCTGCCGACGGCCACGGCGAACCGTTTGTATTCCAGCAGCACCGCCTTCACCTCGAATGCGTCCGTCACCGGCGGCTGGCAGTTCAAGGCGAACGTCGCCTCGCTGGGCGGGCGCTATGCCCTTTCGGCCGTGGGCGGCGCTGGTGCCTTCTCGGCGAGTTCCTTCACCCTCGGCGGCGGCGGCGACGACTACGGGCTGCTGGGCGCTGCCACCAACATGTCCACCACCAGCGCCAACCAGTATCCGATGGCCTGGACGGACGTCACGTTCACGCTGACCGGTTTCACCGGCACGTCGGTGAGCAATGTCAGCCTGTTCTACAACTCCAACCTCTCAGCGGAGGTCGCGGTTCCGGAACCCGCCTCGATGGCCCTACTCTTGCTCGGCCTGACCGGGCTTGCCCTGCGCCGGCGGGCCTGACGGCTACATCCCGCCAGGATAAGCCGGCCCGCCGCCGCCCTCCGGCGTGATCCAGTTGATGTTCTGCGTCGGGTCTTTGATGTCGCAGGTTTTGCAGTGGACGCAGTTCTGCGCGTTGATCTGCAGGCGGGGTTCGTTGGTTTCAGCGCCGACGATTTCGTAGACGCCGGCGGGGCAGTAGCGGGTTTCCGGGCTGCGGTAGCGGTTCCAGTTCACGTCGATGGCGACTGACGCATTCAAAAGCGTGAGGTGGACCGGCTGGTTTTCCTCATGGTTGGTGTTGCTGATGAACACGCTGGAGAGCCGGTCGAAGGTGAGCTTGCCGTCCGGCTTGGGGTAGGCGATCGGCTGAAATTCGCTGGCCGGGCGCAGGGTGTCGTGGTCGGCGTGCGGGTGATGCAGGGTCCAGGGAGCCTTGCCGCGGAACAGGTAGGTATCGACCGCCGCACTCACCAGCCCGCCATACAGGCCGAACTTGGCGAAGGCCGGGCGGATGTTGCGCACCGCGTGCAGCTCCTCGGCCAGCCAGGAGGCTTCGAACTTCGTGGTGTAGGAGGCGGGCTCGGCCGGGCGATCGGCCGCGAGGCACTCGGCCACCGCCTCGGCGGCGAGCATGCCGGACTTCATCGCCGTGTGCGTGCCCTTGATCTTCGGCACGTTGAGGAAGCCGGCCGTGTCGCCAACGAGGCAGCCGCCGTGGAAGGTCAGCTTCGGCAGGGACTGGATGCCACCCTCGCTGATCGCGCGCGCGCCATAGGCCACGCGCCGCCCGCCCTCGAAATGCTTGCGCATTTCGGGATGCGTCTTCAGCCGCTGCATCTCCTCGAACGGTGAGAGCCAAGGATTGGCGTAGTCCAGCCCGACGACATAGCCGTAGGAGACGAAGTTCTCGCCCCAGTGGTACAGAAACGATCCGCCATAGGTCGCACTGTCCACCGGCCAGCCGATGGTGTGGATGACGAGGCCGGGCTGGTGGTGCTCCTTGGGGATTTCCCACAATTCCTTGATGCCGATGCCGTAGGTTTGCGGGTCGCGGCCGGCGGCGAGGTCGAAGCGCTTGATGAGCTGCTTGGTCAGGCTGCCGCGGCAGCCTTCGGCAAAGATCGTGTAGGTGGCGCGCAATTCCATGCCGCGGGCGAAGTTCGGCCCTTCCTCGCCTTCGCGGGTCACGCCCATGTCGCCGGTGGCGATGCCGACGACGCGGCCGTCCTCCACCAGCGCCTCGGCGGCGGCGAAGCCGGGGTAGATCTCCACCCCCAGCGCCTCGGCCTGCTGGCCCATCCAGCGGCAGACATCGCCGAGGGAGGAGATCCAGTTGCCGTGGTTGTGCATCGTCGGCGGCGTCGGCAGCCGGAAGGCCTTGGTGGCGGTAAGATACAGGAAGCGGTCGTCCGCGGCCTCGGTGGTCAGCGGTGCGCCGCGTTCGCGCCAGTCCGGGATCAGCTCGGCCAGCGCGTGCGGCTCGATGATCGCGCCGGAGAGGATATGCGCGCCGACCTCCGCCCCCTTCTCGACGACGCAGACCGTCGTGTCCGGCGAAAGCTGTTTCAGCCGGATCGCGGCGGCCAGGCCGGACGGGCCGGCACCAACGATGACGACATCGAATTCCATCTGCTCGCGCGGCGCGGACTCGGACATGCAACCTCCCGGGATGGTGCCCATATGGGCAGCCTCCAACGTTTAGGGAGAGTCGCGGCGTTGCGCAAAGGGCGCGCGCGCGGGATCATGCGGGATGGAGAGCGCTGCCGACATGCTGGCCGCCCTGCGGCTGCAAATCGAATGGGGAGCCGACGAGGCGCTGGAGGAGGCGCCCGTCGACCGTCTGGTCCTGCGCGCGCCCGCCCCTGCTCCGCAGCCGATCGCCCCGCCGCCTGCCGCCGCAGCGCCGCCGCGCCGCGCGGCGCCCGTGCTGCTCGCCGCCCCGGCCCAGCGCGCGCAGGAGCTGGCGATGGCGGCAGACACGCTGGAGGCGCTGCGCGCGGCGATGGCCGGCTTCGACGGCTGCCCGCTGGCCGCCACCGCCACCAAGCTGGTCTTCGCCGACGGCAACCCAGCCTCGCGCCTGATGCTGATCGGCGAGGCGCCGGGCGCGGAGGAGGACCGCACCGGCCTGCCCTTCGTCGGCCCCGCCGGCCAGTTGCTCGACCGGATGCTGGCCAGCATCGGGCTGGACCGGACGCAGTACTACATCACCAACATCCTGCCCTGGCGCCCGCCCGGCAACCGCAACCCGACGGATGCGGAGATTCTCACCTGCCTGCCGTTCCTGCACCGCCACATCGCGCTGGTGCGGCCGCGCCAGCTGCTGCTGCTCGGCAAGATTGCCACCACGGCGCTCACCGGCACCAGCACCGGCATCCTGAAGATGCGCGGCAAGACGACGCTGGTGAGCCTGCCCGGCGACACCGTGCCGATCCCGGCCTTGCCCACGCTCCACCCCTCCTACCTGCTGCGCACGCCGGGCGCGAAGCGGGACGCCTGGGCCGATTTGCTGCTGCTGCGGCGCACAATCGATCAGCTTTCATAAACTTCCTGCTGTCAGACTGCCCCGGAAGCAGTTGAAAAGCGGAAGACGTGTTCCAAAAATTGGAATTGCCTCAGATCTACGGGTTGCATCCCACAGGCCTGCCGTGTAGGGCCGCCGGTATGCGAGGGATCGGTCTGACCTTCTCCCGCCTTCCCGCCGCCCGGGCGTTCTTCGCCGGGGTCGCGTTCCTGGCCGGTGCTTCGGCCGTGAAGGCGCACGCCCAAAGCCTGGCTGGCACCGACGACACTGCGCTCGCAGTGCCGCGGGTCTCTCCACGCGGGTCCGCCGGGCTGGCTTTGCCGCAGCCTTTGGCCCCCAGCGAGGCCGCCCGCCTGCGCCGGCTGTTCAGCCTGCAATCCCGCGGCGACATCGCCACCGCCACCCGCGAAACCCCGGGCCTGGATACCGACACGCCGCTCGGTGCCGCCATGCTCGGCCATCTGCTGGCCGACCGCTATCTCGGCCGCCACATGAAGGCCAATGCCGGGCAGTTGCGCGACTGGCTGGGCCGCTGGTCCGATCTGCCGGACGCCCGCGCCGTGCATGGCCTGCTCGGCCTGCGCCAGCCGCGCGGCCAAGCGCTGCCGGCCCTGCCGCACGCGCTCACGCTCGCCGCCACCGCCGAGGAGGACGCCGCCGCCCCGGTGCCGGAGGAAACCCAAGGCCCCAGCCGCACCGTCGCCCGCAACCGCGCGCTCGACCGTAGCGTGCGGGACGCCGCCCGCGCCGGCAACGCCGCCGCCGTGAGCCGCCTGCTCGCCCGCACGCCGGGCCTGTCCCCCGGCTATGCCTCGCTGCTTCTTGGCGAAGCGGCGCAGATCCTGTTCACCCTCAACCGCGACCAGGACGCCTACGACCTCGGCCGGCGCGGCGCCACCCCCGGCACGGCCGACACCGCCGCCATCGCCGGCTATGCCGCCGGCCTCGCCGCATGGCGGCTCGACCGGCCATCCCAGGCCGGGGAGATGTTCGAGGCCGCCTGGCACGCCGAGAGCGCCACCGCCGCCCAGCGCGCCGCCGCGGCCTTCTGGGCCGGGCGCGTGCGCCTCACCGCCCGCGATCCCGCCGGCTGGTACGCCTGGCTGCACCGCGCGGCGGATGAGAAACGCACCTTCTACGGCCTGCTGGCCAGCCGCATCCTCGGCCTGGATATCGGCTTCACCCCCGGCGGGCGCGAAGTGCTGGGCGAGGCGGACCTCGCCGCCGTTGCCGCCACCGCCGAGGGGCTGCGCGCCTTCGCCCTGCTGCAGATCGGCCAGCCCACCCGGGCGGAGGCGGAGTTGCGGCTGCTGTGGCCCACCGCGCAATCCCACCCGCCGCTGGCCCGCGCGGTCATGCTGGTGGCCGAGCGGGCGAACCTGCCCGACCTCGCCGCCCAACTGGCCGACGTGGTGCAGGCCGCTGACGGCCGCGTGCGCGACACCACCCGCTTCCCCATCCCGCGCCTGCGCCCGGCCGGCGGCTTCACCGCCGATCCCGCGCTGATCTATGGCCTCGCCCGCGTCGAATCGAATTTCGACTCCACCTCCGTCTCCGGCGCCGGGGCGCGCGGCATCATGCAGATCATGCCGCGCACCGCCCGCTTCGTGGCCGACGCCGCCGGCGGCGGACGCATCGAACTCGACGATCCCGCCGTCAACCTCGCCATCGGCCAGCGCTATATCGGCCATCTCGCGGGGCTGGAGACGGTGGGCGGCGACCTCATCCGCCTGCTCGCCAGCTACAACGCCGGCCCCGGCAATCTCGGCCGCTGGGGGCCGGCGATCGCCGACCGCGGCGACCCGCTGCTGTTCATCGAGGCGGTGCCGGTGGATGAAACCCGCGCCTTCATCCCGCGCGTGCTGACCTATTCCTGGATCTACGCCGCCCGGCTGCGCCTGCCCGGCCCGGGGCTCGACGACCTCGCCGCCGGGCTCTGGCCGCGCTATCGTGCGCCGGTGCAGGTCGCCTCCACCCTGCACTGAGCGGGAGACACCACATGGCCAAGCTCGACGAATCCCGGCCCTTCCTGTCGGTCAGCATCGCCGTGCTGACGGTGTCGGACACGCGCACGCTGGCCACCGACACCTCCGGCGCCACCCTGGCCGCGCGCATCGAGGCAGCCGGCCACCGCGTGGCCATCCGCGCCATCGAAAAGGACGACGCCGGGCTGATCGAGGTGCATCTGCGCGCCTGGATCGCCGACCCCGCGATCGACTGCGTGATCACCACCGGCGGCACCGGCATCACCGGGCGGGACGTGACGCCCGAGGCCTTCGACCGGGTGCTGGAAAAGCGCATCGAGGGCTTCGGCGAGCTGTTCCGTATGCTCAGCTACCAGAAGATCGGCACCTCGACGATCCAGTCCCGCGCCATCGGCGGGGTGGCCGGCGGCACCTATCTGTTCGCCCTGCCCGGCAGCACCGGCGCGGTCAAGGACGCCTGGGACGACATCCTCGTCTGGCAGCTCGACAACCGCCACCGCCCCTGCAACCTCGTTGAATTGATGCCGCGGTTGCAGGAACACCTGAAGGCGGCGCAGTAAGGCGCCTCACGCGAAAGAGGGCAGCGCATGCGCCGGCTGGTGGTGGATCTCGACGGGACGCTGACGATCGACGCGCCCGGTGTCGCCTATGCCGACAAGGCGCCGAACCTGGCGATGATCGCCCGGCTGCGCGAGTACAAGGCCGAGGGCTTCGAAATCGCCATCGCCACCGCCCGCAACATGCGCACCTACGCCGGCTCCATCGGCCACATCAACGCCAACACGCTGCCGGTGGTGCTCGCCTGGCTCGACCGCCACGGCGTGCCCTACGACGAGGTGCACGTGGGCAAACCCTGGTGCGGCGATGACGGCTTCTACATCGACGACAAGGCGATCCGCCCCAGCGAATTCCTCCGCCTCGACCGCGCGGGCATCAAAGCCCTGCTGGACGCCGAAGCATGCCGGTGACGCGCACGCTGCTGATCACCTCCGGCGCCTATGTGGAGCCGGAGCTGGAGGCCGAGTTCGGCCGCCTGCCGCCCGCCTTCCTGCCGATCGGCAACCGCCGCCTGTTCGTGCATCAGCACCGCCTCGTGCGCGACGCCGCCGACCGCATCCTCCTCTCCCTGCCGGAGGATTTCACGCCGGACCCGATCGACGCCCAATTGCTGGCCGAACTCGGCATCGAAATCGTGCCGGTCCCCGCCGGCCTCTCGCTCGGCCAGTCCGTCGTCTATGCGATGAACATGACGGCCGCTTCCGGCCCGCCCTTCCGCATCCTGCACGGCGACACGCTGCTGCGTGGCGTCGATCTGGATGCCGATGACGCCATCTCCGTCGATCGCGCCCTGCCCGGCTACCGCTGGGGCCAAGTGGACCCGGCCGGGGAAGACCTCGTGCTCACCGGCTATTTCGCCTTCGCCGACAGCGCCCGCCTCGTCCAGGAAATCACCCGCGCCGGCGGCGGCTTCGTGGCCGGGGTGCTCGCCTATGCCCGCGCCCGGCCGCTGCGCCATCTCGTCGCCGCGCAATGGCTGGATTGCGGCCACGTCAACACCTACCACCGCTCGCGCCGCAGCCTGACCACCGAGCGCGAGTTCAACCACCTCGCCGCCACCGGCCGCAGCGTGGTGAAAAGCGGCACCAACCACCGCAAGATCGAGGCGGAGGCGAGCTGGTTCGAAACCCTGCCACCCCCACTGCGCATCTACACCCCCGCCTTCCTCGGCCGCGGCCCCGGCCCCGCGCCGTCCTATGCGCTGGAATACCTGCACCACCCCACGCTCGCCGACCTGTTCGTGTTTGGCCGGCTGGAACCGCGCACCTGGGAGCGCATCCTGGCCGGCTGCGACGAGTTCCTCTCCGGCTGCGCTGGCCGCCCAGCCCCGCCGGATGCCCCCACCGGCCCGGACCTCTACCTCGCCAAGACGATGGAGCGGCTGGAGGCTCACGCCCAGGCCACCGGCCTCGACCTCGACGCCCCCTGCCGCCTGAACGGCCAGCCCCTGCCCAGCCTGACCGAAATGGCCCGCCAGGCCGCCGCACTGATCCCCGATGAACCAGCGCAAACCCTGATCCACGGCGATTTCTGCTTCTCCAACATCCTCTACGACGCCCGCGCCGACCTCATCCGCGTCATCGACCCGCGCGGCATGACGCCGGACGGCCAGATCACCCCCTACGGCGACCTGCGCTACGACCTCGGCAAGCTGCACCACTCCGCCGTCGGCTGGTACGACCTGATCATCGCCGGCTATTTCCGCCTCGACCGCCCCGGCCCGCTCGATTTCGATTTCACCCTGCCTGCCGATCCCTCGCGCCAGGCGGTCGCCGAACTGTTTCTCGCCCGCGACTTCGCCGGCCGCAGCGTGGCCGTGGCGCCTGCGATCTCGGTACTGCTGTTCCTCTCGATGCTGCCGCTGCACCGCGACGACCCCCGCCGCCAGACCGCCCTGCTCGCCAACGGCCTGCGCCTGTTTGCCGCACTGGACACCCCATGATCACCATCCCGATGGCCGGCATGAGCAGCCGCTTCACCAAAGCCGGCTACACCGTGCCGAAATACATGCTCCCCGCCCGCGGCCGCTCGGTGTTTGCCCATGCGGCGGCGAGCTTCGAGGCGTATTTCGACAGCCACCCCTTCCTGTTCATTCTGCGCGACATCCAGGGCACCGCCGATTTCGTCCGCGCCGAATGCGCGGCCCTCGGTATCCGCGAGGCCCGCATCGCGATTCTCGCCGAACCCACCGCCGGCCAGGCCGAAACCGTCACCCTCGGCCTGCAACAATCCGGCATCGCCGGCGACACCCCGGTGACCATCTTCAATATCGACACCTTCCGCCCCGGCTTCCGCTTCCCCACCAGCTTCGACGCCGACAAGGTGGACGGCTACCTGGAAGTCTTCGAAAGCAGCGGCGCCAACTGGTCCTATGTCCGCCCCACCGAACCCGGCTCAGACCGGGTGGCCGAAACCGCCGAAAAGCGCCCGATCTCCAATCTCTGCTGCACCGGCCTGTATCATTTCCGCACCGCCGCGATGTATCTGGACGCCCACGCCCGCTTCGCCGCCGGCGGGGCCGCCGCTTTGGGCCTGTCCGAACTCTACGTCGCCCCCATGTACAATCTGCTGATCGCCGACGGCCGGGACATCCGCTACGACCTGATCACCCCAGAACAGGTGATTTTCTGCGGCGTCCCGGCGGAATACGACGCCTTCCTGGCCGGCGCTTAACCCTCAAAGGATCGCCCCATGACCTCTCTCTCCCGACGCTCGGCTTTGCTCGGCGCCGCCGCCCTCACCGTCGCCGCCACCCTGCGCGCCCGCCCCAGCCTCGCCCAGGCTCCCGGCCCCTTCACCCTGCCGCCTTTGCCCTACGCCTATGACGCGAACGAGCCGCATATCGACGCGCAGACGATGACCCTGCACCACACTCGCCACCACGCCGCCTTCATCGGCAACCTCAACACGCTGCTGAAGGACCACGGCCAGATCGCCGCCATGCCGGTCGCCACCATCCTCGCCAAGCTCGCCGAAATGCCCGAGGCCCTGCGCACCCCGCTGCGCAACAACGCCGGCGGCCACGCCAACCACGCGATGTTCTGGACGCTGATGGGCGGCAAAGGCGGCGCCCCCACCGGCGCACTCGCCGAAGCCATCACCCGCGACCTCGGCGGCCTCGAAGCCCTGCAGACCAGCTTCAACCGCGCCGGCCTCGGCCAGTTCGGCTCCGGCTGGGTCTTCGTCACCGCCGACCGCGCCGGCAAACTCGCGCTGTCCACCCGCCCCAACCAGGACAGCCCGCTGATGGACAACGCCATGCCCATCTTCGGCAACGACGTCTGGGAACACGCCTACTACCTGAAATACAACAACCGCCGCGCGGACTACCTCACCGCTTGGTGGAACGTGCTCGACTGGTCGAAAATCTCCGCCCGCTACGATGCGGCGAAGGCTGGCACACTGGCGTTGTAAGGAGGGAAGGCAAGATTCTTCTTTTTGTGCACAAAAAGAAGCAAAAAAACTTTGTTCGTTTAGGCATTACTTCGGGCGGCGGGATCGAGCTTGGCGACGTTGGGTTTTATGGCTTCGCCGTCTTGCAACCAGATGTGAGGCGTAGCGGCGAGGAAACCGGACGCCAACGAACAAAGTTTTTTGCTTCTTTTTTTCAAAAAAGAAGACTCTTGCCTGCCTGCTGCTCGCTTACCGCCCCGCCCGCACCAGCCGGCCCGGCCGGGCGCCGGTTTCCGCGCCGTTCTCGAAGATCGGCACGCCGCTGACGATGCTGGCGCGGTAGCCGTCCACGTGCTGCACCAGCCGCCGCCCGCCCGCCGGCAGGTCGAAGATCATTTCCGGCGGATGCAGGCGCAGGGCGGCGAGGTCGATGATGTTCACATCCGCTTTCAGCCCGGCGGCGAGCCTGCCACGGTCCTTGAAGCCGAAGTAATCGGCGGTATCGGCGGTCTGGCGCTTGACGATCCATTCCAGCCCCAGCCGCGGCCCGCGGCTGCGGTCGCGCACCCAGTGGGTGAGCATGAAGGTCGGCATTGAGGCGTCGCAGATCAGCCCGCAATGCGCCCCGCCGTCGGACAGGCCGAGGATGGCGCTTTCGTCGGTGATCATCTCCTGCACCACCCGCAGGTCGCCGGGCGTGTAGTTGACGACGGGGAAGAAGATCATCCGCTCGCCGTCGGCCCCGGTCAGGTAGTCATAGACGTAGGCGGCCGGGTCCTGCCCGGCGGCGGCGGCCTGGGCGGCGATGCTGTCTTCCGGCGGCGGCTCGTAGTTCGGCGGATCGCCGAGCAGGAACATCCGGCTCCACATCGTCGCGATCACCCGGTGCAGCGGCGGCAGGATGCGCAGCAGATGCTCAGCCGGTTCCTCGGCGAGGATCTGCGCGCGCACGGCGGGATCGCGCAGCTTCGCCAGCCGCTCGGCCTTCGGCAGGTTCGCCAGCGCGGCGAAGGCCGGCTTGGCGACGAAGGGGTTGAGCGAGGTGGTCAGGCCGAGGATCAGCCCCACCTGCCGCCCGGCCACCTGGGCGCTGATGGCGGCGCCGATGCCGCGCGCATCCCGCGCTGCGTCCATCAGCCGCTTCCAGCGCTTCGGATCGCCCGCGCGGTCGGTCAGCAGGAACCACAGTTTGTGCCCGGTCTCCTGGCCGAGCTGGGTCATCCAGGCGAATTCCGCGGCCTCGTCCTCGAAGTCGCTGAGCATGCCGAACACGCCGCGCCCGGCGTCGCGCATGGCGCGGCCGATGCCGAGCAGCTCCTCGGGTGCGGCATTGCGACCGGGCACCAGATCGCCGGTCGGCGTGCGGTGCTGTTCGGTGCGCGAGGTGGTGAAGCCGAAGGCCCCGGCCTCAAGCGCCTCGGCGGTCAGCTTGCGCATCTCGGCGATATCCGCCGGTGTTGCCAGTTCGCGCCGCAGCCCGCGTTCGCCCATCACGTAGACGCGTAGCGGGTGATGCGGAATCTGTGCTGCGATATCAATGGTGCGCGGCAGGCGCTCCAGCGCGTCGAGATAGTCCGGGAAGCTCTCCCAATCCCATTTCAGCCCTTCGGAGAGCACGATGCCGGGGATGTCCTCCACCCCCTCCATGAGGTCGATCAGCCCCTGGCGATGCTCCGGGCGCACCGGCGCGAAGCCCACGCCGCAATTGCCGAACAGGATGGTCGAGACGCCGTTCCACGACGACGGCGCCAGCACCGGGTCCCAGGTCGCCTGGCCGTCGTAATGCGTGTGCACATCCACCCAGCCCGGCGTCACCAACGCCCCGGCCGCGTCGATCTCGCGGCGCCCCGGCCCGGCCTTGCCGCCCACCTGCACGAGGCGATCGCCGTCGATCGCCACGTCGCCGGTGTATTTCGGCGCCCCGGTGCCGTCGACGATGGTGCCGCCCCGGATGACGATGTCGTGCATGGCTTGTCCTATCCGCAATACAACTGCCGCAGCATCGCCCCACCGGCTTGCCCACACAAGCCTCCATTGCCATCCTCGCGCAAACAGGAGGCATGCAATGGCAAAACGGACCGATCCCTACCTCCAGCAGGCGCTCGATCTGCTCGACCGGGTGCCGATGATCGACGGCCACAACGACCTCCCCTGGGTCATCCGCGCCGAGACCGATGGCGACGTCGCCGCCTACGGCCTCGACCGGGCGCAGCAGAAGGGCGACACCGACATTCCCCGCCTGCGCGCCGGAAAGGTCGCGGGGCAGGTCTGGGCCGCCTACATCCCCACGGACATCCCGCACCCCGCGCGGGCCACGCTGGAACAGATCGACGTCATCCTGCAGATCAACGCCGCCCACCCCGGGGTGTTCCTGCCCGTCACCAAGGCCGCCGACATCCTGCGCGCCAAGAAGGCCGGCAAGATCGCCTCGATCATGGCGGTCGAAGGCGGCGTCGGGCTGGAGAACTCGCTGGCCCCGCTGCGCGTCTGGCACGCCGCCGGGGCGCGGCTGATGACGCTCTGCCACAACGGCACGCTCGACTGGATCGACAGCGCGACCGACGCCCCGCGCCACAACGGCCTCACCGAATTCGGCCGCGGCGTCGTGCGCGAGCTCAACCGTCTCGGCATGATCGTCGATTGCGCGCATGTGGCGCCGAGCGTGATGCATCAGGTGCTCGACACCTCGACCGCCCCCATCGTCTTCAGCCACTCCAACGCCCGCGCGCTCTGCGACCACCCCCGCAACGTGCCGGACGACGTGCTGGAGCGCGTGCCGGCCAATGACGGGCTGGTGATGGCCACCTTCATCCCCGATTTCATCAACGAGACAGTGCGCACGTGGATGCTGCCGCTCCGCAAGAAGCTGCTGATGGACCCCACCGCCGGGCGCGAGGCGATGATCGCCGAGCTCGAACGCAGCCAGGGGCCCCTGCCGAAAGCCACCCTCGCGCAACTCGCCGACCACATCGAATACATCGCCGGCAAGGTCGGCGAGCGCCGCATCGGCATCGGCTCCGACTTCTTCGGCTCGCCGAACACGCCCCTCGGCCTGTCCGACGTCACCTGCTTCCCGCACCTGATCGCCGAGATGCTGCGCCGCGGCTGGACGGAGAAGGCCGCGACCGGCCTGGCCGGCGGCAACTTCCTCCGGGTGTTCCGGGCGGTGGAACGCGAGGGCAAGGCGCTGCGGGCGACGGCCAGCGCGCCGGTGGCGCGGGCCTAGCGCCCCCGTCCCGCCAGGGTCGCCGCAAAGTTGATGCCGTTGTTGAGATAGAATTCGTCGCGCGGAAACAGGTCGGTCAGCGGCGCCGGGCCGCGTGGCGTCTGCGGCGCCCAGACGATCGGCGCGTCCCGCACCATGCCCGCCCAGTCGCAGCAGCCCGTTTGCCCAGCGCCCAGATGCGCGGCCACCGCCGGTTCGGCCATGCGTGCGAGCAGGGCCGCGCGGTCATAGGGGATCGGCCGGTCCGACCCTATCAGCACCGCCGCCGGCAGCAGCAGCATGGCGTGCGGAAATTCCGCGACGAAGGTCTCCACCGCCCGCACGCTCGGCGCCCACTGCACATACAACCCGCCAGGCTGCAGGCGCGCGCGCACCTCGCGCAGGAATTCGGCGGAATAAACAAGGCCGGACTGCGAGCCCTCCGGCAGGATCGCATCCGCCTCGATCACGTCATAGCGCTGCGGGTCATGCACCAGCGCCCGCCGCCCGTCGCCGTATTCCAGCTGCCAGCGCGGATCGGTGAACAGGCGCTGCATCGGGCTGCCCGGCTGCATCCGCCCTACCTGCTCCAGCGCCGTCAGCACCGGGGCGACCAGCTCCACCCCGCGGATGCGCGCCGTCGCCGGGTTCACCCCCGCCGCCCAGGGCGTGCCGCCGGAGCCGACGCCGATCACCAGCACCTGCTCAGGCCTCGCATGCAGCAGCGGGCCGAGCGCGCCGAGGAACAGATGCACCTGCAGGAACGGGATCGTCCCCTGCGCGAAGCCCTGGATGAAGAAGGGGCTGGCCTCCCGCCGCCACGCCAGCGCCCGCCGCCGCTCGGCCAGACCGGAGTCGTCGCGGAAGAAGGCCACGCCCGACCGGTCCTCCGCCCAGGCCACCGGCTGGCCCGGCTGCACCACATGCATGCGCCGCCAGAACGCGTCATTGCCCGGGAAGGCCGCCAGCAGCACCGCCGCCGCCGCCGCCATCGCCCAGCCCGCACGCGGCAAGGCCCGGGCGTGCAGCAGCCACAGCATGACCAGCCCCAGCGTCACCGCCGCCAGCAGGCTCACCGTCCCCGCCGTGCCCAGCACATGCAGCGAGACCAGTCCGGTGCCGAGCGATCCCGCCGCATTGCCGCTGATGTTGGCAAGCTGCACCCACCCCACCCGGGCGCCGACCTGCGCGAGGTCGCGCTGCACCGCGCGCTGGATGAAGGCGAAGGTCATGCCGATCAGGAACGCCGGCGGGCCCACCAGCAGCAGCGCCACCGCCGCCGTCACCCCCAGCAGCACCCCGCGCAGCCGCGAGGCATCCACCCAGGTCGGGTCGTTATGGATCGAGGGCAGCAGCGGCATCGCGAACCACAGCCCCAGCAGCAGCACCGCCGCCAGCACGAAACCGGCAGCCTGGCTGAGGAAAAACGCCGCCCTGGGGTCGCGCAGCCGCGCCACCATCCGCGCGCCCGCCGCCATCCCCGCCCCGTCCGCCAGCAGGAACACCCCCAGCACCGTGGCGAACAGATAGGCGTGATACTGGCCGAACTGCCCGATCACCCGCACCCAGAGGATCTCCAGCGCCACGATCACAAAGCCCGAGGCAAACGCCAGCGCACACCACAGCGGCAGCGACCCCAGGTCCGCCGGCGCCGGCCCCGCAGGCTGGGCCGGTGCGGCCACCGCCGCCTCCGCCCGCGCGATGCCCGGCAGCAGCGTCAGCGCCAGGGCGGCGGCCAAAAGCTCCAGGCCGGCGGCAAACATCAGCGCGCCCTCGAACCCCAGCACCCCCAGCACGAACCAGCCGCCCAGCAGCGCCCCCAGCCCCGCGCCGATGGTGTTCAGCCCGTAAAGCAGCGCGATCCGCCCGGCGACCGTCTCCAGCGACGTCGCCACCACCCGCGACAGCAGCGGCAGCGAGGCGCCCATCAGCGTGGTCGGCAGCACCAGCCCGGCAAAGCACAGCGCGAACAAGGTCGGCTGGTGGTCGATGCTGCGGGCGACATCCATCGCCAGCCAGTCATACAAAAACGGACGGGAGGCCAGGGCGAACAGCGCCACCCCGGTCTCGGCGATCGCAAACCCGATGATCGCCGCCCGCCGGCCCAGCCGGTCGGCCAGCCAGGCGCCCAGCACGGCGCCGAGCCCCAGGCCCGTCAGGAACGCGCCGACGACCAACGCGGCCGACACGGTCTCCGACCCCGCAATCAACCCCAGCATCCGCTGCCATACGATCTGGCACAGCAACGCGGCAAATCCCGAGACGAAGAAGGCAAGACCGAGTTGGGGCATGGCGAGACTACCGATACGGCGCGGGGCCAACATTGCGATGTGTATCAGTCGCCGCTTCTGACCGAAAACGATAGGGGTTGCGGCATGATTACAGCAATTTCAGCACCCGCCCAGCGCGCCAGCTTCGGCGCCCTCCCGCCGGCAGTTGCACCCGCGCAAAGGCTGGGTCACGCTACCATTCTGACCCGCCACGGAGACACGAACATGGATGCCGCGCCCTTCGACCTCACGCGCTGCTTCGCGGCCGACGCGCCCGCCGCCTCGCCGGCCTTCGCCGGCTTCCCGAAGTTCAACTTCATCGGCGGCCATAACGACCCCGTCGAAATCCCGCGCGACAAACTCGCCGAAGCCGCCGCCAGCGTCATCAGGCGCGAGGGCCACCACCTGGCCATGTACAATCTCGGCCTCGGTCCGCAAGGCTACCCCGCGCTGCGCGATTTCGTCGCCGACAAGCTCTCCAAATACCGCGGCATCGCCGCCACCCGCGACAATATCCTGATCACCTCCGGCTCCGGCCAGGGCATCGACCTCGTCGCCAAACTGATGCTCAGCCCCGGCGACACCATCCTCATCGAGGAATTCACCTACGGCGGCGCACTCACCAAATTCCGCAAGATGGGCATGAACGTGCTCGGCTGCGCGCTCGACGAAGGCGGCATCCGCACCGACGCGTTGGAGGCCCAACTCACCAGCCTCGCCGCAAAGGGCATCACGCCCAAATTCATCTACACCATCCCCACCATCCAAAACCCCACCGGCAGCGTCATGCCGCTCGACCGGCGCCTCGCACTGATCGAGGTCTGCAAACGCTTCGGCGTCGCCATCTTCGAAGACGAATGCTACGCCGACCTCACCTGGGCGACCGACGCCCCGCCGGCGCTCTACGCGCTGGACCCGTCCTGCGTCATCCATATCGGCTCGTTCTCGAAATCCCTCGCCCCCGCTTTGCGCGTCGGCTACGCGGTGGCCGGCTGGCCCGTCATGTCCCGCCTGATCACCGGCAAAACCGACGGCGGCACCGGCGCGCTGGACCAGATGGTCATCGCGGAATACTTCGCGACCCACTGGGACAGCCACATGGCCCACCTCAACACCGTCCTCGCCGGCAAACTCGACGCCATGCAGCAAGCCGTCGCCGCCGAATTCGGCACCGCCGCCGAACCCTGGACCCCCAAAGGCGGCATCTTCCTCTGGTTCAAACTGCCGGACAGCGTGGACGTCCGCAAACTCATCGCCCCGGCCGCCGCCGCCGGCATCACCTTCAACCCCGGCCCCGAATGGGCGGTGGACGGCGAAGCCGCCAAATCTCACCTGCGCCTCTGCTTCGCCCTCCCCGATATCGCCACCATCAAAGCCGGCGTCGCCGAATTCGCCCGCATCTGCCATGAACAAACCGGCATCCCCGTCCGCAGCGGCAACATCCAGCGGGGGTGACCGCAGAACGGGGAAGCAAGGCGGGAGGCTCGGGCCGAGGCTCCCAATCCCCAACCCTTCACACCAGCATGCCCAACCCCGCGGCGATCAGCAGGATGTTGACGGCATGCCGGAACTGGCGATCGGTCAGGCCGCGGAAAAGCCGCAGTCCGCACGCCGCGCCCGTCAGGGCTGCCGGGATGTAGATCAGCTGAGCCAGATCGGGGAGTGAACCGAGGCCATGGCGCGGCGCCATGGCGGCGATCACGCCGAGGAGCGCGATCTGCATGACGAGGATGTAGGATTGCGTCACCGCGCGCTGCCGTTCCTTCGGCCAGTCGCGCAAGCCGCACCACGCGGCGACCACCGCCCCCGGAAACGCCGCGAGGCCGCCGGTTATGCCCCCGGTGGCACCAATGATGACGGCGGCCACCCAACCCGGGCGCCGGCTGCGCGGGACGGGCGGGCAGAGCAGCGCCCATAGGCCATAGCCTGCGATCAGAACCCCGACCGGGGCGGCATACCCGCCGGCCGGCAGATGCGTCAGCACCGCAACGCCGGCAGGAAGCGCGCAGAGCCCGCCGGCAAGCAATGGCGCCAGCGCGGCAAAGTCGATGTCCCGCCGGGCCATCCAGACGCTCCAGCCCTGGATCGCGATGCTGCACATCGCCATGGTCTGCACCATCCTGACAGGTGCCATGTCGAGCTGCGCCAGAAGCGGCGCGCACAGCGCCGAGAAGGCGAAGCCGCCGATGCTGGAAACCGTCGCCGCCGCAAAAACGCTCATCGCGCCGAGAGCTGAGACGTCGAGCATGCGCGCCGCCAGCACGGCATAGGCCGTCACCGCCAACCCGGCCGCGAGGGCAATGCCGGCTGCGCGCAAGGCCTGGCGCCTCGGCCGCAGGAGTACGGCGCCAACCGTCAGGGCCGTCATCGCACGTGGCCGCCAAGCCCGATCGCCAAGTCAAGACCATCCAACTTTGTGCTTTCGAGATAACGCGACATGCAACGGCCCCACTGTTCAGTGAGAGGCAAGGCTGACCCGTACCAGCCGCGCACGCCTGAAGCCGAGGTGAAATCGAGATGATGCGGCGGTGAAATTCACACCCGTCACAGCGCATCCGCCGCTGTGCTAAGCAGGATCGGAGGTGTGAGCCTTCGCATTGCAGGGGAGTTGGATGACGGTTCGCAGCTACGCCATCGGAGAGTGGACCTTCGACCCGCGCCGCGGCGTCCTGCGCGGGCAGAGCGGCACGGTCGTGGAGCTGCGGCCAAAGACGGCGGAGGTATTGCAGCACCTGGCCGAGCGCTGCGGCCAGGTGGTCGCGCGCGACACCCTCATCGAGGCCGTCTGGCCCGGCGTCTACATCACGGAGAACGGGCTGACGCAGTGCGTGGCGGATATTCGCCGTGCGCTCGGCCAGGAGGCGGCGCTGCTGCGCACTCTGCCACGCCGCGGCTACCTGCTGGACATCGCACCGCCAGATCTCACGGACACGGCGCCCCTGTCAGCGGCGCAGCCTGCCAGCCCCAGGCCCTCAGGCGGCACCCCGGTCCTGGCCATGATCCCGCTCCTGCTGCCCCCCGGCGATGACCGCGAGCTGGCCGACTTCGCCGATATCCTGCTCGACGGGGTGGTGGGCGCCCTGGCCGGGCTGCGCGAACCCATCGTGATCTCCGCCAACTCGACGCGGAACCTGGCCGGCTCGACCGAGCCGGTGCCGGCGCTCGCCCGCCGGGTTGGCGCGGACTACCTCGCCTCCGGCAGCCTGCGGCGCCTTGGCTCGCAGGTGCGCCTGTCGCTCGAAGTGGCGGAAGCGTCGCAGGGCGCCGTGATCTGGCATCGTGCCTTTGACCTGACGGTGGATGCCCTGCTTGGGGCGCCCGACGAATTGGCGACGAACATCGCCTATGCCGTGTTGCCGCGGCTGCGCGATGCGGAGCTGCGGACCGCGCTGCGGCAGCAGCACGATCCCGGCGCCTATCACCTGATGCTGGAGGGCCAGCGCTGCATGTTCCGCCTCGAGCGCGCCAGCTTCGACCGGGCGGGCGACCTGCTGCGCCGGGCCGCCGCCCTCGACCCCGGCTTCGCCGCGCCGCATGCTGCCTTGGCCAACTGGCACAGCCTGCGCATCGGCCAGCGCTGGTCGGACGATCCGGCGGCGGAGGCGCGTGCCCTGGAGGCCGCGGTGCGCCGCGCGCTGGAACTGGACGGCAACCATGCCCGGGCCCTGGCGTTGCTCGGCCACAACTGCGCCATCCTGCACCGGGACTATGCGAGGGCGCAGGACCTGCTCGACCGCGCACAGGAGATGGCGCCGAACGACGCCGAGACCTGCCTGTGGGCCAATCCGACCCTGGCATATACCGGCCGGGCAGAGGAGGCGGTGCGCGGCGCCGAGCGGGCCATCCGCCTTTCGCCCGAGGACCCCCTGCTGTTCCGCTACCAGCATTTCCTGAGCATTGCGCATTACGCACGGGGCTACTGGGATGAGGCTGCGCAGTGGGGCATGCGGTCCATGCGGAGCAATGACGAATACACGTCCAACCTGGCAGTGACAGCCGCCGCGCTGGCGGCGGCGGGCCGTACGGATGAGGCGCAACTGGCCGTGTCGCGCCTGGTGGCGTTCCTGCCCAGCTTCCGCGTCGGTGTGACCGTAACGCGCGTGGCCTTCCGCGATGAGAGATTGCGCGCCCAATACGGACACCATCTCATCGCTGCGGGTGCCCCCCCGTGATACGCCGGAGGCGAGATGCGAAAAGTGCCCGTGCCGATTGTCGCTGGAGCGGAAGCCGTGCTGAAGGGCGCTCGTCTCCCACTCCAGGCTTTTGATTACGAAGGAAAATCCGCCGCCGTGTCTTCCTAGTTTTCGAGCATCCGCCGCAGGAGTTCGACGTCTTCGGCGAAGCTGGCTTCGGTGGCCATGAGTTCGCTGACGCGGCTGACGGCGTGCATCACGGTGGTGTGGTCTCGGTTGCCGAATTTCCGGCCGATTTCCGGCAGGGACCGGCTGGTGAGTTGTTTGGCGAGGTACATGGCCACCTGGCGCGGCCGGGCGACGGCGCGGGCGCGGCGTGGGGAGGCCATGTCGGTGAGGCGGATATTGTAGTGTTCGGCCACTTTGCGCTGGATTTCCTCGATGGTCACCCGGCGGTCGTAGGCTTTGAGGATGTCGTGCAGCAGGTCCTGGGTGGATTCCAGGGTGATGTCGCGGCCGAACAGGTTGGCGTGGGCGATCAGCCGGTTGAGTGCGCCTTCAAGTTCGCGGACGTTGCTGGTGATTTTATGGGCGAGGAATTCCAGCACCTTCGGCGGCACCGGCACGGCTGCGGCCGCGGCTTTGGCGCCGAGGATGGACACGCGGAGTTCGAAGGTGGTGGCGTGCAGGTCTGCCACCATGCCACAGCCCAGCCGGGTGCGAACGCGTTCTTCGAGGCCGGAGAGGTCGGCCGGCGACTTGTCGGCGGAGACGACGATCTGCCGGCCGGCGTCAACCAGCGCGTTGAAGGTGTGGAAGAATTCTTCCTGGGTGGCGTCCTTGCCGATGAGGAACTGCAGATCGTCGATGATCAGCACGTCCGAGCCGCGCAGCTGTTCCTTGAAGTCGATGGTGGACTGGCTGCGGATGGCGGCGATGAAGCGGTACATGAACCGTTCGGCGGACATGTAGGTCACTGTCAGCGGCCCGCCCGGCCGTGCCGGGTCGGTCAGTTCCCAGGCGATCGCGTGCATCAGATGGGTTTTGCCCAGGCCGACGCCGCCGTAGAGGAATAGCGGGTTGAAGCCCTGGCTGGCCGGCTTTTCGGCCACGCGGCGGGCGCAGGCATAGGCGAATTCGTTCGGCTTGCCGACGATGAATTTCTCGAAGGTGAAGCGCGGGTCGAGGTTGACGCCGTCGCCGGTGCGGTCCTCGCGGTTGGAATCGCTGCGGCCTGGCTCGCAGCTGCGGATATCGGCGCTGGGGGCGGCGCGCGGCGCCGGGGTGACCAGCGGCTCCGTCAGCCCCACCGGCGCATCGCCGCCGCCCACGCGCAGGGTCACGCGGCGGACCTGCGGCAGTTCGGCCTGCCACAGCTCGGTCAGGCGGTCGCCGTAGCGGCCGCGCACCCAGTCGCGCAGGAAGCGTGTGGGCAGCAGCACAGTGATTTCATCACCGGCCACGCCCGCGAGCGTCATCTGGCGCAGCCATGTCCGGTATTCCACATCGCCGACTTCCTGCTGGAGCCGGCCGCGGATGCGCGCCCACAATGCGGCAAGCTGCGGCTCGGGCGGGGGTGGACCATCGATCGCCAATAACGCCTCCCCTCGCAACATGCCAGCCTCTCCGCACGGGTCAGCGCCCGCGCCACGCGTCGTCACCCCGGGATGGGGCTGCAACCTGAGGGAGCACTCGTTGCGGGCCCGAAGGTCCGAAAGGGGGGTTCAATCCGACTGGCTGGTGAAGAAATGAGTAGAGCCAATCTGAATTCCAGGCAATCTAATTCTGCCGATTTTTGTAATCCAACAGAACTGTTGCCGCAGATCAAAGTAAAACCGAAGACTAAGCGATCGGTGTAGGAGGCGGCACGAAGGAAGCAGTCTAAGTCGTTGGAATGTTGCAGACAGCAACAGGCCAGGAGCAGCCGCCCCCGGCCGATGCGGTCGATCAGGCGGCAGTGATCGCCTTGATCCGGGCAGAGAGGCGGGAGATCTTGCGTGCAATGGTGTTCTTGTGCGCCACGCCCTTGGTCACGGTGCGCTGCATCACCGGCTGGGCTGCCTTCAGCGCCTCGGCCGCCACGGTCTTGTCACCGCTGGCGATCGCTTCTTCGACCTTGCGGACGAAGCTGCGCATGCGCGAGCGCCGCGCGGTGTTGCGCTCGTTGCGGACGGCGTTCTGGCGGATGCGCTTGCGCGCGGAGGCTGTGTTGGCCATTGGATCTCTTCAACGCAAAGGTGACAGACAGGCCGCACGGCGCCACGCGGCACCGGTCAGCAAACGGGCAAGGGGACGGTTTCTAGGTCCAGGGTGTGACAGAGTCAAGAAACCCAGCACATCCCCCACCTGCGTTCAGCGGGCACCGAACGCAGGTTTGCGCTTTTCGGCAAACGCCGCCATCCCCTCGCGCTGATCGGGCGTACCGAACAGGGAGAGGAACAAACGCCGCTCGAACCGAACGCCCTCGGCCAGCGTGCTCTCAAAGGCCCGGTTCACCGCCTCCTTGCCCATCGCCACCGCGACGGGGGAGAGGCTCGCGATCTTCTCGCCGATGTTGATCGCCTCGGCCACCAGATCGGCGGCCGGCACCACGCGGCTGACCAGATTGGCCCGCTCCGCCTCGGCCGCATCCATCATCCGCGCCGTCAGCACCATATCCATCGCCTTGGACTTGCCCACCGCGCGGGTCAGCCGCTGCGACCCGCCGGCGCCTGGGATCACCCCCAGATTGATCTCCGGCTGGCCAAACTTCGCCGTATCGGCGGCGATGATCATGTCGCACATCATCGCCAGCTCGCAGCCGCCGCCCAGCGCGAAGCCGGCAACCGCCGCGATCACCGGCTTCTGCACCCGCAGCACCGTCTCCCAGGGCGCGATGAAATCGGCCGTATAGACGCCGGGATAGCTGCGGTCCTTCATCTCCTTGATGTCAGCCCCCGCGGCGAACGCCCGCTCGCTGCCGGTCAGCACGATCGCCGCGATCGCCGGATCGGCGTCGAACGCCAGCAGGGCCGACCCCAACTCGCTCATCAGCTGGTCGCACAGCGCGTTCAGCGCCTGCGGCCGGTTCAGCCGGATCAGCCCAACCGGGCCATGGGTTTCGACGATGATCATCTCGGGCATGGGGCAGCTCCTCCGCGTGGCCGGTGATCTACCTACCGCTGGGTCCGCGGGCAATAGAAGGTGGACCGGCCAGACTGCACGATCCGCTGAATGCCCGCGCACCCCGGCAGGCCCGGGCACGACGCGCAGGCCTCGCCCGCCCGTCCATAGACCTTCCAGGCATGCTGAAAATACCCCAGCTCCCCGTCCGGCTGCACATAATCCCGCAACGACGACCCACCGGCCGCGATCGCCTCGGCCAATGTCGCCCGGATCTCCGGCACCAGCCGCGCCGCCCGCCGCCCGGCCACCTCCGCCGCCGGCCGCAGCGGCGAGATGCCGGCCCGGAACAGCGCCTCGCACACATAGATATTGCCAAGCCCGGCCACCACGCCCTGATCCAGCAGCGCCGCCTTGATCGGCGTGGCCCGCCCGGCCAGCGCCGCATTCAGATAAGCGACGCTGAACCCCGCCTCCAGCGGCTCCGGCCCCATCCCCGCCAGCAACTTGTGGCTGTCCTCCGCCGCCGTCGCCACCAGATCGATCGAGCCGAACCGCCGCGGATCGACGAACCCCACATGCATCCCGTGATCCGTCTCCAGCGCCACATGCTCATGCAAAACCGGCGCATTCCGCCCCACCGGCCCGATCAGCATCCGCCCGGACATGCCGAGATGGATCAGCACGCTGCGCCCCGACCCCAGCCGCATCAATATGTATTTGCCCCGCCGCCGGAACCCGACCACCTCCGCCCCGGTCAGCACCGCCGCCAGATCCACCGGCATCGGCCAGCGCAGATCCGGCCGGCGCACCTCCGCGCGCGTGATCCGCCGCCCCTCCAGGCATCCCTGCAGGCCACGCATCACCGTCTCGACTTCGGGGAGTTCCGGCATTGAGGTTTCAGGCTATACACTGACGGACATGAGCGACAAACCCGACTCGCGCAAGGATGTGGACTTCGGCTTCCGCCAGGTACCCCTGGAGGACAAGAAACCGCTCGTCCGCGAAGTCTTCGAAAGCGTGGCCCCGAAATACGACGTGATGAACGATATCATGTCGTTGGGCATCCACCGCCTGTGGAAGCGCATCTTCGTCACCATGCTCGACCCCCGCCCCCGCCGCACCCTGCTCGACCTCGCAGGCGGCACCGGCGACATCTCTTTCCTCTGGCTCGAGGGCGGCGGCGGCCCCGCCATCCTGTCCGACATCAACCCCGCCATGCTCTCCGTCGCCCGAGATCGTGCCGCCGCCCGCAGCCACCTCGCCACCCTCTCGATCCTCGCCGCCGACGCCGAGCGCCTGCCCTTCCCAGACAGCTCGGTCGATACCGTCTCCATGGCGTTCGGCCTGCGCAACTGCACCGACAAGGACGCCGTGCTGGCCGAGGCCCGCCGCGTGCTGAGAGTCGGCGGCCGCTTCCTCTGCCTCGAATTCTCCTCCCTCGAAGTCGCCGCCATGCGCCGCCTCTACGACCTCTGGAGCTTCGAGGCCCTGCCACGCATCGGCCGCCTCGTCGCCGGCGACAGCGACAGCTACCAGTACCTCGCCGAGAGCATCCGCATGTTCCCCAACCAGGCGATGCTGGCCGCCATGATGGAGCGCGCCGGCTTCGCCCGCGTCGCCCACCGCAACCTCTCCGGCGGCATCGCCGCCATCCACAGCGGCTGGCGCCTGTGAGCCTATCTGGACGGCACGTCCTGCTCATCGTCGCCGGCGGCATCGCCGCCTATAAATCGATCGAGCTGATCCGCCTCCTGCGCAAATCCGGCGCCACCGTCACCTGCCTCCTCACCGCCGCCGGCGCCCAGTTCGTCACCCCGCTGACCCTCCAGGCCATCAGCGAAAACCGCGTCTACGGCGACATGTTCTCGCTCACCGACGAGAGCGAGATGGGCCACATCCAGCTCTCCCGCGCCGCCGACCTCCTCGTCGTCGCCCCCGCCACCGCCGACCTCCTCGCCAAGATGGCCGCGGGCCTCGCCGGCGATCTCGCCAGTACCGTCCTCCTCGCCACGGACAAGCCCGTCCTCGTCGCCCCCGCGATGAACGTGCGGATGTGGAGCCACCCCGCCACCCGCGCCAACATGGCAACGCTGGCCGCCCGCGGCATCCACAGCATCGGCCCCGACGAGGGTGCGATGGCCTGCAACGAATTCGGCCCCGGCCGCCTGGCCGAACCCCCCGCCATCCTCGCCGCCATCGAAGCCCTGCTATCGCCCACGGCGAAACCGCTGGCTGGCCGCCACATCCTCGTCACCTCCGGCCCCACCCACGAGCCGATCGACCCCGTCCGCTACATCGCCAACCGCAGCTCCGGCCGCCAGGGCCACGCCATCGCCGCCGCCCTCGCCGGCCTCGGCGCCCGCGTCACCCTCGTCAGCGGCCCGGTCAGCATACCCAACCCCGTCGGCGTCGCCGTAAAACGGGTAGAGACCGCCGCCCAGATGCTCGCCGCCTGCCTCGCCGCCCTGCCCGCCCACGCCGCCATCTGCGCCGCCGCCGTGGCAGACTGGCGGGTCGCCGACGCCGCCGGCCAGAAGATGAAGAAAACCCCCGGCGCCGCCCCCCCCACCTTCGCCCTCGTCCCCAACCCCGACATCCTCGCCACCCTCGCCGCCCCCGGCCCCCAACGCCCCCGCCTCGTCATCGGCTTCGCGGCTGAGACCGAATCGCTGCGCACCCACGCCCAGGAAAAACGCCGCCGCAAAGCCTGCGACTGGATCGTCGCCAACGACGTCAGCGCCGAAGGCGGCATCATGGGCGGTGCCGAAAACGAAATCCTGCTGATCACCGAAACCGGCGAGGAACCCTGGCCGCGCATGGCCAAGGAAGCCGTCGCCGCCCGCCTCGCCACCCGCATCGCCGAGGCCCTCGC
>CAMCJI010000020.1 GCA_945874805.1 Asaia bogorensis | reverse complement strand
CCGCCTACGGCTGCGGAGCACAGACCAGCGCGGTCGCAACTCGCATCAAACGGGGTCCCTTTTGGACGCCGATGAGGGGGCACTTTTGCGTGCCGATTGACACGTGTCGGCATCGTTGGCAACACGCGGCCATTCCGGCCAGATATGGCCGGTCCAGCGAGGGTCATGCGCCTTCACGCGGCAAATCCGCATTGACAGAAATGTGCCGTCTGCGTCAAAAAAATGAACCAAAGATGGGCTCGCGCAGGGGACAAGGCTGGCCTGGCGGATGCTCACGATTTCGCTTCGCTTTGATTTTGAGATCGCTCCCGCGTTCAAGCGCCCCACCCCGGGGCGGATAGCCTGATCCAACATTTGCCGGTTCGGACTCCCGTCGCTTCCAAACCCACAACCCCGTCGTCGCGAAACCCTGTTTCGAGCGACCGAAGCAGAACGAACGCGATGCCCGAGCCCGCGACCCCGATCGAAGCTCCCGCCCCGGTCGCGCCCGCCGCCGCCCCCCCACCCGCCTATCCCCCGCCCGCCGGCGTGCCCACGCAGGCCGGGCCGTCCGGCATTCGCTTCGACTTCAACGAAGGCGCCCGCGTGGTGCTGCCCAACCGCACCGAGGGCCAATGGCGGGTGCGGCTGCGCGACCTCGACAGCGGCAACATCCTGTTCCAGGCCGAGAACCAGGGTGCCTTCGTCAACTCGTCCAAGCGCTTCCACGTGCGCTTCGGCGTGGAGGTGTGGGAGGTCGATGCCACCGGCCACGCCACAGAGGTCCTCGCCCATCAATTCAACGCACGCGGCCGCGAGGTGCTGGTGCAACTGCCGGTGGGCACGCTGGGCGACACCATCGGCTGGTTCCCCTATGCCGCCCGCTTCGCCGAAGTGCATGGCTGCCGCCTCACCGTCGCCATGTCCGGCCTGATCATCCCTTTGCTGCGCGACGCCTATCCCGAGATCCGCCTCGTCACCCACGAGGAGGCGGTGGCGCAGAAGCTGGCCGAGACATTCTATGCCACCTATTCCATCGGCCTGTTCTTCGACGATGCCGACTGCATCTGGCAGCCGACCGATTTCCGCCAGGTGGGGCTGCACCGCACCGCCGGCTACATCCTGGGCGTGGACCCCACCGAGGCGCCGCCGAAGCTGTCGCTTCCCGACGACAGCCGGCCGATCCCCGAGCCCTATGCGGTGATCGCGGTGCAGGCGAGCAGCGGCTGCAAGATGTGGAATAACCCCGAGGGCTGGCGCCTGGTGGTGGCCGACCTGAAGGCGCGCGGCTTGCGGGTGGTGTGCATCGACCAGAAGCCGGTGCACGGCACCGGGCTGGTATGGACGCATATCCCGAACGGCGCGGAGAACGAGACCGGCGACCGGCCATTGGCCGAGCGCGCGCGCTGGTTGCGCCATGCCGCCGTGTTCGTCGGGCTGTCCTCCGGCCTGTCCTGGCTGGCCTGGGCGTGCGGCGCGCCGGTGGTGATGATCAGCGGCTTCACCCACCCCACCAACGAATTCGCCACGCCCTATCGGGTGGTGAACTGGCACACCTGCCATTCCTGCTGGAACGACCCGCGGCTGCGCTTCGACCACAAGGACTATCTGTGGTGCCCCGCCACGCCGGCACCGACCGGCACTTCGAGTGCACCAGGCTGATCACCGCGGACGCCGTGATCGGGATGATCGACCGCATTCCCGGCCTTGCCCGGCTGCAGCCTCAGGCTGCGCCAGGCGGTGATGTCGCGGCAAGGGAACCCCGTGCATGACTGTGTTCAGTGGCTTTACGATCAGCAGCGGCGACAACTTGTATATCTACACCTCCGCCTATGACACCAGGATCCTCTCGGGCGGCTACGTGGGGACCCGGAGCGGCGGCCAGGACACCCTCACCCAGATCAGCAGCGGCGGCGTCCATGAAGTCTGGACCGGCGGCACGACCGATAACACCTTTATCAGCAACGGCGGATACCAAGAACTCGCTGGCACGGCCGTGTCCACCTTCGTCTTTAGCGGCGGCCACCAGGATGTCCGGTTATCCGCCTTCGCCTCGGCGGCCACGATTAATGGCCGCGTCCAGGCGGTCTACGGCGTTACCAGCGGAACCTCCGTCCTGGCTGGTGGCTTCCAGGCGGTCCACAGCGGTGCCGTTGCCAGCGGAACCAGGATCGTGTCCGGCATCCAGTCGGCCTTCGGCGGCGGTGTGGCCGCCAACACCGCAGTCAGCGCGGGCGGCATTCAGGAACTCTCCCAAAGCGGCGTGGGCAGCGGCACCACGATCAGCAGCGGCGGCATCCAGAATGTCTCCTCCGGCGGCGGCGCCGCCACCACCACGATCAGCAGCGGCGGCACCCAAGTTGTCTCCTCCGGCGGCACGGCCGGCGGCACCCAGAACGTCTCCTCTGGCGGCGTGGCCACCAGCACCACCGTCAGCAGCGGCGGCAAGGCCTTTGTCTTCTCCGGGGCGCAGATCAGCAGCCTTGTGCTGAACAGCGGCGGTGTAATCGACCTGCAGAACCTCACCTTCTCGTCCGGCGGGTCGGTGGCATTCGACGGCCTGACGGGCGCGCTGACGGTTGTGCAGGGGGGACAGCCACCACGCTCGGGCTCACCGGCAGCTACGCGGGCCTGTTTTTCCACGCCAATGCCGACATCGACGGCACCACGCTGATCACCGTCGAGACGGTGCCGTGCTACGTGCCCGGCACGCTGATCCGCACCGACCGCGGCGACATGCCGATCCAGGCCCTGCGCATCGGCGACAAGGTGGCCACCGTCTCCGGCGCGTTCCGCCCCATCCGCTGGATCGGCCACAGGTCGTACGACGGGCGCTTTGTCGGCGGCAACAGGCGTGTCCTGCCGGTCACCATCGGCGCCGGCGCGCTGGCCCCGGCATTCCCGCCCGCGACCTCGTCGTGTCGCCGCAGCACGCGATCTATCTCGAAGACGTCCTGATCGAGGCCAAGGACCTGGTCAACGGCCTGACGATCACGCAGGCCGAGGCGGTGGACGCCGTGACATACTTCAACATCGACCTCGGCAGCCAGGATGTGGTGTTTGCCGAAGGCGCGGCCTCGGAAACCTTCGTCGGCGACGAGAACCGCGCTCTGTTCCAGAACGCCGCCGAATACCGGGCGCGGTATCCCGATGCACCGTGGCAGGAGACGATCTACTACGCGCCGCGGCACGACCACGGCCTGGCGGTGCACCGGGCCCGCAACCGCATCGCCCGCATGGCTGGCCAGGCGGAAGACCGCATCGCGGCCTCCACCGCCATGCCACCGCGCGGCTTCGTCGACCGGGTGACGGAGCGGGTTGCCGAAGGCTGGGTGCAGTGCCCCGACACGCCCGAAGACCGGGTGCTGGTGGAGATCGTGATGGACGGCATCGTGGTCGGGCAGGTGCTGGCCAACCGCTACCGCGCCGACCTGGAGGCGGCCGGCCTCGGCACCGGCCGGCACAGCTTCACATGCACCGCCGAGGCCGGGCAGGCGCTGCGCCCGGACGACGTTGTTGTTCGCCGCGCGCTGGATGGGGCGGTGCTGAACCGCAGTACACCGCAGGAAGGCAGCCACGAGGTGCTCGCCGCCACGTCCGCGCCAGACACCGCAGCACGCGCGCCGACGGCGCCTCCTGGCCCCATGCGCGGCCATGTCGACCGAGTGGCCGGCGCGCTGATCGAAGGCTGGGTGCAGGACCTCGCCAATCCCGACCATGGCGTGCCGATCGAGGTGCTGCACGGCGGCACGGTGGTGGCCCACGGCATCGCGGGCCGCTACCGCCCGGATCTCGAAGCCGCCGGCATCGGCACCGGGCGGCACGCCTACCGCATGGAACTGCCGATCCCGGTGCGCGCCGAAGACATCACGCTGCGCCGCAGTGCCGACCAGGCTGCACTGCCGGAGGATCCGAGGGAAGCGCGCATCGCAGCATGATGGTGAACAGCCTTCTGCAGGGTGGCCACCCTGCCCAGCGCCGGCGCCACGGTTCTCCGGGTAGGAGTGGCGCGGACCCTGAGTGACTGGACTCCGGCACCGACAGCAATCCGTACGGCCACGATCGCCGAGTGGCCCGCTGCACGCCGGAAGGAGGCGCGTGGGTGTTCACGCGCCCTGCATTCCAGTCGGCACCTCACCACCATTTTCCTGACCCGGGCGATTGGGGGCGCACAGAGAGTTTTCGCTTCCAGTTCCCTATCCTACACCACCACCCTTTTGCGAAGCCGCTCTCCTCTCGGATCGGCGACCCTGAAAAGTGCAGGATTCCTGCGGTTTTGCGCGAACAACCTGGGGCTCCGCAGATGCAACGAACGCTGAAATCTCTCTCCGAATGGCCAATTCTCTCTGCGACCTGGGGCTATGGGGGTTTTGGCCCCAGGTCAAAAGCCATTGAAATGGCTCAAAATATTAATGAGCGCTCGCATCTCAAATTCGAAATCCGATTGGTTGGCGGTGGCAACTGGGAGCGAATCTCTGTTCATTGGCGTGGTGTCCCGACGCCGATCGGCGCGCCAATCAATTGATTTTGGTCCTTTTTTTAAAAAAGGACTCCTGCCTTACCTTACGCTGATCGGGAATGGCTTGGCAAAGTGGCAAGCCGCCGCCTGCCCATGCCCCGCATCGGCCAGCGCCGGCCGCTCCGCCGCGCAGATCGGGGCGGCCAGCGGGCAGCGGGTGCGGAACGCACAGCCCGAAGGGATGGCGGTGGGGCTGGGCACGTCGCCGGCCAGGATGATCCGCGTGCCCGCATGGTCCGGGTCGGGCACTGGCACGGCGGACAGCAGCGCCTGGGTATAAGGATGGTGTGGCGCGGCATAGATCGCCGCCTTCGGCCCGATCTCGACGATCCGGCCGAGATACATCACCGCCACCCGATCCGCGATGTGGCGCACCACCGCGAGGTCATGGGCGATGAACAGGAACGAAAACCCCCGGCTTTCCTGCAAATCCTGCATCAGGGTGATGATCTGCGCCTGGATCGACACATCCAGCGCCGAGACCGGTTCATCGGCGACGATGAAGCTGGGGTCGAGCCCGATGGCCCGCGCAATGCCAATGCGCTGGCGCTGCCCGCCGGAGAACTGGCGCGGATTGCGGTCCATCGCCGCCGCCGGAAGACCGACCTGGCCCAGCAACGCCGCCACCCGATCCCGCGCCGCCGCCCGCCCGCGCACCAGCCCGAACACCTCCAACGGCTCGGCGATGATCTCGGCGATCGTCCGGCGCGGGCTGAGCGACCCGTAGGGGTCCTGAAAGATCATCTGCATCCGCTGCCGCAACGCCCGCATGGCCGGGCGGGGCAAAGCGGTGATGTCCTGCCCCTCGAACATGATCCTCCCCGCCGACGGCTCGATCAGCCGCAGCAGCAGCCGCCCCAGCGTGGACTTGCCGCAGCCGGATTCGCCCACCAAGGCGAGCGTCTCGCCGCGTGCGATCGTGAACGACACGCCATCAACCGCCCGCACGGCCGGGCCGGCAGGGCCGAAAGACAGGCCACCCGCATCGCCAAAGGTCTTGGCCAGGTCGATGGCTTCGACGAGGGGGGCGGTCATGGATGCGGCCTCGGAAGGCAAGGGGAAGCAGGATTCTTTTTTTTGTGAACAAAAAGAAGCAAAAAAACTTTGTTCGTTGGGTGGGTTCTCTGGCGGCTGAAGTGGTTTCTGCGGATATGTGACTTTATGGCTTCGCCGTCTGGTAAGCAGCCTATCCGGCTTAGCGGCGAAGCCAGGAGACAAAGTTTTTTTGCTTCTTTTTTTCCAAAAAAAGAAGACGCTTCCTGCCACTTGCCTCTCACGGCGCCGTCACCCAACACGCCGCGCGCTGGCCGGGCCCATGCGCCACCATCGGCGGCATCGCCTCCTCACAGCGCGCCTCCCGCAGCGGGCAGCGCGGGGCGAAGGGGCAGCCGGGCCGCTTGCGGGCGGCGTTCGGCACCGTGCCGGGGATCTGGTGCAGCCGCCGGCAGGTATCGTCCAGCCGCGGGATCGAGGCGAGCAGCCCGCGGGTGTAGGGATGTGCGGGGGTGCGGAAGATCGCGCGCACGTCGGCTTCCTCCACCACCCGCCCGGCGTACATCACCACCACCCGCTCGCAGATATCGGCGATCACCCCGAGGTCATGGGAGATCAGCAGGATGGCGGTGCCGAACTGCGCGCGGATGCGCTTCAGCAGATCGAGCACCTGCGCCTGGATGGTCACATCCAGCGCCGTGGTCGGCTCATCGGCGATCAGCAGGCGCGGATTGCAGGCCAGGGCGATGGCGATCATCACCCGCTGACGCATCCCGCCGCTGAACTGGTGCGGATAGGCGTCATACCGCCCAGCCGGATCGGGAATGCCGACCAGGCCGAGCATCTCGATCGCCCGCGCGCGGCGGGCTGCGCGATCGAGATCGCCGTGTAGCATCACCGCCTCGGCGATCTGCTCGCCCACCGTCATCACCGGATTGAGCGAGGCCATCGGCTCCTGGAACACCATCGCGATATCCCGCCCGCGGATCTCCCGCATCCGCGCAAGCGGCAGGCCCAGCAGATCGGTGCCCTGGAACATCACCCGCCCCGCCTCCACCTGGCCGGGCGGGGAGGGGATCAGCCGCAGCACCGAAAGCGCCGTCACCGACTTGCCGGAACCGGATTCGCCCACGACCCCCACCGCCTCACCCACGCCGACGCTGATGCTGACATCGGCCACCACCCGCACCCCGGCGAAGGCGACGCAGAGGCCTTCAACCGAGAGCAGCGGGGCGCTCACGGCCCCGTCTCCGGGTCCAGCACGTCGCGCAGCGCGTCGCCAAAGACGTTGAAGGCCAGTACCACGCAGGTGATGGCAAAGCCGGCAGCGATGATCGGCCACGGCGAGCCGAACAGGTTGTTCAGCCCGTCGCGGGTGATGTTGCCCCAACTCGGATTGGGCGGTTGGGTGCCGATCCCCAGGAAGCTCAGCGACGCCTCCAATCGGATCGCCGAGGCCGTCCACAAGGTCGCCAGCACCACGATCGGGGCGGCGATGTTGGGCACGATATGGCGGATGATGATCAGCGGGGTGGACAGGCCGATGGCGTGCGCCGCCTCCACATAGGGTTCCTGCTTCACCGCCAGTGTCTGCGCGCGGGCGACGCGGGCGAAGCCGGGGATGAAGGCGAAGGTCAGCACCACCACGATGTTCCAGAACCCGCCGCCCAGCACGGCGGCGATGATGATCGCCAACAGCAACTCGGGAAACGCCAGCAGCAGGTCCACCACGCGTGAGATCAGCCGGTCCGCCAGGCCCCCGAAATACCCCGCCGTCACCCCCAAAGCGGTGCCGATGATCGCGGCAAACCCCGGCGCCAGCAGCCCGAAGATCAGCGAATTGCGTGACCCCCAGATCATCCGCGACAGCACATCCCGCCCGAACTGGTCCGTCCCCAGCCAGTTGCGCCAGGAGGGGTCGAGGTTGATCCGCGTCATGCTCTGGCTTAACGGATCATAGGGGGCGAGCCAGGGGGCGGCGAGGGCGGTCGCGGCAAAAACTACGATCACCACCAGCGCCAGCAAGGTCGCCGGTCGCGCCAGCACCACCCGGCGCAGCACCGCCAGCCGGTCCAGCGGCGGGGCGAGCAGGTCGTCGTCGTCCGCAAGGGCGACTGATTTTTTGCCCAGGGTGGCGCTCATTTGACCCGCACCCGCGGGTCTACGGCGATGTAGGCGAGGTCGATCAACAGGTTCACCAGCACCACGAACAGCGCGAACACGATCACCCCGCCCTGGATCACCGCGTAGTCCCGCTCGCTGATCGCATCTATCAGCAGCCGCCCGATGCCGCGCCGGTTGAACACCAGCTCGATCGCGACCGAACCGGAGAGCGTGGCCAGCAGGCTCAGCCCCAGCCCGGTGGTCAGCGGCAGCAGCGCGTTGCGCAGCCCGTGGCGATAGATGACCCGGCTCTCACCCGCCCCCTTGGCCCGCGCGGTGCGGACATAGTCCCGCCCCAGCACCTCCAGCAGGGACGTGCGCGTCAGCCGGCCGATGAAGGCGGCCTTGACGCAGGCCAGCGTGACGGCTGGCAGGATCACATGGTCCAGCCGGTCCCAGAACCCCACACCGGTGCCGTTCAGCGGAAACCATTGCAGGTTCAGCGCGAATACGATCAGCAGCAGCGCCGCCAGATAGAAATCCGGAATCGCATAGCCGATCAACGAGAACAGCCGGATCGCATCATCCGTCGGCTTGTTGCGATGGGTCGCCGCGAGTACGCCGAGCGGCACGCCGGCGGCCAGGCCGAGCACCATCGCCACGAAAGTGAGTTCGATCGTGTGCGGCAGGTTCTCCCCGATCAGTTGCAAAACTGGCGTGTTGTTCAGGAACGATCGCCCGAGATCGAGCGTCATCACCCCCCAGAGAAAGTTCAGGTATTGCTGCCACAGCGGCACATCCAGCCCCATCTTCGCCCGGAACACCGCCAGCTGCTCCGGCTGCGCCAGCTCCCCCAGAGCTGCAATCGCCGGATCGCCGGGCAGGATGCGCATGGCAATGAACACGAGCGTCAGCACCAGCCACACCGTCGGCACCGCATCGGCGATGCGCCAGGCGAGGTAACGGATCATCGCGCTGGCGCTGCAGGCAGGAAGTAAGAATCTTCTTTTTGTGAACTTGCGACGGCGATGGCGCCGCGCAGGAAAGAAGCAAAAAAACTTTGTCCGTTGAGTTGCGGCTTGCAAGCGGAAGTTGGTTGCTGGCGCTGAGTGGCTTTTTGGCTTCGCCGGCTTGTGAAACAGCTATCCAGCCAAGCGGCGAAGCAAATGGAAAAAGTTTTTTGCTTCTTTTTTTCAAAAAAGAAGACTCTGCCTTCCTGCCACTTGCCTGCCCGCCCGCTCATCGCTCCCGCCGCGCCACCAGCCGGTCCCGTGTCACCTCCGCGAGACTGTTGGCGCCGAGGTTGCCCAAGTCCCGGCTCACCTCCGCGCGCAACAGCCCGAAGGCGTGGCGCACGCCCTCCGCCCCGAGGATCGCCGCATAGTTGAACGGCCGGCCGACGAAGACGAACTTCGCGCCGAGTGCGAAGGCCTTGAGGATATCCGTCCCGCGCCGGAATCCGCTGTCGATCATCACCGTGGCGCCCGGCGCCGCGGCCACCATTGCCGGCAGGGCGGAGAGCGCCGGCAGCACCCCGTCCATCTGCCGCCCGCCATGCGTCGAGACGATGATGCCGTCCGCCCCGGCCTCGGCGGCGATGCGCGCATCGCCGGGGTCGAGCAGGCCCTTGATGACCAGATTGCCCTTCCAGTGCCGGCGGATCGCGCGAAACACGTCCCAGTCATGCCCCGCCCGCCCGGACGTATCGCGGATAGCGTTGCTGGAGACGATCGGCGCGCCGCGCCCGGCGTCGATATTCTCGAAATGCGGCATGCCGTGGGTGAGGATGGTGCGCAGGAAGGTGCCGAAGGTCCAGGCGGGATGGGTGATCCCCTCCCACACCATCCGCGGCCCCGGCCGGATCGGCGCGTGGAACCCGGCGCGCCGCGTGTTCTCGCGGTTGCTGCCGGCGGTCATGTCCACGGTGACGACCAGCGTGCGGTAGCCGCACGCCGCCGCGCGGTCCATCAGCCCCTCGGTGCGGGCGAACTCCAGCGGCAGATAGGCCTGGAACCACGCCCCGGGATGGGCGGCGATGATGTCCTCCATGCGGATCAGCGAGGCGCCGGAGAGGATGAACGGAATGTTGGCCCGGTGCGCCTCGGCGGCCAGCACCAGGTCGGACCGGTAGCCGACCAGCGATTCCATGCCCATCGGCGCCACCCCGAAGGGGGAGGCGTAGTCATGCCCGAACACCGTCGCCGCCTGCGAGCGCTTGTCCACCCCCACCAGCACCCGCGGCACGATGTGCCAGTCGTCGAACACGGCGCGGTTGTCGCGCAGCGCGATCTCCGCCTCCACCCCGCTCTGCACGAAGGCCATCACCGAGCGCGGCAGATGCCGGCGCGCGACCTCCTCGAAATCATGGAGCGAGAGGATGCCGTCCAGGCGGCTCATAGATGTGCGTACTTGCGCAGCGTCGCCTCGTTCACATCCATGCCCCAGCCCGGCCCGGTCGGGATGACCATCTCGCCGTTCACGTATTGCACCTCGGTCATGAACAGCTCGTCGCGCCAGGGGGCGCTGTCGATGTCCGTTTCCATCACCTTGATGTTCGGCACCACCGCGCAGAAATGCGCGGAGATCGCCGAGGAGAGGTGGCCGTGGTAGTTGTGCGGCGCGCAGCTGACCTCAAAGCTTTCCACCATCGAGGCGATCTTCAGCGACTCCGTCCAGCCGTTCCACAGCAGATCGACGATGGCGAAATCCGCCGCATGCGCCTCCAGGAACGGCCGGTACGCCCGCCTGCCGACCACCGATTCCATGGACGCAATCGGCACCGGCGACTTCGCGCGGATGTCCGCCAGCGCGGTGGCATCCCACATGTCCATCTCCAGCCACGTCATGTCGAACTGTTCGATGGCGCGCGCGATGCGGATATAGCCCTCGGACTTGAAGTGGTAGTTGCTGTCCAGATGCAGGTTCATCGCGGCCCCCGCGCCCTCGCGGAAGGCCCGCAGCGTGGCGACGATCCCTTCCAGCGTGTGCCGCTCCAGGTTCAGCGCCGCATGCCCCGCCTGGTTGCCGTAGCCCTGCATCTGCCGGGAGAGCTGGCCGTCGATCAGGTGGAAGCAGTTGGTCTTCAACCCCTTGAAGCCGCGCGCCTTCACCTCTGCGCCCAGCTCGGCGATGTCGTCCAGGGTACGCACCGGCTTCACGCCCAGCTTGTCCCCGGCCTGCATCCGATAGGAGCCGCAATGCGACCAGTACACCGGCACCGTCTTGCGCACCGGCCCGCCGAACAGCGAATACACCGGCACGCCCAGCGCCTTGCCCTTGATGTCCCACAGCGCCATTTCCAGCGCCGCGTTCGCCCGCTGGTTCATCCCGCCCGGCGCCTGCACGCTCTGCTGGTACAGCTGGGTGGCGATCTGCTGCACCGGCAGCGGATCTTTGCCGATCAGCTGCTCGCCGATGGCCCGGATGATCGCCGACAGCGCCTTGCTGCCGCTGCCCTCGTTGAACTCGGCCCAGCCCACCAGCCCGGAGTCGGTGGTGATCTTCAGGAAGGAGAAATGCCCGAGGCCCGATTTGGCGTGCAGGTCCTCGATGGCGACGATCTTCATCACGCAACCACCGCATCCGTCAGGCGCCAGTAGCCGTAGCCGGACTGCACCTTGAAGCCGACATCCATCTTCGGGTTGCGGATGATGACATAGGCGGTGTTGGTCAGCGAGATCAGCGGCATGTCCTGCAGCAGCTTGATCTCCATCTGCCGGCACAGGGCCAGGCGCTTTTCCAGGTCCGGCTCGTCATTTGCCTGCTTGAACAGCGCGTCGATGCCCGGCATCGCCACGCCGTAATGGGCAAAGTTGTTGCCCCCGCTGCCATCCGGCTTGACCACGCCGATGGCCAGCGCCTCGTTCTGGATCGGCACGGTCGGCACCGGCGCATAGGTGCCACCGCGCATGGTGAAGCTGTTGAGGCCCTTGCGGTTGTCGGCATGGAAGGCGCCGTGATCGACCAGCTTGAGGTCCATGTTCACCCCCACCTGGCGCAGGTTCTCCTGGATCATCAGCATCAGCGAGGAGTAGTCGTCCCGCCGCGAACAGTAGCAGGAGAAGGTGAAGCCGTTCGGGAACCCGGCCTGGGCCAGCAGCGCCTTGGCGCGCGCGGGGTCGTGGTTGAAATGCAGCTCCGGCGGCGTGTTCTGCGCGTTCAGCCCGCCCGCCACGTTCGGCGGATTGAGCCCATACACCCGCGGCGTCGGCGGCGTCAGCGAGCCGGAGATCGCAGCGCGGTCGATGGCGTAGGCGAAGGCGTGGCGCACCCGCACATCGTCGAACGGCTTTTGCGTCAGGTTGAAGGCGACCGACCAGGAATTGCCCGGCAGCGCCACATCCATCACCAGCTTGCGGTCGCGGTTGAGGATGGCGTTGATCGTCCCCGGCCCGGCCGGTGCCAGGATCATGTCCGCCGTGTTGCCGAGGATCGCAAAGGTCCGGGCGGACGTATCGACGATGTACTGTACCTCGATCTTCGGCGTTTTCGGCTGGCCGGCCCAATGCTGCGGGAAGGCCACGAGCTTCACCAGTTCACCGCTGACGCTGTCGATCTGGTACGGCCCGGTGCCCACCGGGTCCATCGCGAAGCCGTCGCCCTTCTGCTCCACCGCCTTGCGGCTGACGATGTTCGAGCTGGTGTTGTAGATCACGCTGGTGAGGAACAGCGGGTCCGGGCCGTTCAGGGTGAACACCACCACGTCCGGCGCCGGTGCCGCGATGCTGACGATGCTCTGGTAGAGGATGGTGGAAACCGAGCCGGATTTCGGGTCGCGCGCCCGGTCGAAGCTGAACTTCACGTCGTCGGAGGTCATCTCCCCGAAGCCCTTCTGGAACTGCACCCCGCGGCGCAGCTTGAAGGTCCAGGTTTTGGCATCCGGCGAGACGGTCCAGCTTTCCGCCAGTTCCGGCAGGTAGTCGCTGGGTTTGTCGGCGAAGCGGCCCTTGGGGCCGCGCACCAGCAGGTCGAAGACATGGGTGATCGCCCAGTTGTCCACGCCCTGTGTCAGCTTGATCGGGTCGATGGTGGCAACCTTGGCCGCCCCCATGCCCAGCCGCAGCCGGTCGCTGGCCGCCCTGGCCGGGCTTGCCGCCAATGCGGCGGCCGACGTGCCCAGCAACCCGCGTCGCGTGAGATCGAACATCGCCGTCTCCCCTTCTTGGCCGGCGGTTCAGGCTGCCGGCCTTACGTATCATGAAGATGCTAGCCGGGATTCCCCCGATGAACGACTTCCTTAGCCGTCGCAGAGGTACTGTAGCCACTAACTCGGACGTTCAGCAACGGCGACACGCCAGGAAGACGGACTGCCTCTGTCGTTGTGGCGCTGCCGTGCAGCGTCTGTCCCATAGCGCTTTCTTCTACATGCGTGAGAAGATCGCACCATCAAACCCCGGGATCGAACATCTAAGGAAGAGGCGCAGGCGCGGCAGACTATGATGATCGAACTGGCGCGGCGGGAGAACCTGTCGATCCGCGAACTGGCGCGGCGGTTCTCCTTCAGCCTTGGCCATCTCGTCTATATCGGCACGCCCGTTGGCCTTGCCGGCCTCATGGAGGCATGGTTCCCCACCGGGGTTCCCGACGGCTTCACCATGCTATCCCCCTACTTCCCGGTGCCGCTGGAGGATTTCGTGGAGGGCGTGGTGCCCGAGTTGCAGCGGCGCGGGCTGTTCCGCACGGAGTACGAGGGGACGACCCTGCGCGAGAACCTCGGCCTCGCCCGCCCTGCCAACCGCCTCGCCCTGCGGGATCGGGCGCAGGCGGCCGGTTGAGGCGCGGGGTCTACTGCGTGATGTCGTTGGCGAAGGTGTACTGGTCGCCGCGGGGGAGCATCTTGAGGCCCTTCTTCAGGCCCCAGGAGGCCTTCATGAAGAAGATGGGGACGACGGCGTAGTCGGCCATCGCGGCTTCGGTGGCCTTGCGGACCATGTCCTCGCGCTTGGCGACGTCGAATTCGGCTTCGGCGGCGGCCAGGGCTGCGTCCATTGCGGGGGTGGAGTAGCGGCCGCGGTTGGCCGTGCCGTAGCCGCGTTCGGCGCTGGCGGTGCGGACCAGGGCATTCATATTCTCCAGCCCGACGCCGGCGGGGTTGCTGAAGATCGACATCTGGGCGCTGAACTCCGGCTCAGCGGAGTTGCTGCCGGCGCGGCGGAAGAACACCGCGGCGGGCAGGGTGTCGACCTGCACCTTGAGGCCGATGGAGGTGAGCATCTGGGCGACGGTCTGGCAGACCTTGGCGTCCCCGGCGTAGCGGTCGTTGGTGCAGTGGATGGTCAGGCCGAAGCCATTGGGATAGCCGGCCTCGGCCAGCAGGCGGCGGGCGCGGGGCAGGTCGGCGGCCGGCGGCGGCAGATTGGGAGAGTGGCCGTCGAAGCCGGGGGGCATGAACTGGAAGGCGGGTTCGGCGCCGTTCTCCATCGCCCGCTCGGCGATGGCGACGCGGTTCAGCGCGAGGCTCATGGCCTGGCGCACGGCGTGGTCCTTCAGCGGGTTGCGGGCGAGTTTGCTGCCGTCGGCGGCAGTGACGAACGGGCTGTCGTCGCGCTTCTGGTCAAGCTGGAAATAGAGGGTGAAGCTCGAGGTGGTTGTGACGAGCTGGGTGCGATCGGAGGTCTGGATCCGCTCGAACAGGTTCGGCGGCACCGTGTCGATCACGTCGAGGTCGCCGGCGAGCAGGCCGGCGACGCGGGCGCTGTCGTTCGGGACGAAGCGGTAGCTGACCTTGGCCCAGGGCACCGCGCCACCCCAGTAGCCGGCGTGGCGTTCGAGCACGACTTCCTGGCCGGGGATGAACTTCGCCCAGCGATAGGGGCCGGTGCCGATCGACGCCGGGCCGGCGTTGAAATCGGCGGAGCTGGCGGTGGCGGCGGCCTTGGCGCTCACCATGCCGAAGGCCGAGAGGTTGGTGGGCAGCATCGGCGCAGGGTTGCGGGTGCGGATGATCAGGGTCTTCGGCCCCTTCGCCTCCATCGCTGCGATGTCGCGCACGTAGATGCGATAGGTGCGCACTCCCTCGGCGGCGCGGGCACGGTTGACGGAGAAGATCACGTCTTCGGCGGTGAAGGGCGTGCCGTCCTGAAAGTTCGCCCGCTCCTCCAGCGTGATTTCCCAGGTCAGGGGGTCGAGCGGCTTCCAGGATTTGGCCAGGCCCGGCTTGAGCCGTTGCTGTGCATCCTGAACCACCAGCGGCTCATAGACCTGCAAATGGACGTTGCGGTTGGGAGTGTAGAGTTGGTGCGGGTCTGGCGAGTCGACGGCGGCCTTGAAGCCTATGCGCAGATCCTGCGCCGCAGCGGGCAGGGCGGCGAGCAGCGTTGCGGCGAGTAGCAAGGGGCGGGTGAGCGAGGTCATGGGAGTCCTCCCGGGTTCGGAACTACGATCCGGTCATGCGTCGGGCTGCGTCAATGGCGAAAGTGCAGTCAGCAGCGGTAAAAGCTGTGGAGCGGTCGCCAGTCGGTCGAGCTCGGCCAGGGCGCGGGCCACCGAATCGGGGGGCAGCACGCGCCCGGCGCAGTCGCGGAACTTCTGCTGCTGCTCCGCTTCGCTCATCGGCAGCTTCTGCGAACCGTGCTTGACGCTGCGGGCGTCGGTGAAACGACGGCCGTCATGCAGGGTGATCGTCACCTCCGTCGGCGGGGCGACTGGCGCGCCCAGACTATTGGGGATTTCGTGCATCTGCACGCGCGGCATCAGGCGGCGGATATCGGAACGGAAGATCGCCTCCGGCTCGAAATCTGCAGTGCGCACCGCGCCCTCCATCAAGGCGACCGCCACGGGGTAAGGCATCGAGAAGCGAGCCTGCATGCCGGTCTGCGGGTTGGGATGCATCAGGTTGCGGGCGAGCACGGCGGGCAGATGCGTATCGACCTGGGCGATATCCTCGCCGATGAGGCCGTGCGCGTCGCGCAGGGCGAGGACCATGTCGAGCGTCAGGTGGGTGGCGGCACAGGTGGGGTAGGGCTTGAAGTTCAGCCCGGGGAGGAGGACGGCCGGCGGGTCGCCGGGGGCGGGGGCGATGAAGGCGTCCTCCGGCGCGGTCTCGCCGGTGAACAATTCGGCAAAGCGCCAGCGCCCGCCGAGCGAGTCGGCCACGCCCGACATGCCGGTAGCAGCCAGCCCGGCGGCGAGGACGCCGCCCTTGGCAGCCAGCCCGGCGTGCAGCGACTTCGCCGGGGCGCCTAGCTGCATGCGCGAGCCACCAGCCTGGCTGACGCCGAGGCTCATAGCGGCTGCCATCTGCGCCGCATCGAGCCGCAGCAGCCGCCCGCAGGCGGCCGCAGCGCCGATCACGCCGATGGTGGAGGTGGCATGCCAGCCGAGCGCGTAGTGGCGCGGGTTCACCACCTCGCCGATGCGGGCCAGCACTTCCAGGCCGATGATGAAGGCGTCGATCACATCCGCGCCGCTGGCGCCGGACTCCTGCGCGGTGGCCAGGATCGCCGGCACCAGCACGGCGGCGGCGTGGCCGCTCAGCGGGTCGAAGGTGTCGTCGAAATCGAGCACATGCGCCGCGGTGCCGTTGACCAACGCGGCCCAGGGGGCGGGGGCGCGCCGGTCGGTGCCGAGCAGCCGGCAGTCGCCGCTGCCCCAGCCGCGCACGGCGCGGGCGACCTGCTGCGGCTCCTCCTCGCGCGATCCGGCGAGGATGCAGCCCAGCACGTCGCGGATGCCGGCCATGGCGGCGGCGCTGGCGGCCGGGTCGTGCTGGCGCGGCGAATCCGCCGCCCAGGTTGCGAGTGCGATGCTCGACATGTCCCTGCTCCCCCGATGTCTGAGGAGCACGGTAGGGCGGGATCGGGCTACAGCGCCAGCGTGCCGGCCTGGGTGGCGGCATCGCTGGCATAGGCATCAGCAGTTGTCGTTGTTCAACGCGCACCACGACGAACACTGCTTCAAGCCCATTCTTGTCTATGACGCCGCGACCTGACGTCCGGTCGAGATGGCGAGCGTCAGCAATGCGCAATAGAGGCCGACTGCGATCATCAGGTATTTTGGAACGGTCAGCGCCCACCCCGCGACATCGAGCGCGAGATCGCCGCCCGCGTTCCACAGGATGCCGATGAAGGTGACGGCACCCAGGACCGCGCCCAGCAGCCAGGCGGCCAAGCCAATTGGCGCATCGGTGGCGACGCGGACATCCTCGGCAATTCGAGGATGAGGATCGTCGCAAGCCCGGAAGCCACCGTCACCGCGAGATCGTCGGCGCCCAACCGCCGGACGAAACATGTTCCGGCCATGACGGTCCTTTTCCAGGTCTCGGGCGTTGATCTGGAGCAAGGACATTGGTCACCGGCCGCGCGCATGTTGGGTCCGCGGAATGGCGAGACCTGCTGGGCGGGCAAGAGGCCGTGTCTGGAACCATGCTCGATGAGGTCACCGTGACGATCAAGGATATTGGCCCGAACGGGCGGCGATATGACCAATCCGACGTCAATCGACACCGTCGCTACCAAGTTGCAATTCCCGCGGGGTTGGATGTCCGCCCGCGCAAGCCCGCTGGCGTTGAGAACAAGACGGCCTGGTTTGTCGGGTCGGGCCTGGCGGCACTGGCGGGTGCTGCCTTCCTCATCCGGGACGGGCAGATGCCGGGCAACCGCCAGCGCACCACGCCGTGGATCGCTGGGATCAGGCCGCGGTCGATCTGGGCTGCCAGCGCCTGGCGATGCCCATCGTTCAGCACCGGCGTCGGACCAGGCGCCTTGCGGTCGCACAGCCCGTCCGGCCCTTCGGCATTGGCCGAACCACCCAGTCCCGCACACTCTGCAGCGTGACGTTGCCGATCAGCCCCGCCTCCGAGCGCGTGCCGCCATCGGAGATCGCGCCCAGGGCCAGCAGGCGACGGGCCTGGGAGGCATCCTTGCTCCGCCGCGCCAGGCCGCGCAGTTCGGCAGCCGAAAAGTCCAGACGAAGAGAGATGGCGCGCGGCATGGTGAACCCCCGAGGACCACCAGCTTGAATCAGCTCGCCCCCGCGTCGGGGAATCCCCAACGTGAGTCAGAGCCATCAGGACTAGGTACAATCAGCAACCAAGCAAATAAACCTAAACAAGGCAAAAAAGCCTTGACGTGAACCGTCGGCCGCCATACGATACAAACCATGAACGCACCCACCCTCAACCCCTTCACCGGACTGAAAGGCACCCTCGCCGGGCTGATGTCCGGCGGGTTGCTGGGCCTCCTGCTGCACCTGCTGTTCCGCCGCCGCATCGCCCCGATGCTGGCGGCGCTGGAAAACCTGTTCGCCCAATTCAAAGCCGGAACCCTGGTGCCGCCTGCGGTCGCCCTGCCGCTCCCGGCCGCCCCGGCCCCGGTGCGCCCCGCCGCCCGCGCACAGGCTGCCGCACCGGTGGCCCCGCGCGCGCGCCGCCGCACGTCCACCGTGCGCCGCAGCCAAGTCACCCAGGCTGCCGCACCGCGCGGTCAGGCTGTGGCCTGCCACTGCCCAGCCGCGCCGCCTCCCCCCACACCAAACCCGCACACCCCGCCACCGCTGCGTCACCGCGCCCGATGTACCGAAAAACCCACCGGCAAGGCCCACTCCCGCACGCCCAAATCGTTACGATATCGTAATTAAAAACCCAACCCACAAACAAAAGTTTTTTGCTTCTTTTTTTCCAAAAAAGAAGACGCTTCCTACCCTGACCTACCGCCCCAACCGAACCAGCCGCCCCGGCAATGCGCCGGTGGCCACGCCCTCCCGGTAGGTCACACAACCGGCAACCACCGTGGCGACATAGCCGACGGCCCGCTGCAGCAGCCGCCGCCCGCCGGCGGGCAGGTCGAAGCGCATGTCCGGCTTCGGCAGCGCCAGCCGGGCGAAATCGATCACGTTGAGATCGGCCCGCATCCCCACCGCCACCACGCCGCGGTCGCGCAGGCCGACCGCGCGGGCGGTGTCGCTGGTCTGCCGGCGCACGAGCTCCTCGACCGGCTGCCGCCCGGTGGGCCGGTCGCGGCCCCAATGCGTCAGCAGGAACGTCGGAAAACTGGCATCCGAGATGAAGCCGACATGCGCCCCACCATCGCCCAGCCCGACGATGGTATTCGGATGCGCCAGCAACTCCTGCACCGGCGACAGGTCGAACCCGGCATACTGGGTCAGCGGCGCGAACAGGAAGCTGCGCCCCTCATCGTCCAGCAGCATGCCGTAGGCCACCTCCGCAGCGCTCCTGCCCTGCCGCTCGGCAATCGCGGCGATGGCGGCGGATTGCGGCGGCTCGTAGTCCGGCGGATCGCCGAAGGCGAACATCCGTGCATATGTCAGCCGCGGCAGCAGCGGAAAATTGCTGCCGGCAAACGGGTCCTCGCCGAGGATCCGCGCCCGCACCGCCGGATCGCGCATCGCCGCCACACGCTCGGCCAGCGGCAGATGCGCGATCGCCTTGTAGGACGGCGTGCCGGAAAACGGGTTCTGGCTGCCCAGCAGCCCGAGCAGAATGCCGATGGCCCGCGGCGGAAACACCGGGCGGATCGGCAGGCCCTCGGCGGCGGCGGCGTCCGACAGCGCGAGCAGCGTCTTCCAATCCTCGGTGCGGTCGTGCCGCTGCGACAGCGAGAACACCGCCGGCCGGCCGCAGGCGGCGACGACACGACGGAGCATGGCAAACTCCGTCTGCGGATCGGGCATGTTCCAGTCGGAGACGAGTTCGAGCATCCCGCTGCCGGCATCGCGCAGGCCCATCGCGATGCCGGTCAGCTCATCCTCCTGCGCCCGCAATGTCGGCGTGGGGTCGCCGGCCAGCGTCTTGTGGCTGATGGTGCGGCTGGTGGTGAAGCCGAAGGCGCCAGCGCGCATCGCCTCGGTGGCAAGCCGCCGCATCTCGGCAATGTCGGCCTGGTTGGCGGCTTCGAGGTCGAGCGCCCGCTGGCCCATCACATGCACCCGCAAAGCGGCGTGCGGCAGCTGCGCGCAGATGTCGATGTCGCGCGGCCGGCGTTCCAGTGCGTCGAGATATTGCGGGAAGCTCTCCCACTGCCAGTCCAGCCCCTCGTGCAAGGCAGGGCCGGGGATGTCCTCCACCCCCTCCATCAGCGCGATCAGCGTATCGCGGTCGGCCGGGCGGACCGGGGCGAAACCAACGCCGCAATTGCCCATCACCGCGGTGGTGACGCCATGCCAGGCCGAGGGGGCGAGGTACGAATCCCACATCGCCTGGCCGTCGTAATGCGTATGGATATCGACGAAACCGGGGGTGACAAGCTGACCGCGCGCCGCAATCTCCTCGGCACCACGGCCGGGCACGCTGCCCACGGCGGTGATGCGCCCGGCGTCGATCGCCACGTCGGCTTCAAACCCCGGCCGCCCCGTGCCGTCGATCACCGTGCCGCCACGGATCACCAGATCATGCGCCATGCCGCGTCCCCCGTTCTTGCCGCCAGCTTGGCGGCTACCGCCCGGCCGTCAAGCCGGCTTCAGGCGCCAGTGGCTCACGCCCCATTCCCGGCCGCCGGAATCGCCGAACAGCCCGGCCGTGGCGAGGAAGAAGATGCGCCAGCGCCGCGTCCACATGCGTGCCTCCGCGCCATAGACCTCGCGCATGATGCGCCCCACCGCCGGCCGGTTCGCGTCCATGCTGGCCAGCCAGTGGAGCGCCGTCCGTTCGTAATGCGCGCCAGACCACTGCCATTCCGCCTCGACCGTGAAGAGGCCGCCGAAATGGCGGATCATGCCGTGGCTCGGCATGATGCCGCCGGTGAAGAAATACCGGGCGATCCAGTCGCCGCGGTCCTCCGTGTGGAAGCGGTAGGGCGTGCGACGGTGGCTGAACACATGCAGGAAAGCACGGCCCTGCGGCTTCAGCCACGCCCGCAGCCGGCCCAGCAGATCGTGCCAGTTCGACATGTGCTCGAACATCTCCACCGAGACGACCCGATCGAACTGCCCCTCCGGCGCAAACACGTTCATGTCGGCGGTGATCACCCGCAGGTTGGCCAGCCCCCTTGCTGCCGCCTGCGCCTCGATATGCAGCCGCTGCGGGCGGGAATTCGACACCGCGGTGATCCGTGCGGCGGGGTAGCGCTCGGCCATCCACAGGCTCAGCGAGCCCCAGCCGCAGCCGAGTTCCAGGATGTGCTGGCCGTCAGCGAGGTCGGCATGGGCGCAGGTCTCCGCCAGCGCCCGCTCCTCCGCCTGCGCCAGCGTTTCACCCGGCGCGTAGAGGCAGGAGGAGTATTTCCGCCGCGGCCCCAGCAGGAGACCGAAGAAATCCGGGGGCAGTTCGTAGTGCTGCTGGTTCGCGGCATCGGTATGGATCGCCACCGGCATGGCGGCGAGGTCGCGGACGAAATCCGCCTCCGCCTGCTCCGGGGCCGCCGCCAGCGCGCGCCGCGTCGCCGCCACGCGCGTGGCGATCCCCGTCCGAAGAATGACATCCGGCAACGGCAGCCTGTCCGCTGCCAACCCGGAAAGCTCCAGCAGATTCATCAGCCCGCCCCAAAACAGGAAAAAGTTTGTTGGTTCCTTTTTCCAAAAAAGAACATCGCTTCCTAGCCCCCGGGCGGCCAGGGAAAGAACGCCGAGACCCGCGCCTGATACGCCGCATAGAGCGCGCCCCGGCTGCGCAGCATCGCGGCCTCCAGCGGCGGAATGCCCGAGGCATGCACGAGCAGCCAGTAAATCAGCACCGGCGCTGCCAGCGTCACCACGCCCCAACCCCAGCCGCCGCCCAGAGCCATCACCGGCCAGGCCAGCCAGACCAGCCACTCGAAGAAGTAGTTGGGATGCCGCGACCAGCCCCACAGGCCGGTATCGCAAACCTTGCCGCGATTGGCCGGATCGGCCCGGAACGCCCGCAACTGCGCGTCCGCCAGCGCCTCCCCGCCGACACCGACGAGCATGATCGCCACGGCGAGAAAATCGGTGACCGCCGGAAACGGCGCCGGCCCGCGGCTGGCGGTCAGCACGGCGAGTGCGAGGACCAGCGCGCAGGCCGCCTGGATCATCAGGAACCAGAACAAGCGAGAGTGGAACGCCGCCCCCCACTCTCCCCGGAGCGCGGCATAGCGCGGATCATCCGCCGCCCCGGCGCTGCGGGCGGCGATATGCCAGCCCAGCCGAAGCCCCCAGGCGCCAACCAGCACGGCGGCGAGGATCTGCCGCCCGTCCGGCGGGCCGTCCACCGGCGCCAGTGCCATCGCAACCCCGGCCGCCCCGGTGGCGAAGCTCCACACCGCGTCGATCCAGCCGGAATTGCCGGTGCTGCGTTGCACCGCCCAGGCGCCCGCCATCGCCAGCGCGAGGAACGCTGCCACAACGACTATCAGAAGAATCATGTCCCGCAGCCCTGGTCGTTGTGCATCGCAATACCATCTCTGTCAGGCCGGAAACCGCATCCGGCACTCCCACTCTTACGTAGGGAGTTTACGCGCCAGCACGAGAGGAGGATGCAGATGACAGCGATCGGTCGACGCAATTTCATCGCCGGGGCCTCCGGCCTGGCGCTCGGATGGACACAGTCCGGATGGGCTGCGGTGCCGGACTCGCGCAATCTGACCTTCAATGTGTTCCGCAAGGGCAGCGCCATCGGCACCCACAGCGTCGCCTTCGAGCCGGCAGGCGAGGCGCTGACGGTGCGCATCGCCGTCGATCTCGCGGTCAAGCTCGGGCCTATCACCCTCTACCGCTACACCCTGCGCGGCACCGAACATTGGCAGCGCGGCGTGCTGATGTCGGCCAGCGCCGACACGGTGGATGGCGGCGACAAGGCCTGGCTGCGCCTCGCCCGCCAGAACGGCAGGTTACGGGTCGAGGGATCGGCTGGCCAGCCCTATGTCGCGCCGGACGGCTCGATCACCGCCTCGCACTGGAATCCGATGGAGCTGCAGGCGCCGATGATCAACCTGCAGAACGGCGAGCTGCTGGACTTCACCGTCACCCCGCGCGGCACCCAGACCGTGCGCGCCAGCGGGCGCGATGTCAGTGCGCGGCAATACGCCCTGACCGGCCCGGCCGAGATGAACCTGTGGTACGACCCGGCGGATATTTGGACCCGGCTGCGCGCCGTCGGCACCGACGGCTCCGAGATCACCTACGAACGGGCCTAGCGGCAGGCGGGCCTCCCTTGCCCGGCACGACGCCAACCGCGATGCTGCCGGCCACGATTGCCCGAGGCTTGCCATGACCGACAGCGCCCCGCTCACCTACCCCGACGCGCAGATCCGCGACATCCTGACCCGGGTGCGCGTGATCGCGATGGCCGGTGCGTCGACCAACTGGAACCGCCCCAGCTATTTCGTGATGAAATACCTGCAGTCGAAGGGCTATCGGGTGATCCCGGTCAACCCCGGTGCTGCGGGGCAGACGCTGCTGGGGGAGACCGTGTATGCCTCCCTGCGCGACATCCCGGTGCCGGTGGACATGGTCGATGTGTTCCGCGCACCGGACCAGGTGCTGCCGATCATGCAGGACGCGATTGCCATCGGCGCCGGCGTCGTCTGGATGCAGCTCGCCGTCCGCAATGACGTAGCCGCGGCCCTCGGCGAGGCGGCGGGCATCGAGGTCGTCATGGACCGCTGCCCGAAGATCGAATACGGGCGGCTGGCGGGCGAATTGTCCCGCGGCGGCGTCAACGCCGGCATCATCCGCAACCGCCCGGCCCAGCCGCCGACCCCCCGGCGCGAGCGCAACCCCAGGCCGCCGACGCCCGGCCGCTACGGGTTCGAGACGCTGGCCGTGCATGCCGGCGCCGCCCCGGATTCGGCCACCGGCGCGCGCATCACGCCGATCTACCAGACCAGCAGCTACGTCTTCGAGGACGCGGACCACGCCGCCTCGCTGTTCAACCTGCACGACTTCGGCCATGTCTATTCGCGGCTGTCCAACCCCACCGTGGCGGTGCTGGAGGAGCGGGTGGCCGCCCTGGAGGGCGGACGTGCGGCCGTGGCGGCAGCGTCGGGCCATGCGGCGCAGTTCCTGGCCTTCTTCACCCTGCTCTCGCCGGGCGACACGTTCCTCGCCTCGCGCAATCTCTACGGCGGCTCGCTCACCCAGTTCTCGCTCTCGTTCAAGAAGCTCGGCTGGGGCTGCAGCTTCATCGACCCGACCGACCCCGAGAACTTTCGCCGCGCCATCACGGACACGACCAAGGCGATCTTCGTCGAAAGCCTGGCCAACCCCGGCGGCATCGTGGTGGACCTGGAAGCCATCGCCGCCATCGCGCATGAGGCCGGCATCCCGCTGATCGTCGACAACACCCTGGCCAGCCCCTTCCTCTGCCAGCCGATCACCTGGGGGGCGGACATCGTCTGCCATTCGATGACGAAATTCCTCGGCGGCCACGGCAACTCGCTGGGCGGCATCGTCGTCGAATCGGGCAAGTTCGACTGGGGCGCGCGCGGCAAGTTCCCCTCGATGACCGAACCGGAGCCGGCCTATCACGGCCTGAAATTCTGGGAGAATTTCGGCGACTTCGCCTTCACCACCAAGGCCCGCGCGGTGGCTTTGCGCGACTTCGGGCCGAGTCTCGCGCCGATGAACGCCTTCCTGACCATCACCGGCATCGAAACCCTGCCGATCCGCATGGAACGCCATGTCGCCAATGCGCAGAAGGTGGCGGAATTCCTGGCCCAGGACAGCCGCGTGGCCTGGGTGAGCTATGCCGGCCTGCCGTCCTCGCCCTTCCACGCACTCGCGAAAAAATACCTCCCGAAAGGCGCTGGCTCGGTGTTCACCTTCGGCGCGAAGGGCGGCTACGAGGCCGGGCTGCGCATGGTCGAGAATGTCGGCCTGTTCTCCCACCTCGCCAATGTCGGCGATACCCGCAGCCTGATCCTGCATCCGGCCTCGACCACCCACCGCCAGCTCACCGACGAACAGCGCATCTCGGCCGGCGCCGGGGCGGACGTGGTGCGCCTGTCGATCGGGTTGGAGACGGCGGACGACCTCATCCGCGACCTCGATCAGGCGCTTGGCTAAAAATCGTGCCTTGGCCGGAATTCCGGTTATGATCGGCAAACGCACCCTTCGTTGAGCACCCCAAGATGGCCTCTCCCGCGCCTGCCTATGATACCCCGGACCCCAGCCCGGCCGAGCTGATCGCCGCCCGGCCGCATCTGTCGATGCATGCGCATGACGGGCTGATGCTGGAGGGCGTGCCGCTCGCCCGCATCGCCGCAGACCTCGGCACGCCGGTATGGGCCTATTCCGCCGGCTGCATGCGCGAGCGCCTCGCCACCCTGACCGCCGCATTGGCGGGCATGGACGCCGAGGTCCACTACGCCGTGAAGGCCAACGACCACCTCGCCGTGCTTCGCATCATGAAGGCCGGGGGCGCCGGGGCGGATGTGGTGAGCGAGGGTGAACTCCGCCGCGCGCGGGCGGCCGGGATCGAGGCGTCTCACATCGTCTTCTCCGGCGTCGGTAAAACCATGCGCGAGCTGGAGCTGGCGATCGCCGAGGACATCGCGCAGATCAACGTGGAAAGTGCCGCCGAGCTGGAGATGATCTCGGCCGCCGCGACCAAACTCGGCCGCGCCGCCCGCGTGGCACTGCGCATCAACCCCGATGTCGATGCCGGCACCCACGCCAAGATCACCACCGGCACGGCGGAGAACAAATTCGGCATCCCCTACGGCGAGGCCGTCGCCCTGTATGCCCATGCCGCCAGCCTGCCCGGCGTGCGGCCGGTTGGCCTCGCGTTGCATATCGGCAGCCAGATCCTGGCGACCGGCCCCTACCGCGCCGCCTACGCCCGCACCGCCGACCTCGTCCACGCGCTTCGCGCCCGCGGGCTGGATGTGGAGCGGGTGGATTGCGGCGGCGGGCTGGGCATCGGCTACCGCGAAGCCGGAGACGGGGCACCGGCCGCACTCGCCGGCGTGATCCGCGCGACCCTGGGCAATCTCGGCGTGCGGCTGATGGTCGAGCCCGGCCGCTGGCTTGTCGGCCCGGCCGGCGTGCTGGTCGGGCAGGTGGTGCTGATCAAGGGCCACGGCCGCTTCGTGGTGATCGACGCGGCGATGAACGACTTGCTGCGCCCGGCGATGTATGACGCCTGGCACGGCATCGTGCCGCTGGCCCCCTCCGCCCTGCATGCCCCGCTCGCCCCCGTCGATGTCGTCGGGCCGATCTGCGAGAGCTCGGACCAGTTCGCGCATGCAAGGCTACTGCCGAAACTGGCGGCGGGCGACCTCGTCGCTTTGCTGGACGCCGGGGCCTATGGCGCGGTGATGAGCGGCACCTACAACGCCCGCCCGCTGCCGCCGATCGCCCTGGTCGATGGCGACCGCTGGGCGGTGATCCGCGAACGACAAACCCATGAATCGATGTGGGCGGGAGAGCAGATCCCCGCGTTCCTGACATGATCCTCCCGGACGCGCCCCCCCCGCTGGAGCCCGTGCTGCGCCGCCTCGGCCGCCGGCGCCTGCAAGCCCGCCTGATCCTCAGCTTCGAGCGGCTGTGGCCCGCGCTGTGGCCCGCGCTCGGCCTCGCCGGCTTGTTCCTGATCGCCGGGCTGCTCGACCTGCTGCCGTTCCTGCCCGGCTGGGCGCATGCCACCGTGCTCGGCCTCGTCGGCCTCGGCTTCCTCGCTTTGCTGCTGCACGGCCTGCGGCGCATCGTCTGGCCGGACGCCCCCGCCGCGGATCGTCGGCTTGAGGCCGCCTCCGGCCTCAAGCACCGCCCCTTGCAGGCACTGACCGACCAGCCGGCACGATTGAACAGCGGTGGGGCCGGGGGCGACACGCTGTGGCGCGCCCACATCGCCCGCACCGCCGCCCAGATCAAGCGCCTGCGCACCGGCATCCCGCGCCCGGGTCTCGCCGCGATCGATCGGCGGGCGCTGCGCGGCGGCCTGGTCGTCGGCCTCGTCGCCGCCGTGGGCATCGCCGGCTGGCAGGCCCCGGGACGGCTCGCCCGCGCCGTCACCCCGCAATTCGCCCTGCCCGCGCCGCCGCCGGCGATGTTGCTGCAGGCCTGGATCACCCCGCCCGCCTATACCGGCATCGCGCCCGTCTTCCTGAAGTCCGACGGCGGTGCCGCCACCGTGCCGGCCGGCTCGCGCCTGTCGCTGAGCCTCTCGGGCGGGGCGGGCGAGCCGGCGCTAACGCTGGCCGGGCGGGGCGTTGAGCTGAAGGCGCTCGACACCACCAGCTTCCAGGCGGAACTCGACCTCCAAGAAGGCGGCCGGCTCGCGCTTACCCGCAACGGCAGCGGCATCGCTGGCTGGGACTTGACCGTGGTCGCCGACATCGCACCCGTCGTCAGCTTCCCCGAACCGCCCGGCGCCACCCGCGCCCGCATTCCGCAGACGCGCCTGCCCTGGCAAGTGAGCCATGCCTATGGTGTCGTCGCGCTGCAGGCCGAACTGCGTCTGCGCGACCGGCCGGATACGCCGCCAGTGATCGTACCGATCCCGCTGCCCTCCACCGCCCCGAAAGCCGCCCGCGGCGCCCGGGTGCAGGACCTGACGGCGCATCCCTGGGCCGGCCTGCCGGTCACCGGACGGCTCTCCGCCCGCAACGCCCCGGGCCTCATCGGCACCAGCGCGGACGCGGAGTTCGACCTGCCGGAGCGCGCGTTCCAGCACCCCGTCGCCCGCTCCCTGATGGCCATGCGCAAGCAGCTGACCCTCAACCCGGATGTGCGCGACCCCATCCTGCGCGAACTCGACCGGCTTTCGACCCTGCCGGACGTGTGGGAGGACGACACCGCCGGCTTCCTCAACCTGCGCGGCATCAACGGCCTGATCCGGCGCGACAACCGCGCCGAACGCATCCCCGAGGCGCAGGAGCGCATGTGGGAACTGGCTCTCCACGTCGAGGAAGGCGCGCCCGAACGCACCGCCCGCAGCCTGGAACAGGCGCGCGAACGGCTGCGCGAAGCGATGGAGCAGGAACGCCGCGACGCCGCCGACCCCGAGCGCAACGAAGCCAACCGCGAGGAAAATCGCGCCGAGGTCGAAAAGCGCATGCGTGAACTCGAGGAGGCGCTGCGCAAGAACCTCGAGGCCCTGGCCGACCAGGCCCGCCGCGACCCCGACTCCCGCGCCTACGACCCGCAGGCGCACGAGATGGACGTGCGGGACATGAAGAAGCTCTCCGAGGAGATGCGCGACGCCGCCCGCGACAACAAGATGGATACCGCCCGCGACAAGCTCGCCGAGCTGGAACGCATGCTCGACGAGATGAAGAACCAGCGCCCCGAACGCGGCAAGATGACCGAGCGCGAACGCCAGCGCGCCGAAAAGCGCCAGAAGGGCGCCCAGCAGATGAACGTGCTGCAGGACATGGTCAAACGCGAAGGCGCCCTGCTCGACAAGTCCCAGGGCCGCGCCGAGGCGGATGCGCCCAGCCCCGCCAACCGCTTCGGCCCGCAACCCCGCCGCACCGAACCCGGCAGCCCCTCCAGCACCGAGCAGCGCAACGCCGAGCGCGCCCAGGAACAGAAGGTCCAGCAGGCGCTGCGCCGCGTGCTCGGCGAACTCATGCAGCAGCAGGGCGACCTGACCGGCAAGGTGCCGCCCGCCCTCTGCGAGGCCGACACCGCCATGCGCGACGCCATCGCCGCCCTCGGCCAGGGCCGTGACCAGCCAGCCGCCGGCTTCCAGCAGCGCGCCATCGAGGCGCTGCAGAAAGGCGGGCGCGAGATGAACCAGCAGATGGCCCAGCAGTTCGGCCGCCCCGGCCAGGAACCCGGCGACGAAGAAGGCGAAGACGGCGAGGGACAGGAAGGCCAGGAGGGGCAGGAAGGCAACGGCATGGCCGGCAACGAGCCAGGCCAAGGCCAGCAGCCGGGAAATGGCCAGCAGTGGTCCGACCGCGGCCGCGGCCGCCCCGGCCAGGGCCGCACCGCCGACCGCCGCGCCGACGAACGCCGCGACCCGCTCGGCCGCTCGCTGAAAGAAGGCAATGCCGGCCTCGACGAAAGCGGCGACGTCAAAGTCCCGGACGAAATGGAACGCGCGCGTACTCGTGCCATCCAGGAAGAACTCCGCCGCCGCAGCGCCGAACGCGAACGCCCGCAACCGGAACTCGACTACATCGAACGGCTGTTGCGGCAGTTCTGAGCGGGAAGGGAAGCAAGGCTAGCGGCTCCGCCCGTGGAGCCTCCTTTAGCGAACCGGCGGCAGGCCACGCACGGCAACGGGGGCCTGTAACGTCGCCCGGCGCGGGGTGTCTGACGGGCACATAGATCAGGCCCGTTCGATGCCCCAGCCCACACGAAGACTGCTGTTCCGGCTGACAGCCCTGGCCCCCGCCGTCGCCGTGGCCAGCGCCTTGGCCGCTGGCGGGCCCGGCACGGCAGACAGCGAGGTGGACACCACCGACCTGTCGCTTTTCTGTGATACTGCGCTCGCCTATCCGATGCGCCAGGCCACTGCCGCCTTCCGCGCGGCCAGCGGCGTGCGCGTGCACATCTTCCCCACCGCCGCCCCGCTGCTGATCCCGCAACTGCTGCGCGAAGTGCAGAACGACATCATCGTCACCTCCGTCGCCCAGATGGAGGCCGCCGCCGCCGCCGGGCTGCTGACCGGCACTGCGATCGGGCCTTGGCATTCGCCATGGGTGCTTGCCGCCCGGCGTGACGTGACGCCGGCGGCCGCCCGCGCCGGTCGGATCGCCGTCGTCGACCCGACCGGCCCGCTGCGGCCGGACGGGCGGGCGATGCTGCCCGGCCTCGGCCTCGACCCCGCCCAGGCGATGGGCGTCATCGACACGCGCGAAGTGGCGCCCCTGCTGAGTGCCGGGACCGCCTCCGCTGGGCTGCTGCATCTGTGCGAGGCGCGGGCCGACCGGCGCC
>CAMCJI010000019.1 GCA_945874805.1 Asaia bogorensis | reverse complement strand
GCCGCGCCAATCGGCGAGCCGGGCGGCCCCCCTCTCGCAAGACCTGACTTTCGGGTGTCGGTCCAGGGTCACTGACCCTGGTGGGGTCCAGGGGCAAAGCCCCTGGCCTTGCTTGCCTTCCTACCGTCGCGCCGCCGTCCATGAGGCCGTGCCGAACTGGGCGAGGTTGACGGAGCCTTGATGGTGGTCGTTGGCGGTGCCGAGGATGGCGATGCCGGAGAGGGTTCCGTCTTCGGCGGTGCCTTCCAGGGCGTAGCGGATGATGTTGCCTTCGTAGCGGCCTTCGAAGGCGAGGTGGAGGTCGTGGCCTTCGAGGGCGCCGCGGACCGGGCCTTCGAATTGGGGAGAGGTTTGGTGGCCGGTCAGGCTGTTGCCGGACTGGGTGAGGTGCAGCGTGTGGGTGCGGGTGCCGTGCAGGAAGTGCATGTTGACCGTCCATTCGCCGCTGAGGTCGCGGGCGGGTGGCGGGGGGGCGGCTTCGGCGCGGGGTGGGGCGGTGAGGGCGGCGGCGATGGCGCGGCCGACGGCGGCGGCTTCGCCGGGTTGCAGGCCGAAGGGGTCCAGCGTGATGTTGTCCACCCCGGCGCTCAGGTCGTCCACCATGATGCGCGGTTCGCCTTCGGTCAGGCGCTGGCGGAGTTGTTCGCCGGTCAGGTTGCGGGCGGTGGCGTCCCAGGTGATGCGCAGACAGGGCACGCGGACGACGCCGGCGGGTTCGATGGTGGCGGTGGTGATGCCCGGAAGTTTGCCGACCACAGCTGCCATGGCGGCGATGTCGGCGCGCCAGCGGGCCTGTTCGGCGCCGAGGTCGCGGGCTTCCATCCAGTATTCGAGCGCGGTGAGCAGGCCGATGACGTCTTCCTTGGAGACCTTCATTGGCCGGCCGAGGGCCTGGTGGGGGGAGGCGTTGCGCCAGGCAGCCTGCACGAGATCCTTGCGGCCGAGGAGGAGGCCGGAGGTTTGCGGCCCGCGCAGGAACTTGCCGCCGGAATAGACGACGAGGTCGGCGCCGCGGGCGAACCAGGGGCTCGGTTTTTCGATGTGCTCGCTGGCTGCGTCCACGAGGATGGGGATGCCGCGCGGGCGGGCGCGTTCGGCCATCTGTTCGATGCGGACGGCGCTGTGGTGTTCGTCGGTGCCGAGGACCGCGATCATGGCGACGGTGTCGTCGAGTGCGGCTTCGAACTCGGCGGGTGTGTCGATCTCGACGATGTGGGTGCCGATCATGCGGATTGCCTGATCGTAGGCGAAGCGCTGGTTGCGGGCCATGATGACCTTGTTCGGCCAGCCTTCGGTGAAGGGCAGGCGGAGCATCTTCACTGGGTCGTTGCCGGCCACGCAGGCGGCGGTGCCGAGTGCGACGGCGGCCGCACTGCCGCAGGTGACGATGCCCCATTCCGCGCCGGTCAGCTCGGCGATGCGGGCGCTGGCGGCCTCCATCAGCTCGTCGAGGTTGACGAAATGGCGGGACGCGGCGGCCATTGCCGTGCGGACCTGCGGCAGCATCAGGCTGCCGCCCTGCACGGTGCGGACGGAGCAGCAGTTGATGAAGGGGCGCACGCCGAGGGCCAGGTAGGGATTGGCGTTGATCTGCGGATCGTCCATGGGTGTGCTCCGGTTTGCCGCGCGTATCCCACCGCCGCGCCGGATGCGGGTCAAGCGCGATTGCGCGGGCGGGGGCTTGGGTGCAGGCTTGCAGGCGAGTTGTGAGGGGATGTTGGCGTGAGCGTGAACCGTAAGAAGATGCTGCTGCCGGTCGAAATGGCACAGGCGGGCTGGGCCGTGCTGGAGGGGCGGGACGATATTGAGACCGTGACCTTCGGCCCGGAGATGTCCGGCGAGGCGTTCCAGGGTGAGATGGCCACAGCCAGCGCGGTGGCGCTGTGGGGGCGGCCGTTCACGGCGGCCGACGTGGCGGCGGCACCGCATCTGCGCGTGGTCGGGCGCATCGGCGTCGGCTATGACGCGGTGGATGTGCCGGCGCTGACGGCGGCCGGGGTGCCGCTGCTGACGGCGGGGACGGCGAATTCGATGAGTGTCGCCGAGCAGGCGCTGTTCTTCATGTTCTGGCTCGCCAAGGCCGGTGCGGCGATGGATGCGGTGGTGAAGCAGGACCGCTGGGGCGACAAGTACAAGACGAAGCTGTGGGATCTCGGCGGCAAGACGCTGCTGATCGTCGGCTTCGGGCGGATCGGCACGCGGCTGGCCGCGCGCTGCCTGGCGATGGACATGACCATCCTGGTGCACGACCCCTACGTGGCGCAGGACATGATCATCGCGCGCGGCTCCATCCCCGCACCGGATCTGGAGGCGGCGCTGCCGCGGGCGGATTTCGTGTCGATCCATTGCCCGAAATCGCCGACGAGCATCGGGCTTTTCAACGCGGCACGGCTCGCGCTGATGAGGCCGACCGCCTTTCTGGTGAACACTGCGCGCGGCGGCATCATCGACGAGCCGGCGCTGTATGCCGCGCTGACCAGCGGGGCGCTGGCCGGCGCGGGGCTGGACGTGTTCGACAGCGAGCCGACGCAGGCGGACAACCCGCTGCTCACCCTGCCCAACGTCATCGCCGCCCCGCATATGGCCGGCGTGACGCAGGAGGCGCTGGACCGGATGGCGGCGACCACCGTGCGCAATCTGCTGAGCGTGCTGGACGGACGGCCGAACCGCGAGAACGTCATCAACCCCGAAGTGCTGGCATGACCCGCCGGGTGCTGCTGGCGGCGATCAAGCACGAGTCGCACACGTTCAATCACGTGCCGACGACGCTCTCGATGTTCCGCGAGCAGGGCTACCGGCTCGGCCAGGCGGTGCAGGACGTCTATCGCGGCACCGGGCTGGAGATGGGCGGGTTTCTCGATGCCGCCGGCCGGCATGGCTGGGCGATCAGCACGCCGATCTCGGTCTCCGCTGGCTCCGGCGGGCGGGTGACGGCGGAGGCGCTGGCGGATTTCATCGCCGTGCTGCGCGCGGGCCTCATTGCCGCAGCTCCGTTGGACGGCGTGCTGCTCGCCCTGCACGGGGCCGCGGTGGCGGAGGGCGAGGACGACATGGACGGCGCGATCCTGGCGATGGTGCGCCACGTTGTCGGGCCGGCGGTGCCGGTGTCGATCACGCTCGACCCGCATGCGAATGTGTCCGACCGGATGGCGGCGGGGGCCAATATCATCGTCAGCTACCGCACCAATCCGCACACCGACCACCGCGAGGTCGGCAACATTGCCGGCGATCTGCTGGACCGGGCGATGGCGGCCAGCACCCTGCCGCGCACGGTCGTCGCCCGCGCGCCGACGCTGGTGGGCTTCGACCGCGCGCGCACCCATACCGGGCATGGGCCGATGATCGATGCGCTGGCCGAGGCGCGGCGGCTGGAGGGCGAGCCCGGCATCGCCTCGGTGAGCATCAACGGCGGCTTCAGCCATGCGGACATCCACGACGCCGGCCCGTCGGTCACCGTCTCCGGCACCGCGCCGCTGGCCGAGCTGCAGGCGATCGCGGACCGGCTGATGGCCGAGGGCTTCCGCCGCCGGGCGGAGGAGACGATCCGGCTTGCCACCATCGAACAGGGCATCGCCGCCTGCCTCAAGGGCTCGCCGGATGGCCCGGTGGTGGTGGCCGACTATACCGACGCGCCGGGCGGCGGCGCTTACGGCGACGGCACCGTGCTGCTGCGCGCGATGATCGAGGCGGGTGTGACGGACGCCGCCTTCGGCTCGATCTGGGACCCGGTGACGGCGCAACAGGCCATCGCTGCCGGGGTTGGCGCTGAGATCGCGGTGAAGCTGGGCGGCTGGGTCGATCCCGCCTTCTGCGGCACGCCGATCGAGGCGATGGCGGAGGTGCGCGTCGTCTCCGACGGCAACTATGTGCATGAAGGGCCGTATACGCCGGGCAACCGCGGCAGTTTCGGCCCATCGGCGTTGCTGCGCATCGGTGGCGTGGACGTGATCGTCGCCAGCGTGCCGAAGAACATCTTCGACCATCAGCAGTTCACCATCTATGGCCTGAACTCGCGCACGCTGCGCGTGGTCGGGCTGAAATGCATGCACGGCTTTCGTGCGGCCTTCGAGCCGACGGCCGGCCTCGTGCTGTCCTGCGACTGCGGCGGGCTGACGACCTACGACTACGCCCGCCTGCCCTTCAAAACCCTGCGGCGGCCGATCTGGCCGCTCGATGAAGTGGAGACGATGTGATGGCCAATATCCCGATCTCGATCACCTGCGCGGACTACACAAGGGTGATGCCGCTGGCGGCGGGAATGATCGACACGCCGGGCATCGACCTGACGATGATCCTCGGCCGCGCCGGCGCCTGGACGGACCGGGCGGAGATGCTGCGCCGGGCAACGCTGGACGCGACCGTCAGCGGCGGCGAAGGCTCGATGGCCCAGCATCTCTACCGCATCGACCGTGGCGACCGCAGCCATGTCGGTCTGCCGGTCTATCCGCTGCGCAACCTGCCGGGGCGCGATTTCTATGTCCGCAAGGGCAGCCCGCTGAAGACGCTGGCCGACCTGAACGGCAAGAAGGTCGGCACCTACTCCGTCTCGGCCAGCGGCTCGGTCTGGTACCGGCATTTCCTGCGCTGGGGCGGGGCGGACAGCAGCACGATCGAGTGGTGGGTGGGCAACATCGACGCGCCCTGGGGCCTGGGGGCGAACACCAATCCGCCCGGCACCAAGCTGGCGCCCGAGGGCAAGTCGCTCGCGCAGATGCTGATCGCCGGTGAAATCGACGCCATCACCAGCCCGCCGCGGCCGAAGGACTATCACCCCACCAACGGCCCGATCGTGCGCCTGCTGCCGGATTTCGTCGCCACCGAGCAGCAGTACTGGCGCGATACCGGCTGCTTCGCGCCGCAGCATCTCATCACCATCCGCCGCGAGGTGTGGGAGGCAAATCGCTGGCTCGCGAAGGCCCTCACCGACGCCTTCATCGCTTGCGAGACGATGTTCACCGCCTGCCAGCGCAGCTTTCCCTACGCGACGCCCTGGCAGGAGGCGGATGTGGAGAACACCGTCGGGTTGATGGGGGACAACTACCACCCCTACGGCCTGCCCGGCACGGCCAAGGAAGTCGATGCCTTCTGCGCCGAGGCCTTCGCGCTCGGCCTGACCAAAAAGCGGATCACGGTGGAGGACTACTTCGCCGATTTCCTGGCGGGCTGATGCGCTATTCCGGCCTCCAGGTTCTCGCCCAGGCGCTGACCGGCAATCGCGGCTGGCAGCCGGCCTGGCGCGACGCGGCGCCGAAGCCGGAATACGACGTGATCGTGATCGGCGGTGGTGGGCATGGGCTCGCCACCGCGTATTACCTCGCGAAAGAACACGGCATCACCAATGTGGCGGTGCTCGAGCGCGGGCTGATCGGCCAGGGCAATACCGGGCGCAACACCACCATCATCCGCTCGAACTACCTGCTGCCGCAGAACCATCATTTCTACGAGCATTCGCTGAAACTCTGGGAAGGGCTGGAGCAGGATCTGAACTTCAACACGATGGTCAGCCAGCGCGGCGTGCTCAACCTGTTCCACAACGACGCCGGCCGCAACGCCGCCGCCCGGCGCGGCAATGCGATGCGCCTGGCCGGCATCGATGCCGACCTGCTGGACCGCGCTGCAGTCGGCGCCTTCTGCCCGCTGGTCGATCTCGACAATGCGCGCTTTCCCGTCATGGGCGGGCTGCTGCAACGCCGGGGCGGCACCGCGCGGCATGATGCGGTGGCCTGGGGCTTTGCCCGCGCTGCGTCGGACCGCGGGGTGGATATCATCCAGCATTGCGAAGTGCTGGGCATCGACACCGAGGGCGGGCGGGTAACCGGTGTGCGCACCTCGCGCGGGCCGATCAGGGCGCGCAAGGTCGGGCTGGCGGTGGCCGGCAACACCTCGCGGCTGGCGTCGATGGCCGGCATCGACGTGCCGATCGAGAGCCACGTTCTGCAAGCGTTTGTCTCCGAGGGCGTGAAACCGTTGCTCGACAGCGTCATCACCTTCGGCGCCGCGCATTTCTACATCAGTCAGTCCGACAAGGGCGGCATGGTCTTCGGCGGCGGGTTGGACGGCTGGAACACCTATGCCCAGCGCGGCAGCCTGCCGGTGGTGGAGCATGTGTTCGCAGCGGGCGTGGCGATGATGCCCTGCCTGTCGCGCCTGCGCGGCCTGCGGCAATGGGGCGGGGTGATGGACATGAGCTTCGACGGCTCGCCGATCATCTGCAAGACGCCGGTCGAGGGCCTGTACATGACCGCCGGCTGGTGCTACGGCGGCTTCAAGGCGACCCCCGGCAGCGGCTGGTGCCACGCCTGGACGATCGCGAACGACGCGCCGCACAAGCTCAACGAAGCCCACCGTCTCGACCGTTTCCGCACTGGCCACCTGCTCGATGAGCGCGGCGCTGGGCCTTTCCCGTGGATGCAATGAAATGATCCGCATCGCCTGCCCCGACTGCGGCCTGCGCGACGAGGTGGAGTTCACCTATCGCGGCGATGCCTCGGCAACGCGCCCGGCCGGGCAGGCGCCGGTCGAGGAATTTCATGACTATGTCTACCGCCGCGCCAATCCGCGCGGCTGGCACCTGGAATGGTGGCACCATACCGGCGGCTGCCGGCAGGTGCTGCGGGTGCTGCGAAACACGATGACGCACGAGGTCCGCGCTGTCGCCCGCGCCGGCGAGACGATCGAGATGCCCGCCGAATGACCCAGCCGTTCCGCCTGCCCAGCGGTGGCGCGATCGACCGCAGCCGCACGCTCGATTTCACCTTCGACGGCAAGCCCTATCAGGGCCATCCCGGCGACACGCTGGCGTCCGCCCTGCTCGCCAACGGCGTGCGGCTGGTTGGCCGCAGCTTCAAGCTGCACCGGCCGCGCGGCGTCTTCTCGGCAGGCTGGGAGGAGCCGAACGCGCTCGCCGAACTGCGGACGGGCGCGCGGCAGGAGCCGAACACGCGGATGACGGTGACGGAGCTCTATGACGGTCTCACCGCCGCCAGCCAGAACCGCTGGCCGAGCCTGCAATGGGATCTGCTGAGCCTGAACGGCCTCGTCGGCGCGGCACTTTCGGCGGGGTTCTACTACAAGACCTTCATGTGGCCGGCGTCCTTCTGGGAGCGCGTGTACGAGCCGCTGATACGCCGTGCCGCCGGGCTTGGCAGTGCGGCGCGCGCCCCCGACCCCGACCGCTACGAAGCCGCCCATGCCCATTGCGACGTGCTGGTCGTCGGCGGCGGCCCCGCCGGGCTGGCGGCCGCGCGCGCGGCGGCGGCGGCGGGCGCGCGCGTCATCCTCTGCGAACAGGATTTCGTCGTGGGCGACGCCGGCGCGGATGTGACGGTGATGCCGCGCACCTCGGTGTTCGGCTACTACGACGGCAACACGCTCGGGGCCATCGAGCGGCTCGCCGACCACCTGCCGGAGCCCCCCGCCGGCACGCCGCGTCAGCGCTACTGGACGATCCGCGCGGGCCGTGTGGTGCTGGCAACCGGCGCGCAGGAGCGGCTGATCGCCTTCCCCGGCAACGACCGGCCGGGCGTGATGCTCGCCGGCGCCGCGGCGACCTACGCAAGCCGCTTCGCCGTCGCGCCGGGTAGCCGGGCGATGCTGTTCGCCAGCAACGACGCCGCCTATGCCAGCCTGTTCACCCTGCAGGATGCCGGCTTGCAGATTGCCGCCGCCGTCGATCCACGTGCGGATTCGCCGGCGATGACGCAAGCCCGGGCGCGCGGCATCACCGTCCACGCGCAAAGCGAAGTATGCGCCACCATCGGCGGCACGGCCTTGCGTGGTGCCAGCGTCCGCCACACGGGTGGCGGCGTGTATGCGCAGATCGCCGCCGACCTGCTCTGCCTCTCCGGCGGTTTCAATCCGAACGTGCAGCTCGCCAGCCAGTCCGGTACGCCGCTCGTGTGGGACGAGGCGCGCGCCACCTGGCTGCCTGGCCGGCCGGTGCAGAACCAGACCTCCATCGGTGCGGCGGCCGGCGAGGGCATTGCCCCGTTGCAGCCGCTATGGGAGGTCCGCGCCCGCGGCAAAGCCTTCGTCGATCTCCAGGACGACGTGACCGCTGAGGACATTCGCCTCGCCCACCGCGAAGGCTATGTGCATATCGAGCACGCCAAGCGCTACACCACCCACGCGATGGGCACCGACCAGGGCAAGACCGGCGGCCTCGTCGGGGCGGCCGTTTTGGCGGCGGCGCGCGGCATCGCGGTGCAGGAAGCCGGGCTGCCGCGCATGCGCCCCTTCGTCGCCCCGGTCACCTGGGGCGCCATCGCCGGCGCGCATGTCGGACCGGATTTCGCCCCCACCCGCCGCTCGCCGCTGCACGCCTGGCACGCACGCCACGCCGCCAGCTTCATGGAGGCCGGGCTGTGGTTGCGCCCGGCCTGGTACTCCGAAGCGGCAGATGCCGACGCCTGGGACAGCATCCTGCGCGAGGCCCGCGCGGTGCGCCGGGCGGTCGGCATCTGCGACGTCTCGACGCTGGGCAAGATCGACGTGCAGGGGGCGGATGCCGCGCGCTTCCTCGACCTGCTCTACACCAACACGTTTTCGACCTTGAAGATCGGCCGCGCCCGCTACGGGCTGATGCTGCGCGAGGACGGCATCGTCTTCGATGACGGCACCACCTCCCGCCTCGCCGAGGACCGGTTCTTCGTCACCACCACCACCGCCAATGCCGGGCCGGTGCTCGCGCACATGGAATTCCATCTACAAACCTGCTGGCCGGAGCTGGACGTGCAGCTTGCCTCCGTCACCGACCAATGGGCCGCCATGTCCATCGCCGGCCCGCGCGCGCGCGACACGGTGGCCGCCGCCGTCGCGGGCCTGGACCTGTCGAACGCGGCGTTCCCGTTCATGGCCGTGGGGGAGGGCACCGTGGATGGCGCGCCCGTGCGGGTGTTCCGGATCAGCTTCTCCGGCGAACTCGCCTACGAGATCGCCACCCCGGCCGGCTATGTCGAGCATGTGTGGACTGCGGTGATGGCGGCCGGCGAGGCGCACGGCATCACCCCTTACGGCGTCGAGGCGCTCGGGCTGCTGCGTATCGAAAAGGGCCATGTCGCCGGATCGGAGCTGAACGGCCAGACGACGGCGGCCGATCTCGGCCTGTCCCGGATGTTCAAGAAGCGCGGGGACTTCATCGGCCGCGCGCTGGCCACCCGCCCCGGCCTGACAGACCCGGCGCGCCTGCGTCTCGTCGGCCTGCGCCCGCTCGCCCGCTCCGACCGGCTCCGCGCCGGTGCGCATCTGGTCGCGCCCGGCAGCCGGGAGAGCCTCGGCTGGGTCACCTCCGTCACCCCCGCGGTGGAGTTGGAGGGCTGGATTGGCCTCGCGATGCTGGCGGGAGGGGAAGGGCGGATCGGCACAAACATGCAGGCCGTCTATCCGCTGGCCGGCGAGATGGTGGAGGTGGAGATCGTCAGCCCGCATTTCGTCGATCCGGCGAACGAGCGCGTCCATGCCTGAGCGCTGCCACCCCATCGCCACCCTGCCGCCTGACCGGCCAGGCCTGAGCTTTGCCGCCCCGCTATATGATATCGTGCAGGTTTCGGCCCGGCGCGGCACGCAGCTGGTGATGCCGCCCCCCGGCCGGTCCGCGACGGCGGGCGGGCTCACAACGTTATGGGTGCAGCCGATAACCCTGCTGGTGATCGCCGCCCCGATGGGCGAGGGGGTGCTTGCCGCCCGGCTGACGCGGCCCGGCGTCTCGGTGGTGGACCAGTCGCACGGCCGCTGCGTGGTGGAGGTCGCGGGCGTCCACGCCCGCGCGCTGCTCGGCCGGCTTTGCCGGATCGACCTGCATCCTGCCGCCTTCCCGCCCGGTAGCGTGGCGGTGACGCCGGTGGCCGACATGCCCTGCGTGGTGCATCACGCCAGCGCGGATCGCTTCGCGCTGGTCGTGTTCAGCACCTATGCCGAATCGTTCGTGCATGCGCTGGGGCAGGCGACGGCGTAGGGCTCAGCCGCCCTTCACTTCGATCTGCACATCCACATTGCCGCGGGTGGCGTGGGAATAGGGGCAGATCTTCTCGTGCGCCTCGTGCGCCAGCGCCTCCAGCTCCGCCTGCGGCAGGCTGGCGTCCTCCACCAGCAGGTTCACCGCGAGGCCGAAGCCGCCGCCGTCGCGCGGGCCGATGCTGACGGCTGCGGTGATCGTCGCGCCGGCAGCATTCTTCTTGTGCTGCTTGCCGACGAAGTCGAGGGCCCCGCCGAAACAGGCGGCGTAGCCGGCGGCGAACAGGTGCTCCGGCGTGGTGGTGCCGGGCTTGCCGGGGCCGCCCATCTCCTTGGCGACCGAGAGATCGACGCTGACCACGCCGTCGGTGGCCGCCGTATGGCCGTTGCGCCCGCCGGTGGCTGAGGCGGTGGCGGTGAACAGCGGCTTGATGGTGTCGGTCATGGGAGGCTCCTGGTGCTGGAGCCTCCCATATCGGCACTAACGCCGCGCGTTCAACACCGCCAGCCCGTCCTCCAGGTCGGCGATCAGGTCCGGCGTGTCTTCCAGCCCGATATGCAGCCGCATCGCCTGGCCGCCGAAATCGCCGGTGCCTGCGGTGCGGCTGAGAAAGCCAGTGGTCGGCAGGGCCAGGCTCTCGAACCCGCCCCAGGACGCGCCCTTGCCGAACAATTGCAGCGCGTCGGCCATCGCATGCACGCTTTCGCGGCTGATGTCGTCGCGGAAGACGATACCGAACAGCGAGCAGGCGCCTGTGAAGTCGCGCTTCCACAGATCATGGCCGCGGGCACCGGGGAGGGCGGGGTGCAGCACTTCCTTCACTTCCGGCCGGCCGCGCAGCCAGGCCGCGACCTCGATCGCGGATTGCTCCTGGCGCTGCATCCGCACTGCCATGGTGCGGATGCCGCGCAGCGCGAGCCAGCAGTCATCGGGGGAGGCATACTGGCCGAGCACGGAAGAATTCGCGCGTACGATTTCCCAGTCCTCGCGGGTATTCACGGTGATCGAGCCAAGCAGCACATCGGAATGCCCGACGACATACTTGGTCAGCGCCTGGATCGACACGTCCACGCCATGCTTGAACGGCTGGAAGTGCCAGATGCCCCAGGTGTTGTCCATCAACACCTTGGCGCCGCGCTTCTTGGCAACGGCGGCGAGTGCCGGTACGTCCTGCACCTCGAACGTGTGGCTGCCCGGCGATTCCAGATAGAGCACGGTGGTGTTCGGCTGGAACAGCGCATCGATCCCCACCGCATCGATGCAGGGATCGTAGTAGGTCGTCACCACGCCGTAGCGGGACAGGAAATTGTCGCAGAAACTGCGGGCGGGGCCATAGACGCTGTCCGGCATCAGGCAGTGGTCGCCCGCCTTGAGATAGGCGAGCAGCGGTACGGTCACGGCGGCCAGCCCGGTGCCGACGATCTGGCAGCGGGTGCCGCCCTCGATCTCGGCGACCGCGTTTTCCAGCGCCCAATGGGTAGGTCCGCCGCCGGTGCCGTAATGCGGCTTCTGCTCGAACCGGTCCTGCGGCGCGGCGGCGCGCTCGGCCATGTTGGCGTAGAGCATGGTGGAGCCGCGATGCACCGGCGGGTTGACGAAGCCGCGCACATTGGTGCCGGCGCGGCCGACATGGCTGAGGCGGGTATACAGGCCGTGCTTCTTGTCGGTCACTTGGATCAGGTCTCCACAGGTGTATCGGGGCGGCCGCCCCATTCGGTCCAGGACCCGTCATAAACGGCGCCCTCGGGCAGCCCGGCCAGCACCATCGCCAGCGTCAGGATCGTCGCGGTCACACCGCTGCCGCAGCTCGTCACCACCGGGCGCGAGCCGTCCACCCCGGCCGCCAGCAGGCGCGCGCGCAGGGTGTCGGTGGGCAGCAGGGTCTGATCCGGCGCGAGCAACTCGGTGTAGGGCAGGTTGGCGCTGCCGGGGATGTGGCCAGAGCGCATCCCGGCCCGCGGCTCCGGCACCTTCGCGATGAACCGCCCGGCGGCCCGCGCATCCAGCACCAGCTCAGCGCCGGACGCGACGTTGGCGAGCATGTCGCCGATGCCGCGCAGCCGGGTTGCGCGGAAATCCGGGCGGAAGCTGCTGGGCGTGGGGGAGGGGGCATCGCCTGCTTCGGTCGCGCGTCCCTCGGCCACCCATTTCGGCAACCCGCCGTCCAGCACCGCGGCGGCGGCATGCCCGAAGGCGCGCATCATCCACCAGCCCCGCGCGGCCGAAGCCAGGCCCTTCTGGTCGTAGAACACCACGAAGCTGGCGTTGGACACGCCGAGGGTCGCCATCTTCTTGCCGAACAGCCCCGCTGTGGGCAGCATGTGCGGCAGATCGGTATCGTGATCGGCGATATCGTCGAAATCGAAGAACCGGGCGCCGGGGATATGGGCGGCGCGGAACTCGGCCTTGCCGTCCTTCGGCTCGTTCGGCAGGTATTTCGTGGTGTCGAACACCACCAGATCGGCCCGGCCCAGATTGTCGGCCAGCCAGGCGGTGGAGACGAGGTTTTGCAGGGTCATCGACCGTTCCCTATGCCAGCGTGATGATGATTCGGCGGTTCTGCTTGCCCTTGTTCTCGATCTTGGTGACCGAGAGCCGGCCAATCTCGCCGGTTGAGGCGACATGCGTGCCGCCGCAGGGTTGCAGATCGACGGGCGTCTCCCCCGCGCCGATGCGGACGAGACGGATGCGCCCGGCCCCGCGCGGCGGCTTGACCGACAGGGTGCGGACCATTTCGGGGTGCGCGTCCAGCACGGCCTCGTCCACCCATTCGGCCGAGATCGGATGATCGGCGGCGACCAGCTGGTTCAGCCCCGCCTCGATCTCCTCGCGCCCCGGCGGCGGGGTGAGGTCGAAATCCAGCCGCGACTTGTCCCAGCCGACAGCCCCGCCGGTGACGGAAGCGCCGGGCAGCAGCGCGCACAGCAGGTGCATCGCCGAATGCATGCGCATCAGCTTGTGCCGGCGCGGCCAGTCGAGGCTCAGCGTCACCTCCGCCCCCACCGGCGGCAGGGCGGCATCCGGGGCGGGCATGTGCAGGATCGTCTCGCCTTCGCCCTTGCTGGTATCGGTGATGGCGCAACTGCCGCCCTCCCAGCTCATCGTGCCGACATCGCCGGGTTGGCCGCCGGAGCGGGCGTAGAAGATGGTGCGGTCGAGCACGATCGCGGCGGGGTCGGCCGAGATCACGTGGGCATGCGCCGTCTGTGTGGCACTGGCGTCAAGGAACAGGCGTTCGGTCATGGTGTCTCCTGGCCCGGCGTTGCGGGTGGCGGAGAGTAGTCCGCTCCGTCCGGCCTGGAAACCTTTGCCGGCTCAGTCGGCGTCCTGGAACAGGCCGGCGCGCGGATGGGCAACCATGGCGCGCATCTGTACCGGCGATTGCGCCTGCATCACCGCCTGGACGCGGTTGACCACGCCGAGCTGGCGATACAGCGCCGCCAGATGCGTCTTCACCGTCGGCACGGAAAGGCCGAGGCTGCGGGCGATCTCCTTCGTCGGGCAGCCGCGGCGCAGCAGCTCCATCACATCCTTCTGCCGCCCGGTCAGGCCGCGGACAGGCGGCGCCGGCGGTGCCGCGGCGGCCACCTCGCGCAGCAGGGCGTCGATCGGGCTTGCCGGGCGCATCGGCATCGGCGCGGGTATGCCACCGAGAGCGAAGAAGCGGGTTTCAGGATACCAGGCCGCCAGCCTGGCCGCCTCGCCGGGCTGGACGAAGCCAGGCAGGCCAGGATCGACGAAAGCGGCATCGAAGCTGTGACGCTCAAGCCGGCCGCGCAGTTCGCTCGCCGCCGTTACATGATGCAACATCAAATAGGCACGGATCGTCAGCACCAACTCAGTCGTTGCCCGCTTCGTTGCAGCATCGTCCGTAGCGATCAAAACATTCATGCTCCCGTTCCGGTCCGTTCGTTTTGAGTGCTCACTGTCATCGAATTGATATTGAGTGACATTTTTCAATCAAATTACATTAAATCACAGTTAGCAAGCATATTCCGGCATGCGCAAGGCATTCGTCTTGCGTTCTGTACAATTTGTTTGATGTGCAATGTACGAAAGCAAAACTGCGTGACAGGATCATGAAACCGATTCGTCAGCACCAATGTGCCATCATCGATCTTAGCAAGCCGTGTTTTGCGGCTGAACCCCGGCAAGTTGTGGCGGGGTGTCAAGACGTGCGTGCCGCGGCTCGATTTGAGCCGGCTTGAACGGACGCTTCGCTCCGACTACAACTTGTTTATGGGTGTAAAATGTTTGCGAGCGCAGGATTGCAGCCGATGCACATTGGATCAACCGCAGGGCGCCGCACGTGAGCCTCGCCCGGCTTGCCGTCGGCCGGCTGCTGGGCTCCCCGGGCGTCACGGTGTTCCGCGGCGTGCCCTATGCCGCCGCCCGCCGCTTCCAGCCGCCTGAGCCGCTTACCGCCTGGGGCGACCTGCGCGAGGCGCGCACCCACGGCCCCATCGCCCCTCAGCCCGTCACGCCGCTGACTGCCGACCTGCCGCAGGATGAAGCCTGCCTGACCCTGTCGGTCGCCACCCCCGGCCTGCCCGGTGCGGGGGACAGCCACCCCGCCTGGCCGGTTATCGTGCATCTGCATGGCGGCCTCTATCAAACCGGTGCCGGCTCGCTGGATCTGCATGATCCCGGCCTGCTGGCCAGCGACGGCGAATGCGTCGTGGTCAGCCTGAACTACCGCCTCGGCGTTCTCGGCTTCCTGCATCTGCCGGGCGTGGCCGAGGGCAATATGGGCCTGCAGGACATGATCGCCGGCCTGCGCTGGGTACGCGACAACATCGGCGCTTTCGGTGGCGATGCCGCCAACGTCACCCTCGTCGGCCACGACGCCGGGGCGCACGCCATCCTCTGCCTGCTGACGATGTGGGAGAGCCAGGGGCTGTTCCACCGGGCGATCCTGCAAAGCCCGCCGCTGGTCCTGGCACCGCAGACCCGCGCCGTGGCGCAGGACCGGGCCGGGCATCTGTGCCGCCTGCTCGGTGTGCCACCGGCCGCGCTCGCCGGCTTGTCGCTTGCCGCTCTGCTGGATGGCCAGCGCCGGCTCGACCAGGCCGGGCAGCGCTTCGCCGACGTCACTGCACCCTTCCTGCCGGTGTTCGACGCCCTGGCCGATGTGCGCCGCTTCACCGCCGCCGCCGCCGAGGCCGCCGGCGCGCGCGGCATCGACATGATCATGGGCACCACCCGCGAGGAGATGCACGGCTTCATCCAAGCCGAGGCCACGCCCCCCGCCGCCGACGCCGTCGCGGCTCGGTTCGGCGACCTGAACGGCGCGCCGGAGTCGATCGAGCTCTACCGCCGCCGGCGCCTGGGCGCCACCACCACCGACCTGCTTGGCGACCTGATGACGGACCACCTGTTCCTGTTCCCGGTCCTCGCCCTCGCCGACGCCATCACGGAAGCCGGCGCGCGCGCCTGGGTCTATCAGTGCGACTGGTCGCCGGCGGGCAGCCCCTTGCGCGCCTGCCACGGCATCGACGTGCCGATGGTCTTCGGCACCATCGGCAGTGCCGGCGCGGCCCCGCTGCTCGCCGGCGCCAACCAGGCGGAAGCGGCCAGTCTGTCGGCCGCCTTCCGTGCCGCCTGGACCGAATTCGCCGCAACCGGCGACCCGGACGCGCCCGGCCTACGCCAGGCCGAGCCGGATGACGATGCGCTTCGGCACCCTGCTCGGTGCCGTCGGCGACCTCGCCGGCGCCGAATGGCGCGGCGGCGTCAGCGGCTGACGCAAAACGAGGCGGGGAGCCTCGCTCCCCGCCTCGCCTTCTCTATCTCCGAACAAGCCGCAGCGGCTGCTGGCGTTACTGCCCGCGGCCCGAAACCATGACCGTGAAGGTGCGCAGCATGATGGCGAGGTCGGTGAGCATCCAGCTGCCCAGGCTCGTCAGCCGCATGGCGTAGGCGGCGTCGAAGCCGAGCTTGCGGCGAACGTCGTCCACGCTGGTGTCGTAGCCCTGGCTGACCTGCGAGAGGCCGGTGATGCCGGGGCGGATGCCGACGGTGCGGTCGGCAAAGAACGGCACGGCCTGGTCGAGCTTGCTGTAGAGGCCGGGGCGTTCCGGCCGCGGGCCGACGATCGACATCTGGCCCATCAGCACGTTGAGCAGTTGCGGGATCTCGTCCAGCCGGGTCTTGCGCAGCAGCCAGCCGACGCGGGTGATGCGGGGGTCGCGGCTGGTCGCCCAAACCGCGCCGGTGCCGCTCTCGGCGTCGGCGCACATCGAGCGGAACTTCATCATCATGAACAGCTCGGTGCGGTCGGGCATGGCGCGGCCGACGCGCAGCTGGCGGAACAGCACCGGGCCTGGGCTGTCCAGGCGGATGGCCAGCGCGATCAGCGGCCAGAGCGGCGCGGTCAGGACGAACAATACCAGGGCGATGGCGATATCCGCCACCCGCTTGCTGCGAGCCACGCGGGCTGGAACGAACGACATCGCGAAAAGCTGTTCCAGGCTGATCGCATGTCGGTCGAGCTTACGTTTGGACATCATGCATTCCCCGCAACGATCTGGCTGCACGACGGTGCGGCCGCCCGCGTTCGTCTACGGGTCCTTAAGAAAGGAGCAATCTGCGTGCCATCATTCAGTCTGATTTACGCCCATGTAACGCAGATATTTGATGCAATTTGCAAATTTCAGGGCGAAGAAATGCAAAACGCCTCGCAAAACGCGACTTCGTCACCTCACTCGGCGACGTCGGTCTTCCAGCTTTGCAGTTTGCGGTAGATCGTCGAAGGGTTGATCTGCAACAGGGCGGCGGCGCGGGGAACATCGTTGGCCGTGCGCGCCAGCGCCGCGAGGATCAGCCGCCGCTCCATCACCGCCAGCGGCACGATCTCCACCGCCTCGGCCATCGGCTCCGCCACCGGGGCTGGCACCGGCATCGGCGCCGACTGCAGGCGCGGCGCAAGCGGGGGAGGGGTGGCGCCCGGCCGCACCACCGGCGGCGGCAGCATCGCCGCTTCCACCAGGTCCCCGTCATGCAGCACGACCACGTTGCGCACAACATTCTGCAACTGGCGGACATTGCCGGGCCAGGCGTAGGCCGCCAGCGCCGTCTCCGCCTCGGCACTGAAGCCGCGGAAGCGGCGGCCCTCCTCGCGGCTGAACTGGGCGAGGAAGTGGCGGGCGACGAGGATGATGTCGCCACCGCGCTCGCGCAGTGGCGGCAGCTCGATCGGCACGACATAGAGGCGGTAGAACAGGTCCTCGCGGAACCGGCCGGCCTGCACCTCCAGCGTCGGGTCGCGGTTGGTGGCACAGACGAAGCGGACATCGACGCGCTCGATCTTCGAGGAGCCGACCGGCGAGAATGTTCCCGTCTGCACGAAGCGCAGCAGCTTCACCTGCATGTCGAGCGGCATCTCGCCGATCTCGTCGAGGAACAGAGTGCCGCCATCCGCCAGTTTCGCCGCGCCCTCGCGGTCGGACGAGGCGCCGGTGAAGGCACCCTTCACATGGCCGAAGACCTCGCTTTCCAGCAGGTCGCGCGGGATCGCGCCACAGTTGAGGGCCACGAAGCCCCGCCCGGCGCGAGGGCTGGCCTTGTGCACGGCCTCGGCGGCCAGTTCCTTGCCGGTGCCGCTCTCGCCGGTGATGAACACGCTGGCTTTCGAGGCGGCGACGGATTCGATGGTGCGATAGACGGCCTGCATCGGCGCGCAGGCGCCGATGAAGCCGAAGAACCGGTCGCGGTCCAGCCGCGCCTTGACGGTGCGCAATTGGGCGACCAGCGCGCGCTTTTCCAGCGCGTTGCCAAGCGTGACCGACAGGCGGGCGCGGGCATAGGGCTTGACGATGAAATCGAGGGCGCCAAGCCGCATCGCCTCCACCGCCGCGTTGATCGAGGCATTGGCGGTCACCACCACCACCGCCGCCTCAATCCCCTCCGCGCTGAGCTGCTTCATCAGCTCGAAGCCGTTGAAATCAGGCAGTTCGATATCGACCAGAATGGCATCCGGCCGCCATTCGCGCGCCAGCGTCAGGGCGGCGCCGGCGGCATCGGCCACCCGCACTTCATGGCCCATGCTGGCCAGCAGCACGCGGGCGAGTTCCGCCTGGGTGGGGGTATCCTCGACGACGAGTACGCGGGCGGGAGGCTGGGCCATGCGCGCGGCTGCCGCCGTCAACTGGCCGGGCCGAGCGTGCGGATGAACGCTGCGAGTTCCTCAAGCGCCCCAGCGCTGCTGAGGCGGATCTGCTCAGCCGTCGCGGACAGGCTGGCGGCGTCGGCATCCGGTGCGGCGGACATGCCGCGGCGGCAGGCCTGTTCCAGCGCCCGCGCGCCAACCGCCCCGGCCGCACCCGCCAGCCCATGGGCCGCGCGGCGGAAGGCGGTTGCATCGCCGGCACGGGCCGCGGCCGATATCAGGCCGCTGAGCCGTGCGACATCCGTTTCGAACACGCCAAGAACCAGGCGCACATCGTCGGGCCCCAGGTCCTCGGCCAGTTGCGCGGCAAAGGTCGGCTCATTCATCGATCGGATTCCATCATGGACTGCAACCTGCCGATACAGTCTGCGAGACCCAGTTTCTGCTTATCACTGACGCTGCGGTGCGACAACGACGATACGTCGCGGTGTTGCGCGCGGCGCTGGTCCGGACGCGGCCTGTACCTCAGCTGGCCGAAAGCCGGCCGCGGGTCATCAGCCACGCGCTGGCCCAGGCGCCGCGCCCTGAAAGAGGGCGCAGGCGCGTCTCCGCGCCGACACCTAGCAGTCCGGCAATGCCAAGCTGGCGCAGCAGCGCGAGCGGCTGGCCGGCAGCACCGACGATGCTCAGCCCCCGTTGCTGGGCATGCAGCCGCTTGAAAAGATACGCGATGGCGCCCACGCCGGAGCCGTCGATCAAGGTCACGCTGGTGAAATCAAGCACCACGTCTCCGCTGGGCATGGCCACCACATCCTGCAGCAAAGCGCGCAGGGTCTCGGTGCCCGCGCCCTCAATCGGGCCGGAAAACGTCAGGCGAATACCGCCGCTCGGATCTGAAAAACTCTGGAACATGTGCTCCCCCGTCGCTACGCGAGAGCAAGGTGCAACCGCCGTGCCGCTGCCACAACGCAAATTCTCGTCAGTTTCTCGCACAATGCCTCGCAAAATGCGAAATTCACTGGGGGTCCTCTCGTGCTCCGCCGCATCTTGCAAAACCGTTACACCCGGGACCGTTGCAACTCGGTCAGCAGTGCCCGTACCAGTGCGTCGCGGCTGATCGGCTTGGTGAGATGCCCGTCCATCCCGGCGGCGAGGCATTCCTGACCGGCGATGCTGCCGGCCGCCGCAGTCAGGCCGAGCACGGGGAGATCGTGCAGCCCCGCGGCGCGGATCGCGCGCGTTGCCGCCAGCCCGTCCATACCCGGCATCTGCACGTCCATCAGCACGAGATCGAACTGCGTGGCATGCACGGCGGCAACCGCCTTGGCGCCGTCCTCCACCACCGCAACCGTGGCGCCGGCCCGCTCCAGGATCGAGCGGGTGACCAGCTGGTTGGTCGCATTGTCCTCGGCCAGCAGAATATGCCGCCCGGCCAGCGCCTGATCCGGCTTCGGGGTGCCGCGCGGTGCCGCTGCCTCCCGGCCGGGGGCCGAGAGCATCACCGCCAGCGCCCGCAGGCGGGAGACCAGCACCGGCTTGAGCAGTTGTGCATCGAACAGCGCATCGGCATCGCCGATCTGGCCGGAAGCGCACAGCACCATCCGCGTGCCGCCCCCCGCGGCCGGCGCCGGGGCCGGCACCAGCAGGCGCGCCGCGCGGGCGAAGCCGGGTCCGTCCATCAGCGGCATCGCCCGATCGACGAGCACGAGGTCGTAGGGCCGGCCCACCGCTGCCGCATCGCGCAGCAGGTCCAGCCCGGCGAAGGCATCCTCCGCGACGTCCACCTGCGCGCCGAGCTTGGCAAGCTGATGGGACAGGATCTCCCGGTTCAGCGGCAGGTCATCGACGACAAGGCAGCGCCGGCCGCCGAGCGGGCGGGTTTCGGCCGGCACCGGGCCGTCCTGCGGGCGAACCACGATATCGAAGCGGAACTCGCTGCCGCCACCGGGGCGCGCGCGGGCCGAGATTTCGCCGCCCATCGCCGCGATCAGCCGGCGGCAGATGGCCAGACCCAGCCCGGTACCGCCGAACTGCCGGGCAATCGAGGGCTCGGCCTGGACGAATTTCTCAAACAGCCTGGCCGCGCCAGCCTCATCGATGCCGATGCCGGTATCGGCGACCGCACAGGTCAGCCGCAGCTGGCCATCGGGCAGGGGGGTGCCGTCCAGGGCAATCTCGATCCAGCCGCGTTCGGTGAATTTTACTGCATTGCCAACGAGATTGAGCAGGATCTGCCGGAAGCGCCCGGGATCGCCGACGATGCCGGCCGGCAGGCCGTCGCCGATCCGGCAGACCAGCTCCACACCCTTGGCGGCAATCGCCGGGGCGAACAGTTCGGCGACGACGCCGACCTCCTCCTCCAGGATGAAGGGGGTCGATTCCAGCTCGATGCCCTGGGCCTCGACCTTGGAATAGTCGAGCACCTCGTTCAGCACGGTCAGCAGATGCTCGGCCGAGCTCTGGATGGTCTGCGTGTAGCGCAGCTGTTCGGGGTCGAGCCTTGTGTCAATCAGCAGCCCGGCCATACCGATCACCCCGTTCATCGGCGTGCGGATTTCATGGCTCATCGCGGCGAGGAAATCCTGCTTCGCCTGTTCCGCCGCCTGGGCTGCGCGGGCGGTCGCGCATTGGCGTGCGGTCTCCTCCGCCAGCGTGGCCGCCCGCCGGCAGAGCAGGCCGAGCGAGCCGAGCATCACCGCGGCAAGCCCGGCAAACAGCCCGCCAATCAGGCTGAGCCGGGCACGGAACGGCGCCAGCGCCTCGGAGCGGGACTGGGTGACGCTCACGATCACCGCGCCATCCTGGGTCGAGGCATAGCCGATCACCGGCGCCTCCCCCACCTGCGCACCGTGCCAGGAACCGGCCGGGGCGCGCAACAGCAGGTCGGAGAACAGGACCGTGGTGGCCGCGCCAGGGCCGATCTGCCCGGCCGGCGGGGGCGACCCGCCAAGCAGGGCCGCCTGCGCCGAATACAGCCGCACATCCACGCGAAACGCCGCGGCGGCATCGCGCCCGGCAGCGGAGAGGGCATCGCCGTCAATCAGCGCCACCGAAACACCGGCAAAGCCGCCCGCCGCATCGCGTCGCAGCCGGGCCAGCGGCAGCAGGCGGTCGGACGCAGCATGTCCCGGCCCCAGATCCCATGCGCCCGGCAGGCCGAGTGCGGTCTCGCGCGGCGGCTGGCGCAGAGCGGCGAACCAGGGGCGCGCGCCCAGTTGCAGATCAAGCAGAGCCGGGCTGGAGGCGCGAACCACGCGCCCGGTGACATCGAGAAGCAGCAGGCCGCGCAACGCGCCCTGCCCGGCCACCCGCGCGGCGAGCGCCGCATCGCCAGCCGGCCCGCTGGTATCGGCGATGCTGCCGGCCTCGGCCAGCAATGCGCCAGTGCCTTGCAACAGGGCATCAGCCTGCCCGGCGAGGGTGGCCGCCAGCCGGCTGGTCAGCAAGTCCGCGCGGTCGAGGGCGGCTTCGTGACTGTCATGCAGCAGTACCGCCGCAGTCAGGCCGAGCGCGGCCAGCACGCTCACCGCGCCCACCGCGAACAGCCGCCTCGGCCCGGTCACGCCCTCGGCCCGAAGCCAGGCACCCAGACGCGAGACAAGACTGGCGGGAGGAGAAGCCGGGTCACCCATAACTGTCTGCCGCCTTCCTCGCCGATTCCATCCCGCAGGGGCCGCCTGCGACGATCATCTGTACTATGAACAACGCAACATTTGATGACAAACGCCATTCACGTCGCGTGAACATCCTGGGACGATTTTTTAACGGGGGTCGGATTGCAAACCCGTTACGTGCGTACCCCGCAGGCGCATGGCGCGGCGGAATCAGGCATACTGCCTGCGTGCGATCGCTGAAATCCCGTCTGCTGGCCTTGTGGCTGCTGTCGATGCTGGCCTCGCTGGCTGTCGCCATCGCGCTGCTGCGCGTCTCCGGCGAGTCGCGCACGGCCGAGGCGGGCCGGGCGGACGAGGTGCTGGCACGCGGCTGCGACCTCATCGGCGACCGCTACGCCTATTTCACCGCCGGCTGGGCCGGGCCGGAGCAGGGCAGCGACCTCGCCGATGCGGTGCTGCGCAGCGAACTCTCCGGCGTTGTCCGCTTCGCCCTCGCCGGGCCGGGGCTGGAGGGGGGGCTGTGGCAGGCAGAGGCCGGGGTGATCGCCGCCGCCGACCTCGACGCGACCCTCTACGACGCCATCGGCACGGCCGGTGCGGAGGCCGTGCAGGAAGACCGGCACGCCACTCTGCGTCTGGATTCCGGTGGCGTGCCGCTCGTGGTGCGCGCCTGCCCCTTGCCGGGCCCGATCGGCGGCCTCGCAGGCTTCGTGCTCACCCGCCAGGACGGGCGCGGCCAGGTGCCGGCGCGCCTGGGTCTCGTCGTACTGGGGGTGCTGGCCCTGGCGGTGACGCTGGGCATCGGCGCGCTGCTGATCGCCTATGCGCGGCGGATCGGCGCGATCGAGGCGGCGCTGGCCTCCGGCACCGGCGAGACGTTGCCGCGCCTGCCGCTGTCCGGGGAGCGTGACCTCGACCGGCTGATCGCCGCCTTCAACGACGCCGGCGACCGGCTGGCCGCCGCCACTAGCCAGGCAGCGGCAGCGGAGCGGCTGGCCGGGTTGGGCCGGGTGGCGGCCGGCGTCGCCCACGAAATCCGCAACCCGATCGCCGCGATGCGGCTGCGCGCCGAGAACGCCCTGGCCGGCGACGACGCCCGCCGCCGGCTCGCGCTGGATGCCATCCTCGGCCAGATCGCGCGGCTCGACCGGTTGAGCGCCGACCTGCTGGACATGACCCGCCCGGCCACCCCCGCGCCGCTACCCACCCGGCTTGACGATCTGCTGGCGGCGATGGCCGACGAACACCGCCACGCAGCGGCCGGCCGCAGCCTGCACGTCGAGGCTCCCGCCACGGCGCGGCTGCTCGACCCCGCCTTGCTGCGCCGCGCACTCGACAATCTGGTGCAGAACGCCCTGCGCGCGGCCGGCCCTGGCGGGGTAGTGCGGGTGAGCGCGACGGCAACCGAGGAGGCCGTCGCGATCACCGTCGCCGATAGCGGCCCCGGCGTGCCGCCCGGCCTGTGCGAGCGGCTGTTCGAACCCTTCGTCAGCGGCCGCGCCGACGGCACCGGGCTGGGCCTCGCCATTGCGCGCGAGACGGCGGCGGCCCTGGGCGGCAGCCTCGTGCTGACCCATCCCGGCGGCCGGCCGGGGCAGGGCGCGGTGTTCACCCTCACACTTCCGGCGCGCGAGGTGGCATGGCCCGCATCCTGATCATCGACGACGACACCGCCCTGCGCGAAGGGCTTGCCGAAACGATTGGAGACCTCGGCCACACGCCGTTGCAGGCGCCGGACGGCCCGGCCGGCCTCGCCCGGCTGGCTGCCGGCGGCGTCGATGCCGTGCTGCTCGACCTGCGGATGCCGGGGATGGACGGGATGGAGGTGCTGCGCCGCCTGCACGCCGCCCAGCAGGCCGGCGGCCCGGCGCATCCCCCGGTCGCAGTGCTCACTGCGGTGCCGACGCCGTCCAACACCATCGAGGCGATGCGCCTCGGCGCCGTCGACCATCTGGCCAAGCCGATCGGCCGCGCCGATCTGGCCGCCCTCCTCACCCGCATGCTGCCCGCCGCCGACAGCGCCCGCCCCGATGCGCCGGCCGAGCCGGACGGCGAGACGCTGGTGGGCAATTCGGCGGCGATGCGCGCCGTGCAGAAATCCGTCGGCATGCTGGCCGACAGTGAAGCCTCCGTGCTGATCACCGGCGAGACCGGCAGCGGCAAGGAGGTCGTCGCCCGCGCCCTGCACCGGCACGGCCGCCGCGCGGCGCGGCCCTTCGTGGCTGTGAACTGCGCAGCAATCCCCCGCGACCTTTTGGAATCGCAGCTTTTCGGCCACGCCCGCGGCGCCTTCACCGGCGCCGTCGCCGACCGCATCGGCAGCTTCCGCGAGGCCGATGGCGGCACCCTGTTCCTCGACGAAATCGGCGACATGGACCCCACCATGCAGGCCAAGCTGCTGCGCGCGGTGCAGGAGCGGGTGGTCACCCCCGTCGGCGGCAAGCCGGTGGCTGTCGATGTCCGGATCCTTTCGGCCACCCATCGCGACCTGCCGGCGCTGGTGGCGGAGGGGCGATTCCGTGAGGACCTCTACTGGCGCCTCGGCGTCGTGCCACTGCACCTGCCGCCGCTGCGCGAGCGGCTGTCCGACATCGTGACACTCGCCGAGCATTTCCTCGCCCAGGCCGTCCCGCCACGGCGGCTCTCGGCGGAGGCCGCCTCGCTGCTGCTGGCCCACGCCTGGCCGGGCAATGTGCGCGAGCTGCGCAACGCCATCGAACGCGCCGCCGCCCTGGCCCGCCACAGCCTGCTCGGCGCCGCCGACTTCGCCTTCCTCGCCGCGACCCCCGCCGCCGCAGCCGAGGACTGGCTGGCCGGCGATCTGCCCACCGCCGTCGCCCGGCTGGAAGCGGCGATGATCCGCCGGGCGCTCGGTGAGGCCGGCGGCAACCGTGCCGAGGCGGCCCGGCGCCTCGGCATCCACCGGCAGCTGCTCTACGAAAAACTCCGCCGCTACAGTGCCGAGCTGTCCGGAATCCCGACGGAGCCTGTCGGAAGGCCGGACGGAAGCGGCTGACACTCTCTCCGTAAAATGAATTATTTCAATGAGATAAATCCTGGCACGGGGCGTGCAATGAGAATGTGCACGGGCCTCCGCCCGTCTGACACAGGAGATACCACGATGCGCCTTCACACATTCCTCCTCGCCGCCTCGATGCTCGCAGCTCCGGTGGCGCTCGCTCCCGTGCTGCTCAGCAGCACGGCCATGGCCCAGCCGCACGGCCCCCGCCATGGCGGCCTCGCGTCTGGCTCCACCTATGACCTCAGCCAGCTTCCCACCACCAAGGGCACCGTCGCCCAATACACGCTGACGCCGCGCGGCGATGTCGATGGGCTGATCCTGACCGACGGGACCGAGGTCCATCTCCCGCCCTTCCTCTCGACCCAGATCGTTTTCGCCATCAAGCCGGGTGACGCGGTGACGATTCAGGGGCTGAAGGCCAAGGCCCTGCCGATGGTCGCTGCCGCCCAGATCACCAATGACGCGACCAAGACCACCATCTCCGCCGGCGGCGGGCCGCGCATGCGCCACAGCGAGGCGGCGATCGAAGCCACCGGCCGCATCAAGGCCGTGCTGCATGACCCGCGCAGCGAAATCAACGGCGTGCTGCTCGAAGATGGTACAACGGTTCGCCTGCCGCCGGCAGAAGCGAAGAAGCTGGCGAGCCAGCTTGCGGTCGGCCAGACCGTGTTCGCCCGCGGCATGGGCCTGGAAAGCCCGCTCGGCCGGGCGGTGTTCGCCCGCGAAATCGGGCCGAACAAGGACAGCCTGACCAAGATCGCGCACCCGAAGATGCATGATCGCGGCCACCAGGGGGGGCATGACCGCCCGGGCATGATGCGCGAGCACATGCGCGGCGGCTGAAGCCGGCGGGGCGAGGGGGTCTGCCCCCTCGCCCTCAACCGCTCAATAGTTGCCGCTGACCCCGCGCCCGGCACCGCTGCCGCTGGAGGGGCCGGTCGCATTCGGGGAACTGGTCGGGCTGAAGCGGCCGATATTGCCCAGCAACTGCTGGAAGAACGAGGCCTCCGTGCCAGGCGAGGGGGTCGCGCGGGCAACCATCTCCACCGGCACCACATCGGCATCGCCGCGGGTTTCAACGCCGCGCAGGGTGCCGCGCTCGTCGAAGCGCAGAACCACCACGCGCTGGTCGGTCACCTCATTCGTCGCCGCGATCACCGGCTTGGTGACGCCGCTGATATAGATCCAGGTATTGTCGTCGAACGCGGCCTTGGCGCTGGGCGTGCCGAACAGCGCCATCGCGTCTGCCCGCGTCGAGGTGCCAGGCACCAACTGCGCCAGCGCCTCGGCATCCACCCGGTTGCCGCGCGACTGCGGCGCCTGGCGCATGAAGTCCGGCAGCCCGCAGCCGGCCAGCAGCAGGCACAGGGGCGCGGCCCAAAGCAGGCGGATGAATGGCAGGCGGAGTGTGGCTGGGCGCACGCTGATGACCTCGATCCTTGGCCTAAATCCGCCAACGGACTGCCGCGGCATGTTGACCTCGGCGCCGGGGGCGCTACGTGAGGGCGTGTCATGCCCGCTGGCGCCTGTCAATCTTGGCGTGCGGGCCGAATAAGGATGGATGGGCGTCATGGGCGTGTTGAGGTTCCTGATGGGTGGGCGGCATGAGCGGGCCGGCCATGCACTTTATGCCGCCGCGGTCGCCGCCGCGCGGACACCGCACCATTACACGGTGCTGGGCGTGCCAGACACGCTGGACGGCCGGTTCGACCTCGTCGGCCTGCACGCCTTCCTCGTCATCCGCCGGCTGACAGCACTGCCGCCGCCCGGCCCCGCCTTGGCCCAGGCGGTGTTCGACGCGATGTTCAGCGACATGGACATCAACCTGCGCGAGATGGGCGTGGGCGACCTTTCGGTCGGCAAACGCGTGCGCGAGATGTGGGAGGCCTTCCACGGCCGCGCCAGCGTCTACCAAACCGCCCTGGCCGCTGGTGACGCGCAGGCCCTGGCCGAGGCGCTCACCCGCAACGTCTGGCGCGGCGAAGCCCCGCCCGGAGCGGCCGAGGCACTCGCGGCCATGGCCCTGGCGCAGGACGCGCACCTGGCCAGTCAGGAGATCGGCACCCTGAAAGCCGGGCAGGTGCGCTTCCTCGCCTCGGAGTCGGCGGCATGATCCCGGTGCCCCCCGAATTCCACCGCCCCCTGCCGGCCGAACGGGTGGGCGAGCAGCCCTACCTGATCGAGATCACCGCCGAGCCCGCCGAATGCGCCGCCCTGGCCGAGCGCATGCAGATCCCCGCGGTGCTCGCCTTTTCCTGCCGGTTCCGGCTGGTGGCCGGGCAGGGCGGCAGCATCGCCGCCGAGGGCGTGCTGCGTGCCCGCGTCACCCAGACCTGCGTCGTCAGCCTGGAGCTCTTCGACTCGGACGTGGCCGATGATTTCCGCGTCCGCTTCGTCCCCGCCGGCCGTGAAACCGACGACGAGGACCCCGAGGCGGACGACGAACTGCCCTATGCCGGTTCGGTGATCGATCTCGGCGAGGCAGCGGCCGAACAACTCGCCCTCACGCTCGATCCCTATCCCCGCGCGCCCGGCGCCGTGCTGCCGGGCGATGCGGAGCTTGGCAACGCAAGCCCTTTCGCCGCCCTGGCGCGGCTGCGCCGTCCGCAGTAGAACCCGTCCTGCCGTGGTTCGGCTTGCAGGTCCGGGTTGGCTCTGCTATGCGCCGCGGCTCACGTCATTGCAGTCTGTGACCCCCAAGGTCGCGTGGGCATGCTCGTGACCGCTACCCACGCCGCCGCTACCCACGCAGACCAGAGAGAGACTTCGCGCCATGGCCGTTCCGAAGAGAAAAACTTCCCCCTCCCGCCGTGGCATGCGCCGCGCCCATCAGGCGCTGAGCACCCCGTCCTACAACGAGTGCGGCAACTGCGGCGAACTGAAGCGCCCGCACCACGTTTGCAGCCATTGCGGCCATTACGATGGTCGTGAAGTGGCCGAAGCCGGCAAGGCCCTGAAGGGCGCCGTTCGCGTCTGATCCCGCGTGAGGCGAGGCCGGGGCGCCGTGTACGGCAACGGGGGGCGGGTGGGATCTTGACCGAGTCCGTCCCTTGAATACCGGCAGCTTCACGCTCGCGATCGACGCGATGGGCGGCGACCGTGCGCCCGACATCATCGTCGGCGGCATCGAAATCGCGGCCGTCCGCCACCCTGGCGCGCGATTCCTGCTCGTCGGCGACGAGGCACTGCTGGCCCCGTTGCTCGCCCGCTACCGGCGGGCCGCGGCCGTCTGCACCATCCGCCATACCGCCGACAAGATCAGCGGCGACCTCAAGCCGACCGCGGCCCTGCGCATGCGCCGATCCTCCATGCGCCTGGCGATTGACGCGGTGGCGGCGGGCGAGGCCTCGGGCGTCGTCTCCGCCGGCAACACCGGCGCGCTGCTTGCCTTGGCCAAGATCGTCATCCGCACCCTGCCGGGCATCGACCGCCCGGCGATGGCCGCCATCGGCCCTTCGGCGCGCGGCGACGTGGTGATGCTCGACCTCGGCGCCAACGTGCTGTGCGACGCGCGCAACCTCGTCGAATTCGCCGTGATGGGCGACGTGTTCGCCCGCACCGTGCTGGGCCTGACCGCGCCGACCCTGGGCCTGCTCAACGTCGGCTCCGAGGAGCTGAAGGGCGATGACCGGCTGCGCAGCGCCGCGGAAACCTTGCGCGCCAGCCACCTCGCCCCCCAGTTCCACGGCTTTGTCGAGGGCCACGACATTGCCGCCGGCACCACCGACGTGGTGGTGACCGACGGTTTCACAGGCAACGTCGCGCTCAAGACCGGGGAGGGCGCGCTGAAGCTGATGGGCCAGATGCTCCGCCAGGTGTTCAATGCCTCCATCGCCGCCAAGCTCGCCTATCTGCTCGCCCGGCCGGGGCTGGAGCGGCTGCGCGAATGGCTCGATCCCCGGCGTTACAACGGCGCGGTCATGCTCGGCCTCGGCGGCGTTGTGGTGAAATCGCATGGCGGTACCGACGCGCAGGGCTTCGCCCATGCGGTTGACGTGGCGATGGACATGGTGGTGCATCGCTTCAACGACGGCATTCGCGATGGGCTGGCGCGCATGACCAATCTGCATCCGGGATCAGGACCGAAAAATGGAGCAGGCGAAGCAAGTGGCGACGATGGACTCGGCCCGGCCCGCCTCGCCCCCGTCTGACACCCAGGCGTCGAACGTGCAGGTCATCCGCACCCTGATCGCCGGTGTGGGCAGCTACCTACCGCGCCGCATCGTCAGCAACGCCGAACTCGCCCAGCGGGTCGATACCTCCGACGAATGGATTACCGAGCGCTCCGGCATCCGCCAGCGCCACATCGCCCAGGATGACGAGACCTGCGCGATGATGGGCACCGCCGCCGCCCGCGCCGCCCTCGCCGCCGCCGGCATCGCCGGCGCGGAGGTCGATGCCGTGCTGCTCGCCACCGCCACGCCGGACCAGGCCTTCCCCGCCACCGCCGTGCGCGTGCAGGCCGCCATTGGCGCCCGCGGCTTCGCCTTCGACCTCTCAGCCGCCTGCAGCGGCTTCATCTACGCCCTGTCGGTGGCGGATGCGCTGATCAAGTCCGGCCAGGCCCGCACCGTGCTGGTGATCGGCTCGGAGGTGTATTCGCGCATCATGAACTGGGCGGACCGCACCACCTGCGTGCTGTTCGGCGACGGCGCCGGCGCCGTGGTGCTGCGCGCCGGCACAGGGGCAGGCGGGCCGGCCGATCGCGGCATCCTCTCCACCCATCTGCATTC
>CAMCJI010000018.1 GCA_945874805.1 Asaia bogorensis | reverse complement strand
AGTGGCGCCTACAGGCTCGCCTGGGTGACGAACTTGGTGTTCAGGTAGGCCTCGATCGCTTCCAGCCCGCCCTCGCTGCCGTAGCCGCTGTCCTTCATGCCGCCGAAGGGCACTTCCGGCAGCGCAAGGCCGTGGTGGTTGATCGACATCATGCCGGCCTCCACCTTCGCGGCGATGGCATTCGCGGTCTTGGCAGACGAGGTGTAGGCGTAGCTGGCCAGCCCATAGGGCAGGCGGTTGGCCTCCTCGATCACCTCGTCGAAGCTGTGGAACGGCACCATCAGCGCCAGCGGGCCGAACGGCTCCTCGTTCATCACCCGCATGTCGAGGTTGAGGTTGGTCAGCACCGTCGGCTCGAAGAAGTTGCCGGTGTTGCCGATGCGCTTGCCGCCGGTGCGGACCTCGGCACCCTTCTGCACGGCATCCCCCACCAGCGACTCCATCGCGGTGACGCGGCGGGGGTTGGCGAGCGGGCCCATCGTGCTGCTGGGGTCCAGGCCATCGCCGACCTTGATCGCCTTGGCGAGCGTGGTGAACTTGTCGACGAACTGGTCGAACACGCCCTGCTGCACCAGAAAGCGCGTCGGCGAGACGCAGACCTGCCCGGCGTTGCGAAACTTGTTGGCGGCGAGGATCTTCGTCGCCGTCTCCACGTCCGCATCGTCGAACACGATGGCCGGGGCGTGGCCGCCGAGTTCCATCGTCACCCGCTTCATGTGCAGGCCGGCAAGGGCGGCGAGCTGCTTGCCCACGGCGGTGGAGCCGGTGAAGCTGATCTTCTTGATGGTGGGGTGCGGGATCAGATACTCGCTGATCTCGGCGGGGATGCCATAGACGAGGTTGACCACGCCCGCCGGCACGCCGGCATCGGCGTAGCAGCGCACGAGTTCGGCGCAGGAGGCCGGGGTCTCCTCCGGGCCCTTCAGGATCACCGAGCAGCCGGCGGCGAGGGCTGCCGAAATCTTGCGGACGGCCTGGTTGATCGGGAAGTTCCAGGGGGTGAAGCAGGCGACCGGGCCGACCGGCTCCTTGATCACCAGCTGATACACGCCCTCGGCGCGGGCGGGGATCACGCGGCCATAGGCGCGCCGGGATTCCTCGGCGAACCATTCGATGACATCGCCGGCCGCCCCGATCTCGCCCTTCGCCTCGGCGATCGGCTTGCCCTGCTCCTGGGTCATCAGCCGGGCGATCATGTCCGCGCGTTCGCGGATCAGGCCGGCGGCCTTGCGCATGATCTTGCTGCGCTCGTAGGCGGAAATCTTGCGCCACACGGCAAAGCCGCGCTCAGCGGCTTCCAGCGCGCGGTCGAGGTCGGCGCGCTCGGCATGGGCGACGGTGCCGAGCGGCTCGGAGGTGGCGGGATTGAGCACGGTGAGCACGCGCCCGGCGGCGGCGGGGCCCCAGGCGCCATCGATGAACAGCGATACGTCGGCATACATGGCGGGTCTCCTCATTGGATTTCGCCGGGTTATGCACCCGCTGGGTTTTGCCGTCGAGGCACGGCGCCGCGCCGGACCTCCGGCCTCGTTGCTTTCGGTTGCATAGCGGGCAGGATTGCGCGAGCCTGTCCCCACAATGACAAAAAAGGGAGCTTTCCGATCATGATCAACACACTTGTCCGCGCCGCCGGCGCGGCCGCGCTGGGAGTGCTGCTGTTCGGTGCTGCCGCCCAGGCGCAGATCGGGCCCGCCCCAGGCCCCACCGCCGAGGCGATCAAGAAGCGCGGCGCGCTCAATTGCGGCATCGACACCGGCGTGCCCGGCTTCGCCGCCCAGGACAATGCCGGCAAGTGGAAAGGCATCGACATCGACTACTGCCGCGCCATCGCCGCCGCCGTACTGGGCGATGCGGAGAAGGTCAAATACGTCCCCACCACCGCCGCCGCCCGCTTCACCGTGCTGCAGTCCGGCGAGATCGACGTGCTGATCCGTGACAGCACCCTCACCTTCACCCGCTCCACCCAGCTCGCGCTCGATCAGGTGGCGGTGAACTTCTACGCCGGCCAGGGCTTCCTCGTGCGCAAGAGCGTCGGCGTCACCAAGGCCGCCGAACTCCAGGGTGCCACCATCTGCGTCATCACCGGCGCCACCCTCGAACTGAACATCGCGGACTTCGCCCGCTCGACCGGCGCCAAAATCGGCACCCTGCTGTTCGACAAGCCGGAGGAAGCCATCGCCGCGATGGAAGCCGGCCGCTGCGACGGCTACACCGACGACACCGGCAGCCTCGCCGGCATGCGCTCCACCCTGAAGGCGCCGAACGACTGGATGGTGCTGCCCGAAGTGATCAGCAAGGAGCCGCTGGGTCTGCATATCCGCTCGGGCGATCCGCGCTGGCAGAAGATCGTCTTCTGGCTCGACACGGTGCTGAAGACCGCCGAGGAATTCGGCGTGACGAAAGCCAACGCCGACCAGATGCGCGCGAGCTCGAAGGACCCGTTCATTCTGCGCATGCTCGGCGGCGAGGGCGACATGGGCAAGCAGCTGGGGCTGGACGCCGACTGGGGGCTGAAGGCGATCAAGGTGGCCGGCAATTACGGCGAGATGTACGAGACGCATTTCGGCCCGAACGCGCTGAACCTGCCGCGCGGCCTGAACAATCTCTACAACAAGGGCGGCTTGCACTACACGCTGCCGCTTCGATAACGCGCCTGTGACGTCACGCCGCAAGGCGTTCATCTGGCAGGCGGCGGCCCTCATCGGGGCCGCCGCCTTGCTCGCGTTCATGGGCCGCAACGCGCTCGTGAACATGGAAAGCCGCAACATCACCTTCGGCTTCGGTTTCCTCGGCCAGGTCGCGGGCTTCGACATCCCGTTCCGCCTGATCCCCTGGACCAATACCGACACCTACGCCCGCGCCCTGCTGGTCGCCGTGGTCAACACCCTGTTCGCGGCGGGTCTGACACTGGGCACGGCGACCGCGCTGGGGCTGCTGCTGGCGCTGATGCGGCTGTCTGGCAACCTGCTCGCCGCCGGCACTGCGCGCGTGCTGATCGAGTTGATCCGCAACACGCCGCAGCTTTTGCAGATCGTCTTCTTCTATTTCGCCGTGCTGCAGGTGCTCCCCGGATTGCGCCAGAGCATCAGCATCGGCGATGCCGCGTTCCTCAACGTGCGCGGCCTGTTCGTCCCGGCGCCCACCACCGGGCCGTGGGACCTGATCGTGGCCGGCGTGCTGCTCGCCACCCTGATCGCTGCGATCTTCTGGAAGCGCATGGGGCTGCTGATCCCCCGCCTGCTGGTGCTGCCGCCGCTGCTGATCGCGGGCCTCGTCGCCGCCGGCTTCACCGCGGGATGGGACTATCCGGCGCTGCGCGGCTTCAACTTCACCGGCGGCGTCCGGCTGCCACCCGAGATCCTCGCGCTGGTGATGGGCATCACCGTCTACACCAGCGCCTTCATCGCCGAGATCATCCGCGCCGCCATCCTCGGCGTGCCGCACGGCCAGAGTGAGGCCGCCCGCTCGCTCGGCCTGCGCGATGGCCAGGTGATGACCCTGGTCGTGCTGCCGCAGGCGTTGCGCATGCTGATCCCGCCGCTGACCAGCCAGTATCTCAACATCATCAAATCCACCACGCTGGGTGCGGCGATCGCCTATCCCGAGGTGCTGCAGATCTTCGCGCGCACGGTGCTGAACCAGTCCGGACGGGCGGTAGAGGTGATGGCGATCGTGCTCGGCGTGTTCCTGACGATCAACCTGCTGACATCCTGGGCGATGAACACCTGGAACCGCCGGCTGGCGTTGCAGGGCCGATGAGAACCTTCCTCGGCGCCCTGTTCGGCACGAAGCTGAACGCGGTCATCACCCTGCTGATGCTCGGCTTTTTCGCGCTGGTGCTGCCGCCGTTCTTCCGCTGGGCGGTGCAGGACGCGGTGTGGGAAGCCGCGAGCCGCGCCGGCTGCACCCAGGCCGGCGCCTGCTGGGCCTTCATCCGCGCCCGATTCGCGCTGTTCTTCTTCGGCACCTACCCGGCGGATGAGCGCTGGCGGGTCGCGGCCGCCTTCATCGTGCTGCTCGGCTGGCTGATCGCCACCATGGGGGCGAAGCGGCATCGCGGCTGGTGGCTGGCGGGGCTCGCCTTCGTCGTGCCGCCGGTCTGCGGTGTGCTGCTGGCCGGCGGGCTGTTCGGCCTGCGCGCCGTGCCCACCAGCAACTGGGGCGGGCTGATGCTGAACGTCACCCTCTCCTTCATCGCATTGGGCGGCAGCCTGCCGCTCGGCATCGCGCTCGCCTTCGGCCGCCGCTCCCCCTACCCGATCCTGCGGCTGTTCTGCACCATCATGATCGAATTCTGGCGCGGCGTGCCGCTGCTGACGGTGCTGTTCATGGGGCTGATCCTGCTGCCCATCGTGCTGCCGGCCGAATTGCGGATCGACAATCTGCTGCGCGCGCTGGTGGTGCTGACGCTGTTCACCTCCGCCTATATGGCCGAGACGATCCGCGGCGGATTGCAGGGCGTGCCGCCGGGCCAGGCCGAGGCCGCCGCCGCGCTGGGCATGCACCCCACCCAGGTGCAGTTGCTGGTGGTGCTGCCCCAGGCGATGCGGGTTTCGATTCCCGGCATTGTCAACATCGCCGTCGATCTGTTCAAGGATACCAGCCTTGTCTCCATCGTCGGGCTGTTCGACCTCATGGGCGTGGTCAACCTCTCGCTCAAGGACACCTCCTGGCTGGGCCTGGCCACAGAGGGCTATGTGTTTGCCGCCCTTGTGTTCTTTCTGGCCTGCCTGGTGATCTCGCTCGCCGGCGCGTTGCTGGAACGCCGCTTCGGAGCCTCGCTGCGCCGCTGAGTGTCATCGAACGGCAATCCCACTGTCATCCTGCCGTCGCGACCACATGATACCCCCCACGCCAAGTAACGGGGGCCTGAATGAAACAACGCAATGTGCTGCTGATCGTCGTCGATCAGTGGAGAGCCGACCACGTGCCGCATCTCGGTGCGACCCACCTGAAGACACCCAATCTCGACCGGCTGTGCCGAGCCGGCGTGACCTTCGCCAATCATGTAACCACGGCCGTGCCCTGCGGCCCCGCGCGCGCCAGCCTGCACACCGGGCTGTATCTGATGAACCACCGCCAGGTGCAGAACTGGCTCCCGCTCGATGCCCGCCACACCACCCTGCCCCGCGCCGTGCGCGCCGGCGGGCTGGACCCGGCGCTGATCGGCTACACCACCACCGTGCCGGACCCGCGCACCACGTCCCCGAACGACCCGCGCTTCACCAACCTCGGCGACATGATGGAGGGCTGGCGCCCCGTCGGCGCCTTCGGCCCCGGCCATGAGGCCTATTTCGGCTGGCTGATCGGCAAGGGCTACGCCCTGCCCGCGAACCGCGACGACATCTGGCTGCCGGAAGGCGAGGACGCCGTGCCCGGCGCGACGGACAAGCCGGCCCGCATCCCGAAAGAACTCTCCGACAGCACCTTCTTCACCGACAAGGCGCTGGAATATCTCGGCGGGCGCAACGGCAAGCCCTTCTTCCTGCATCTCGGCTACTACCGCCCGCACCCCCCTTTCGTGGTCAGCGCGCCCTACCACAACATGTACAAGCCCGAGGACATGCCGGCCCCGGTCATGGCGGCGGACGTCGAGGCCGAAGCCGCGGTCCACCCCCTGGTTGGCCATTATCTCGGCCGCTCCCGCCAGTCCTCCTTCTTCCAGGGCGCCCAGGGCCTCGTCGCCGACATGGACGAAGCGACGGTGCGGCAGATGCGCGCGACCTATTGCGGCATGATCGCCGAGGTCGATGACTGCCTCGGCCGCGTGTTCGACTTCCTCGAAGAAACCGGCCAGTGGAACGACACGCTGATCATCTTCACCTCTGACCACGGCGAGCAGCTCGGCGACCATCGCCTGCTCGGCAAGATCGGCTACCACGACGAGAGCTTCCGCATCCCGCTCGTCGTCGTCGATCCCGACGCGCCGGAACAGGCCGGCCGGATCGAGACCGCCTTCACCGAAAGCATCGACCTGATGCCGACGATGCTGGACTGGATGGGTGCCGAGGTGCCGCGCGCCTGCGACGGACGCTCCCTCCTCCCCCTCGTCCATGACGCCAAACCGGCCGACTGGCGCACCGAGCTGCACTACGAATACGACTTCCGCGACACCTTCCATTCCCGCGCCGAAAGCGACCTCGGCCTGACGATGGACACCTCGACGCTGGGCGTCATCCAGGATGAAAACTGGAAATACGTGCACTTCACCGCCCTGCCGCCGCTGCTGTTCGATCTGAAGAACGACCCGCATCAGCTTGTTAATCTGGCAGAACGCGAAGACCACGCCGCCGTCGTGCGCGACTACGCACAGAAGGCGCTCTCCTGGCGGATGTTCCACGCCGACCGCACCCTGACCCATTACCGGGCCACCCCGCACGGCCTCGAAGTTCGCACCCCGCGAAAGGACCAAGCATGACCAAACTCACCCGCCGCGCCGCCCTCGCCGGCGCCGCCGCCACCAGCACAGCCGCCATTGGGCTCCCGCGCTTCGCCATCGGCCAGGCGGACAACCGCCCGACCATCACCATCGCCGTGCAGAAGATCGCCAACTCCAACACGCTGGACAGCCTGCGCGAGCAGTCCAACGTCGGCACCCGCCTCGCCCCGCTCTACACCGAGCGGCTGATCGACCTGAACTACCAGGGCAAGCTCGAACCCGTCCCGGGCCTTGCCACCGAATGGCGCCGCCTAGACGACAGCACCCTCGAGTTCACCCTCCGTCGCGGCGTGAAGTTCCACAACGGCGACGAGATGACCGCCGAGGACGTCGCCGCCAGCTTCTCCGCCGGCCGCATGTTCGGCGACACCCGCCCGAGCGGCCAGGGCCGCACCCTGGCGCTCTCCGGCCAGAACGTCGCCACCACCGCCAGCAAGGAACTGCCGCGCGACGTGCCGCCGGTGGCCCGCCGCATGTGGCCCGCGCTCGACCGCGTGGAGATCGTCAACTCCCACACCGTCCGCTTTCACAACGCCACGCCGGACGTGACGATGGAAGGCCGCGCCTCTGCCCGCGCCAGCGACATCATCAGCGCCCGCGGCTATGCCGAGGCGGCGACCTGGCTCGATTTCGCCCGCAAGCCCGTCGGCACCGGCCCCTATCGCATCCGCGAGCTGAAGCCGGACGTCTCGCTGACCATGGACGCGCATGACGAATACTGGGGCGGCCGCCCGCCGATCAAAACCCTGCGCTTCCTCGAAGTCCCCGAGGTTTCCAGCCGCGTCAACGGCCTGCTCTCCGGCGAATACCAGTTCGCCTGCGACATCCCGCCCGACCAGATCCGCGACATCGAGCGCAACGCCGCCTTCGAAGTGCAGGGCGGCACCATCCCGAACCACCGCCTGATCGTGTTCGACAAGGGCCATGCCCCCATCGCCGACCCCCGCATGCGCCAGGCGATGACGCACGCGATCGACCGCAAGGCGATCGTCGATGCGCTCTGGGCCGGCCGCACCGCCATCCCCAAGGGCCTGCAGTGGGAATTCTACGGCCCGATGTTCATCTCCGACTGGGATGTGCCGAAGTTCGACCCCGCACACGCCCGCGCCCTGATCAAGGCCGCCGGCTACAAGGGCGACCCGATAACCTTCCGCGTGCTGAACAACTACTACATCAACCAGACCGCCACCTCGCAGGTATTGCAGGAGATGTGGCAGCAGGTCGGGCTGAACGTGAAGATCAGCATGGTCGAAAACTGGAGCCAGATCTTCGCCCGCGGGCCGGAGCGCGGTGTGCGCGACTGGTCGAACTCGGCGGTCTTCAACGACCCCGTCTCCTCCATCGTCAGCCAGCACGGCCCGAACGGCCAGCAGCAGCAGATGGGAGAATGGACCGAGATCGAGATGAACAAGCTTTCCCTCGAACTCGAAACCAGCACGGACCGTGCCCGCCGCCGCGCCGTTTTCGCCCGCATGCTGCAGATCTGCGAGCGCGAAGACCCCGCCTACACCGTGCTGCACCAGAACGCGGTGTTCACGGCCAAGCGGAAGGACATCAAGTGGAAGGCCGCGCCGTCCTTCGCGATGGACTTCCGGGCGCATAACTGGGGATGACCGTCCCCCTCGTCACCATCCGCGACCTGCGGGTGGATTTCGCCGGCACCCCGGCCCTGCGCGGCATCGACCTCGATGTGATGCCGGGCGAGGCCGTGGGCCTCGTCGGCGAGTCCGGGTGCGGCAAGTCCGTCACCTGGCTCGCCGCCCTCAGCCTGCTGCCGGGCACCGCCCGGGTCACCGGCAGCGTCAAACTGGCAGGCCAGGAACTGCTGGGCGCACCGCCGGCCACGCTCGATCGCGTGCGCGGCGGCCGCGTCGCCATGATCTTCCAGGACCCCGCCAGCGCGCTCAACCCCGTCCACCGCATCGGCAAACAGGTGGTCGAGGCGCTGCGCCTGCATCGCGGCATGGACGACGCGGCCGGCCGCGCCGAAGCCCGCCGCCTGCTCGAACTCGTCGGCATCCCCGATCCCGGCCGGCGGCTCGATGCCTACCCCCATGAGATGTCCGGCGGCCAGAACCAGCGCGTGATGATCGCCATGGCGCTCGCCGGCCAGCCGGAACTGCTGATCGCCGACGAACCCACCACCGCGCTGGACGCCACCATCCAGGCGCAGATCCTCGACCTGCTGCGCCGCCTGCAGGCCGAGACCGGCATGGCGCTGGTGCTTATCAGCCACGACCTCGGCGTCGTCTCCGACCTCTGCACCCGCGTCGGCGTCATGTATGCCGGCCGCATCGTCGAACAGGCCGCCGCCGCCGACATCTTTGCCCGCCCCGCCCACCCCTACACACGCGGCCTGCTCGCCGCCCTCCCCGCCATGATCGGCCCCCGCCGCCGCCTCGAAGCCATCCCCGGCTTCGTCCCCGAGCCCTGGGCCATGCCCCCCGGCTGTGCCTTCGCCCCCCGCTGCGCCCAGGCCGGCCCCGATTGCGACGCCGCTGCCCCCGGCTTCCGCCCCGCCGGCCCCGGGCATGACGCGGCGTGCCTGCGGGTGCAGCAGGTTGATGAGCGGGTGATGGCGTGACAGGCAAGTGGCAGGCAGAATCTTCTTTTTTTGAAAAAAAAGAAGCAAAAAAACTTTGTTCCTGGGCTTCGCCGTCAAGCCGCGCAGTTGGTTCAAAAGAGGGCGAAGCCATAACCCCCCCCCCCGCCCACACACCACTCCGCCGCCCAATCCCCCCCCAACGAGCAAAAGTTTTTTGCTTCTTTTTTCCAAAAAAGAAGATGCTTGCTTCCCCTTGCCTGACCGCCGACCGGAGCCTCCCCGCATGATGCCCCTCCTAGAGATGGACGGCGTCAGCCGCGTCTACACCTCCCGCCGCGGCATCCTCGGCCGCCCCGTCGCCGTCCGCGCGGTGGATCATGTCAGCCTCGACGTCGCCCCCGGCGCCACGCTCGGCATTGTCGGCGAGTCCGGCTGCGGCAAGTCCACCACCGGCCGGCTCGCATTGGGCCTGGAGCGCCCGACCGAGGGCGAGGTACGCTTCCGCGGCGCCCCCCTCCCCGCCCCCGGCACCGCCGAATGGCGCAAGATGCGCGGCGACATGCAGCTGGTCTTCCAGGACCCGCTGGGCGCGATGGACCGCCGGTTGACCATCGCCGAGCAGATTTCCGAACCCCTGGAAATCCACGGCATCGGCGACAAATCCGAGCGCGCGGACCGCATCGCCGCGCTGCTGCGCGATGTCGGCCTGCGCCCGGACCAGGCCGCCCGCCACCCGCACGAGCTCTCCGGCGGCCAGCGCCAGCGCGCCGTGCTCGCCCGCGCTTTGGCCACCAACCCGGCCTTGCTGGTCTGCGACGAGCCGGTCTCCGCGCTGGACGTCTCGATCCAGGCCCAGGTGATCAACATGCTGACCGACCTGCAGGCCGCGCGCGGCATCGCGATGATGTTCATCAGCCACGACCTGAAGGTGGTGCGCCAGGTGAGCCATGAGGTCGCGGTGATGTATCTCGGCCGCGTCGTCGAACGCGGCGACCCCGACGCAATCTTCGCCGACCCCATCCACCCCTATTCCCGCGCGCTCGTCTCGGCCATTCCCGTCCCCGGCGTCGGCCGCGCCGGGCGGATCGTGCTGCAGGGCGAGCCGCCCAACCCCGCCGACCGGCCGACCGGCTGCGCCTTCCACCCCCGCTGCCCGGTGGCCATCGCCGCCTGCCGCGCCGAAATCCCGGACCTGCGCCGCATGGCAGACGGCCGTACCGTCGCCTGCCATCTCGCCGAGGCCCCGCAAAGGATCGCCGCATGACCAAGCTCACTACGCGGGGCATCGCCTGATGCTCCGCTTTCTCGCCATCCGCCTCGGCCGTGCGGCGCTGACGATCACCCTGGTCGTCACCTTCGCCTTTATCGTCCTGCGCCTCTCGGGCGACCCGGCGATCACCATCATGTCGCCGGAAGCCCCGACGGAGGCGCTGGAAGCCTTCCGCCAGGCCTATGGCCTCGATCAGCCGATCTGGGTCCAGTACATCCGCTACTTCGGCGCGATCATGCAGGGCGAGCTCGGCCAGTCCATGCGAGACGGCCGGCCGGCGCTGACGCTGGTGGCCGAACGCATCCCGGCCACGCTGATGCTCACCATCCCCGCGCTGTGCATCAAGGTCGGCCTCGGCGTGCCCGCCGGCATCCAGGCCGCCCTGCACCGCAACTCCTTCATCGACCGGCTGGTGATGACCGGCGCTGTCGCCGGCTTCACCGTCCCCAGCTTCGTCCTCGGCCTCGTCCTGGTGCTGATCTTCGCCGTTCAGCTCGGCTGGCTGCCCTCCGGCGGGCAGGAGAGCTGGCGCAGCATGATCCTGCCGATCATCACGATGAGCCTCGGCGGCGCCGGCGTGCTCGCCCGCTTCACCCGCTCGGCGATGCTCGAAGTCCTCGGCCAGCCCTATATCCGGACCGCCTCCGCCAAGGGCGTGCCCTGGGCCGCCGTGGTGCGCGGCCACGCGCTGCCGAACGCCGCCATCCCCACGGTCACCATCATCGGCTTCATGGTCGGCACGCTCATCGCCGGCGCCGTGGTGGTGGAGAGCGTGTTCTCCTGGCCCGGCGTCGGGCGCCTGCTCGTCGTCGCCGTCTCCAACCGCGATCTCGCGGTGGTGCAGTGCATCCTGCTGCTGGTGGCCGCCACCATGGTCACCTCCAACCTGATCGTCGACCTGATGTATGGCGTGCTCGACCCGCGCCTGCGCGCGGGTGCGGCGGCCGGAGCGCACTGACATGTCCGCCACCGCCGCCCCCGTCGTGCTCAGCACCGCCCCCCCGAAGCGCCGCACCGCCGTGCCGCCCAGCGTGATCCTGGCGATGATCTGGGTGACCGCCCTGATCGCGGTGGCCATCACCGCCGAAATCATCCGCCCCTACGGCATCACCCAGATGGACCTGCGCGCCCGCCTCACCCCGCCGATCGGCTTCGGCGGCAATTGGGCGCATCCGCTCGGCACCGACGAGCTCGGGCGCGACGTGCTGAGCCGCCTGCTCGTCTCCATCCGCATCTCGGTGACCATCGCCTTCGGTGCCACCCTGATCGCCGCCGTGCTCGGCACCACGCTCGGCTTCCTCGCGGCACATTTCCGCGGCTGGGTGGAGCAGTTCGTGCTCATGCTGGTCGACTTCCAGGCCAGCATGCCCTTCCTGATCATCGCCCTGGCCGTGCTCGCCTTCTTCGGCAATTCGCTGACCCTGCTGATACTGCTGATGGGCTTCTATGGGTGGGAACGCCATGCCCGCATCGCCCGTGGCCTGGCGATCGCCGCCAACGCCCAGGGCTATGCGGCCGCCGTCCGCCAGCTCGGTGCGAAGCCGATGCGCATCTATCTGCGCCACGTCCTGCCCAACATCGCCTCGACGCTGATCGTCGCCGCCACCCTCTCCTTCCCGGAGGTGGTGCTGCTGGAATCCGGCCTCTCCTTCCTCGGCCTGGGCGTGCAGCCGCCGATGACCAGCCTGGGCAACATGGTCGGCTACGGCCGCGAATACCTCACCCGCGCCCCCTGGATCCTGCTCTGCCCGTCGATCACCATCGTGCTAACCACCCTCTCCGTCAGCCTGCTGGGCGACTGGCTGCGCGACCGGCTGGACCCGACGCTGACATGAGGCTTGCCACATGAGAACCATGATCGCATCCCATCGCGGCGGCGCCCTGCAATGGCCGGAAAACTCCCCCACCAGCTTCGCCAACACCGCGAAGCTGGCCGTGGACCAGGTCGAGTTCGACATCCACCCCACCGCCGACGGCGAAGTGGTGGTGATGCACGACAGCACGCTCGACCGCACCAGCAACGGCACCGGCCCCATTGCCAAATGCAGCCTCGCCGAGCTGAAAGCCCTCACGCTGACGGGCACGGACGGCGAGGCCATGCTCACCCTGGCGGAGCTCTGCGCCATCTTCGCCCCCACCGCGATCACGCTGCGGATGGAGGTGAAGTACGACACAAACCGCCGACCCTACCCCGGCCTGCTCGCCAAGGCGCTGACAGTGCTCGACCAATTCAACCTGCGCCGCCGCACCGTCATCACCAGCTTCCTGGCCGACACGGTGGCCGAGGCCGCCGCCATCCCCGGCACCGCCGGCGCGATCTGGCTCGTCTCACCCGATGTGCAGGACTATGTCGGTCTGCTCGGCATCGCCGCCGTCGCGCGCGGAGCGGGCGCGAAAACCATCGGCATCCGCCACAACCGCCTGGACGCGGACGTGCTCGGCGCGCTGCGCAGCCAGGGCCTGTCGGTCGGCGCCTGGGCAGTGAACGACGAGGCCGCCATCCGCAAGGTCCTGGCCCTCGGCGTGGACGTCTTCACCACCGACATCCCAACAACCGCCCTGGCGCTGCGGGGTTAAGCCCGCAGCGCCCGCCGCGCCATCAGCCCCGCCAGCCCAACCCCCAGCAGCACCCAGCTCGCCGGCTCCGGCACCACGAAGTTGTCCGGTGCCGCCGAGTACAACGCGGACTCGAACGAGACCGCGTTGCTGGTCAGATAGATCTGGTTGAACGCGATATTGCTGTTGATCACCACGTAATAGCTGCCGCCAAACCCCTGCGACCCGTTCGCGTTCGCCGAAACCTGGCTCCCCTTCACGGTGCCGACCGAGCTGCCCAGCGTGGTGATGCTCGTCGATGTGTTATAGTTTCCCCCGGTCAGAAACGTGATCTCGTTGCTCGCATCCACCGACCCCCACAGCAGAAACAGCACCTTCTGCGGCGAGGGAAAAGTGAGAATGATGTGGCCCACACCGGTCGAGAAGAACTTGCCTGAATAGAAGTTGCTCGGCGAGACCACCGGCGGTGCATAAACACTGGTCAGGCCGAAAAACTGCCCGCCCTGCAGGTTGGCGTTGTTGAACGCCGATGCGGTGCTGACGATGCCCTCGTTTGCCGGCGTCGTGCCCGAGATCACCGTCCCCCCCGGGCTGGTCGTGCTCACGGCCCCCGCCGGCGTATTCACCCGGATGGCCACCAGGCTCGCCCCGCTGCCCAGCGTCTGCGTACCCGAGCTGGAAACGGCAAGACCAGACAGATTGACGTCCACGATCCCAGCCACGCCGCCGGGAATGCCGGTCAGGCTGGTGTCGATGGTCAGCGTTGCCTGGGCCGGGGAAGAAAACAGCAAGGCAAGGGTAAAGGCGAATAAAATACGCATGACCCTTTATACGCTGAAGGGTCCCGCCGTTCTACCCGAGAATCTCCGCCGCCGCCGCCGCGAACACCTGACAACCCAGCACGATGTCGTCATCCGCCGTGTTTTCGCTCCAGTGATGGCTGATCCCGCCGATGGACGGCACGAACAGCATCGCCGCGGGCATCACCCCGGCCAGCCACTGCGCGTCATGCCCGGCACCGGAGGGCATGCGCTGATGCAAACCAGGGGTGAAGCGCTCGGCCGCGCGATCCAGCGCCGCCATGAAATCCTCATCCATCAGCTTGGGCGTCGAACCGCTGACCTTGTGCAGTGTCACGCCGCAGGGCTGCCCGTCCGCCGCGGCCACGATCTCACGCAAAGCCGCATCGAGGCGCACGAGCACGTCGGGGTCGGCGTCGCGGAACTGGAACATCATCTCCGCCCCACCCGGCACGATGCTGGCAGCCCCAGGGTCCAGGCTCATCCGCCCCACCGTCCACACGCTGCGCGGCCCGCAGATGGCGGGGAACCGCGCCTCGATGGCGCTGCACAGCTTCACCATCGCCACGCCCGCGTCCTTGCGGATCGCCATGCGCGTGGTCCCGGCGTGGTTCTGAATGCCGGTGAAGTTGATCCGGTACTGCCAGATGCCCACGATGGAGGTTACCACCCCGATCTTCATCGCCTTGGCGTCCAACTCGTCGCCCTGTTCGATATGCGCCTCGATATATCCCTTGTAGCGCCCCGGCTCGAACGCCACCCGGCGCTTGCCTCCCAGCCCCGCCCCCGCCAGCGCCTCACGCAGGGTCTTGGCCTCGTAGCGGTTGCGCATCCCGTCCATCTCCGCCTCGCTGAGCGCGCCGACATAGGAGCGGCTGCCCGGAAACGCCCCGTAATGCCCCTCCTCATCCGCCCAGGAGACCACATCCACATTCGGCACCACGCGCGCGACTTCCAGCCCGAACATCACCCCCAGCGCCCCGTCGAGCCAGCCGGCCTGCGGCTGCGTCTCGGTATGGCTGCCAATCAACAGCTTCGGCCCCTCGCCCGGGCTGCGGCCGAACACATTGCCGATGCCGTCGATCTCCGGCTCCAGCCCCGCCTCGCGCATCCGCTGCATGATCCAGTGGCGGCTGGCCATATCGACCTCGGAATAGGTCGGCCGGTGCACGCCGGTCTTGTAGGTTCCGAACTCGCGCAGCTTGTAGAGGTCGGCAAGCAGGCGCTTGCCGTCGATGGAGACGTTGCTGGTCATGTTCAGTTCCTCAGTTCCAGTCCCTGCGGCCGGATCAGCCCGTCCGGCACCGGCGCAAACCCGCCCAGCCGCGCCGTCGTGCCGAAGATCCAGTTCTGATGATACAGGATCATGATCGGCCGATCGCGCAGATAGATCTCGCTGACCTGCTTGTACAACGGCGCCCGCAACGCCGGATCGGTCACCGAGCGCGCCTGCACCAGCAGGCTGTTCAGCTCAGGGCTGTCGTACTTCCCCCAGTTGAGAAAGCCGTCCTTGGCCAGCCAGATGGCGATATTGCCATCCGGGTCCGCCCGGCCGGACCAGATGACGTTGGTCATCTGATAGTCGCCGGCCTGCGCCATCGCCACCCCCGCATTCGCCTCGGACGCCTGCAGCTTGATGTCGAATCCCGCCTCGGCCGCCATCGACTGGATCAGCTCGCCCGTCTGTGTGGAGATCGGCGTGTTGGTCACGCGGATGGTCAGGCTCACACGGTCAACGCCCGCCGCCTTCATCAGCGCCTTGGCGCCGGCGATATCGCGCGGCGGCACCGGCCGGTCGGCATTCCAATACGGCGTCCCCGGCGCTTCCGCCTGATTGGAGGGGATGTGCATGCCCTCGAACACCACCTGGTTGAGCACGGCCCGGTCAATCGACTTCTCGAACGCCTCGCGCACCCGCGGGTCCCGCCCGAACGGCGTGTTCGATTGCGGCCCGGAATTCAGGTTGAGCGACAGCGCCTGGTAGGCGATGCCCGGCGCCACATACAGCTTGAGCTTCGGATCGCGCCGCACCGCCGCCGCGTCCGATGGCGCCATCCGCTCGGCGATGTCCAACTGGCCGGATTGCAGATTGACTAGGCGCACCGAGGTATCGGGGATCGGCAGATAGGTGATCCGGTCGAGCTTCGTCGTCCCCGCATTCCAATACCCGTCGAACCGGTCGAGGATGATCCGGTCCTGCGCGATCCGCTGGGTGAACTTGTAGGGCCCCGCGCATACCGGCGCCGTCCCGAATTCCGCCCCCAGCCGCGCCAGTGCCTTGGGCGAGGCCATCATCCCCGCCCGGTCCGCCAGCACGGATACCAGCGGTGCGGCCGGCGCGGAGAGCTTCAGGCGCAATGTGCGGCTGTCCACCACCTCGATTGCCGAGATCGGGCGAACCTCGGCCTTGCGCACGCTCTCGGTGGCGCTGCGGTAGCGCTCCAGATTGATGCGCACGGCTTCCGCATCCATCGGCTCGCCGTCCTGGAACTTCACGCCCTCGCGCAGAGTCAGCGTAAGCGTCAGATTATCCGCCGACCACGCCCAGCCCGTCGCCAGTTGCGGCACGAAGTTCAGCTTGGCGTCGATATCCACCAGCTTGTCGCACAGCGCGGCAAACACGATCCGCCCGACATAGGAGCCGCCGCGCGCGGGGTCGAGCAGATCGGGGTCCTCCCCCAAGCCCACCCGCAAGGTGCCGGCGGCCTGCGCCGCGGAGGCGGTGAGCAGCAAGGCGGCAGCAGCGTGCAGCAGGCGCATGGCGAATCTCCCGATCTGGCAGTCGCATACTCTGCTTGCAGATGCCGCACGGAGGCAAGCATCCGCGTGCCCCTTTTACCCCCCGAACAGGATCGGAAACTTGATCTCCGTCTCCCCGTCGCTTTCGGGAAACACCATCAGGTCCAGCCGGTCCAGCACCGCGGCGACCGCCTGCTCGGCCGTCACGCTCTGTGCCCCGATCGGGCGCAGCCGGTTGAGCAGCACGCCGTAGCCGTCGATCCGCCCCGCCGCATCCACCACCAGATCAAGCGACAGCGGGCCGTGGAACTGCGCGAACAGCGGCCCAAGCTCGGCGCGCAACGCGGCGATGCCGGCGGCGATGGCAGGCTGCACCGCCGCACCCGTCAGGCTGCCGCTGACCCACGCCGGGCCCTCGCTGATATGGCCATGCATCACCAGCCGCCCCTCGGCCGGGTCCATCCGGCCGAACACCGGGGCGACGGCATGCGGCATTCGGTCGTCGAACAGTACCCGGCGGTTGAAGTCGGGGGCCAGTGATTCGTAGAGCCCCGTCCCCGACAGCGGCTTGGTGAACTGCTCGGAGAAATAATCGCCCTCGCGCCAGACCAGGGTCTCCCCCCCGGTGAAGCTGCGCTCCGGCCTGGTCAGCGAGTAGACGAAGGCGAACCGGCCATTTGCGCTGTCGTTGTGGAAGGCCTGGAAGCAGCCGTTGACATACAGACTCAGCAGCGGCCGGTTCACCACGGTCAACCCGAGCCGGGTGGCCGCGAAGTCCTGCAACGCCGTGCTGAAATCACGCAGCGCATCGAACGGCAGCACCCGCTCGGCACTGGTGCGCAGATAGGTGTAGGCGTCCGGCACGTACCAGTAGTTCCAGATCTGATGCGTCTCGACGCGGTGCTTGTGCGGCTCGGCGAAATGCCGGTCGATGCCGCCGCGCAGGGCGTGGGCCGTGCCATACGGCAGAAATTCGTCGAACACCGCGTGGCTGGTGCTGCGCCGCAGCTGGTCGTCGTCGTCGCTCACGAATGTCCCTCCACCGCGGCGATATAGCGCGCCGCACTGCGGGCGATCGCCGCCTTGGCATCGCCCGCCACCACCCGGTCCCACCAGCCGCCATACAGCCGTGCGAACGCATAGGGTTCCACCGCGCCGACGATGCCCCGCACCGTCGCGGCGGAGACCGGCACGAGGTTGGGATAGCTGCGCATGAAGCTGACATGCCGCCGGTCCGGCACCACCTGGATGATGTCCCCCGTCAGCAGCGCCCCCTGCCCGCCCGCGCCGCCGGCCCAGTGCAGCATCGTCCCGCCGTCGAAATGCCCCGGCGCGTTCAGCAGCGTCAGCCCCGGCCGCAACTCGTGCCGCGGCCCCGACCATGTGCGGATGCGCGGGCTCGGGCGCATCACATGCGCCTGGTCCGCAGCGTGCAGCACGATCTCGGCATCGAAGGCGTCGGCCCAATCCACCATGCCGGTGTAGAAATGCGGGTGCGAGATGGCGATCGCGGAAATCCCGCCCAGCGCCCGCACCAGCGTCACCGTCGCCTCATCGAGGAAGGAGATGCAGTCCCACAACACATTGCCGGCGGGCGAGCGGATCAGCAGAGCCCGCTGGCCGATCGCGAAGCTCGGCATGGTGCCGATCCCCAGCAACCCCGGCTCCAGCTCGCTCCAGGCGTTGCGGTGCGTCCGCCGCATCGCGGCGCTCGTCGTCCACCGCTGCCCACCAGCGCCGACATACTGCCGCTCATCAACACAGATCGGGCAGGCGGCGGGTGGCGCTCCGGCCGGCGGAAACTGCGCACCGCAGGTGGCGCAGAGATGCGCCTGCATCACATGCCCGCCAGCGCGTCGTGCTTCGCCCAGGTGGCGCGATAGGCCGGGCGGGCCGGTGCGCTCGGCCCGATCATCCGTATCCAGCTCGCTTCCGCCTTGTCGGCCTCGCGCCAGCACTGCTCGGCCAGCTTGCGCCGCGCCGCGGGGTTGAGATGCATCGCCGCCTCCGCCCGCGCCCGGAAATCCGCCTCCAGCGCATCGCGGAACTCTCCGAAGCGCGCCAGCCCGCCCGCGTAATCGCCGCAGATCAGGCTGCGGTGCAGCTTCTCATGCCGCCACCAGACGCTGCGCGCGTCATACCGGTCGCCCGGCACCGGCCCGGTATCCGGCAGGCCCGCATCGAGGAACACCGGCCGGAAGATCGCCGTGCAAGGCGCCGAAGCCGCCGTCACCCAGGCCACCGCTCCCTCGGCCCGCAGATCGCATACCATCGAGGCGACGGACTGCCCCCGCACGATATCCCCCGCATGCATGCAGATGCTCGGCCCGGTGAGCTGCTCCGGATGGAAGTCCGGCCCTTGCTCCCCATGGTCCCGCAAGAACCCCTGCATCTCCCCCACCCCGATCCGCCCGGCTGCCGCTGCCAGCAGCGTCGTCGCCCGGGTGCAGCGCGACCGCGCGCCCGGCAGGCCGGGGTTCTCCGGATTGGTCACCGCGGCGGCAAAGTCGAACGCCCCCCGCCCGCCCCACCAGCCCTGATCCTGCGCCATATCCCGCAGCCCCGGGCTTTCCCGGTCGGGGCTGGCGATGGTGTAGGTGTTGGAGATCGCCCGCGTCGGCCCCACCTTCTCGACCGCCCAGTGCCGCCCCATGGTTTCCACCACATAGGCCTCGCGCGCATCCGCCACGATAAAGCTGTTGTCGTAGGTCCGCCGCGTCAGATGCCCGCAATTGCCGCCCTGCCCGTGGCGCTCCAGCAGCCGCGTGATCACATCCACGGCCTCCGCCGCCGTCGCCCCCCGCTCCAGCCCCAACCGGAGAAGATCCATCCCGAGCAGCGCGCCCTTCAGGCTCGGCTTGGCCCGCGGATGCACCGCCTCATTGCCGATCGCCACCCCATGCTCGTTCAGCCCGATCTCCGCCCCCCAGATCCAGAAGGGCCGGCTGAGCAGCACGGCATGGGTGCGGGCGGCCTGCGGGATGGCGATATAGGTGGTGCGCACCACACTGCCCGCCCCCCAGTCGCGCGCCGGCACCAGATCGAGATACTGCGCCTCGTTGCGCTCGCGGTCGCTGTTCTTTCCGAAGATCACAGCTCCGGTGGCGCTGGCCCCGGCGGTCGCCACCATGGTGTCGCACATCTCGCCCGTCCTCCGCTGCTTCCCCGCCATGCTGAGGCCACCTGCCGCGCGCGGCAAGCCGCTGCTGTGCCTGCCCGCATCTTTCGGTATAAACAGACATGACCGAAATCTACATCGATGCCGACGCCTGCCCCGTCCGCGATGAGGTCTACCGCGTCGCTGGCCGCCTGGGCCTGGCCGTCCACGTCGTCTCCAACGGCTCCCGCCCCATCCGCCCGCCCGGCCTGCCCGGCGTCCACATGGTGGTGGTGCCGGACGGCCCGGACATCGCGGACGACTGGATCGCCGAGCGGATCACCGCAGCCGACGTCTGCATCACCTCCGACATCCCGCTGGCCGCCCGCTGCCTCGCCCGCGGCGCGCGGGCCGTCGCCTCGAACGGCCGCGTCTGGTCGGCCGACAACATCGGCAACGCGCTCGCCGGCCGCGCCATCGGCCAGCACCTGCGCGAAATGGGCGTGGCCACCGGCGGCCCCGCCCCGATGACCAAGGCCGACCGCTCGAAGTTCCTCTCCGCCCTGGACGCGGCGGCCCAGGCCGCCCTGCGCACGCCCATCCCGGCATCCCGGCCGCCGAGCACAGCCTGACCTCAGCATGACACTGCGATGACAACGCCACCCCGCCCAGCCGCCCATCGCGCCGGCTGACCCCGACATTGGCGCATGAGTGCCATGCTCAACCGGATGACCAGCGCGGGAGGTCCACAGGACGATCGCATTCACTGTCATCATACTGTCATAAATCTGCAATCTCTGAGTCGCGGTCCCTGCCTATGTTCCCGTTGCGCCGGGAATCGCCTGGCAAAACCGCGCGGCCGATCCGCAGGAGACAACATGAATTTCATCGTCAAGGCCCTGGCCCTCACCCTGGCCATCGCCCCCGCCATCGCCCCCTGGGCCGCCCAGGCGCAACCGATCACCGGCGCGGGCGCGAGCTTCCCCAACCCGATCTATCAGAAGTGGGGCGAGGCCGCACAGAAGGCCACGGGCATCCAGCTGAACTACCAGTCCGTCGGCTCGGGCGCCGGCCAGACCCAGGCGCGCAACCGCACCGTCGATTTCGGCGCCTCCGACGCGCCGCTGACACAGGCGCAGCTCACCGAGACGAAGCTGATGCAGTTCCCCACGGTGATGGGCTCGCTCGTCGCCATCGTGAACATCCCCGGCGTCGAGGACAACAAGCTGAAGATGACCGGCGAACTGCTCGCCGACATCTATCTCGGCAAGATCACCAAATGGAACGACCCGGCGCTGGTCGAGATGAACCGTGGTCTGGCCCTGCCGAACCTCGCCATCGCCCCGGTCTATCGCGCGGACGGCTCCGGCACGACCTTCGTGTGGGTGTCCTACCTCTCCGCCGTCTCGCCGGAATGGAAGTCCAAGGTCGGCGTCGGCGTCTCCGTCAAGTGGCCGTCCGGCACCGGTGCCCGCGGCAATGAGGGCGTGGCCGGCACCGTGAAGAACACCCGCGGCGCCATCGGCTATGTCGAAAACGCCTACGCCATCCAGAACAAGCTGGTCTCCACCCAGATCCGCAACAAGGCCGGCAACTTCGTCACGCCGACGCCGGAGAGCTTCCTCGCCGCCGCCGCGAACGCCAACTGGGCCGTGCCGAACTTCGCCGCCGACATCATCGACCAGAACGGCGCGACCAGCTGGCCCATCGTCTCGCCGACCTTCGTGCTCCTGCCGACAGACCCGAAGGACGCCACCCGCTCGGCCAACGTGATGAAGTTCTTCGACTGGGCCTACAAGAACGGCTCCAAGCTCGCGCAGGAGCTGGAATACATCCCGCTGCCCCCCGCGGTGCAGGATGCGGTTCGCGCAGCCTGGGTCGCCCAGGTCAGGGGTCCGGACGGCAAACCCGTCAGCCCCTGATCCACAACGAAGCGCGGCGGCGGGCCCTGGCCCGCCGCCGTCGTGTTTGGCCAGCCCGCCCTTCCTGACGCCCGCCCGACCGGACCCAATCCGCCATGCAGCCATCCGCTACCGCCCGTTCGGGCACACCTACCGCCGCCGCCCCGGGGCGCGCCAGTGGCGCCCTCGGCGACAAGATTTTCGAGTTCCTTTGCCGCGGCGCCGGGATCTTTGTCCTCATCCTGCTCGGCGGCATCATCATCGAGCTTTTCATCGGCGCCTTCCCCGCTTTCAAGGCCTTCGGCGCCGCCTTCATCTGGGGCGAGAACTGGGACCCGGTGGCCGAGGAATTCGGCGCCCTCGTACCGATCTACGGCACCATCGTCACTTCCATCCTCGCCTTGCTGCTCGCAGTCCCCGTCGCCTTCGGCATCGCCTACTTCCTGACCGAGCTGGCACCCGAGAACATCCGCCGCCCCGTCGGCACCGCGATCGAACTGCTCGCCGCCGTGCCCTCCATCATCTACGGCATGTGGGGCTTCTTCGTGATCGTGCCCCTGATGGCCCAACACATCCAGCCGGCGATCATCGATACCGTGGGCGAATTCCCGATCATCGGCTTCCTCTTCGCGGGCCCTCCCTTCGGCACCGGCATCTTCACCGCCTCGCTGATCCTCGCGGTGATGATCATCCCCTTCGTCGCCGCCACCATGCGCGACGTTTTCGTCACCGTGCCCCCGGTCTTCAAGGAGAGCGCCTACGGCCTGGGCTGCACGCGTTGGGAGGTGATGCGCAACGTCGTCATCCCCTACACCCGCAAGTCGGTGGTCGGCGGCATCATGCTCGGCCTCGGCCGCGCCCTGGGCGAGACCCTGGCCGTCACCTTCGTGATCGGCAACGCCAACCGCATCACCACCAGCCTCTTCGGCCCCGGCAACACCATCGCCTCCCTCGTCGCCCTTGAGTTCGGCGAGGCCGAGGCCGGCAGCCTCAAGCTCGGTGCCCTGCTGGCGCTCGGCTTCATCCTGTTCGTCATCTCCTTCATCGTGCTGGCCATCTCGCGGGTGCTGCTGCGCCCGGCGAAGGTGTGAGGACGCATCCATGAGCGCCACAACCTCCCTCTCCCCCGGCGGCGTCAAACGCGACATCGCCACCGCCCGCGCCCTCGGCCGTTCCCGCGGGCGCACCGATGCGATCATCCGCTGGCTCGCCTTCGCCGCGACCACGATCGGCCTGCTCTTCCTCGCCTCCATCCTGATCACCCTGTTCTGGCGCGGGCTGGAAGGCCTTAGCCTGACCGTCTTCACCGAGGTCACCCGCCCGCCCGGCTCCAACGGCGGGCTGCTGAACGCCATCGTCGGCACCCTCATCCAAACCGGGCTGGGCACGCTGATCGGCACCCCGATCGGCCTGCTGGTCGGCACCTACCTCGCCGAATACGCCCGTGATTCGAAGCTCGGCTACGCCGTCCGCTTCGTCTCCGACATCCTGCTCTCCGCTCCCTCGATCCTGATCGGCCTGTTCGTCTATCAGCTGCTGGTGCTGCCCTTCGGCGGCTTCTCCGGCTTTGCCGGCTCGGTCGCACTCGCCGTCATCGTGATCCCCATCGTCGTCCGCACCACCGAGGACATGCTGCAGCTCGTTCCGAACACGCTGCGCGAGGCGGTGATCGCGCTCGGCGCGCCGAAATGGAAGATGATCGTGCACGTCTGCTACCGGGCTGTGATGTCCGGCCTCATCACCGGCGTGCTGCTGGCCATCGCCCGCATAGCAGGCGAGACGGCGCCGCTGCTGTTCACCTCGCTCGGCAACCTCACCTGGTCGGTCGATCTGTCCAAGGCGATGTCGTCCCTGCCGGTGACGATCTACGCCTATGCCGGTTCACCCTATGCCGACTGGATCGCGCTGGGCTGGACTGGCGCGCTGCTGATCACCCTCGGTGTGCTCGGCATCAACGTTGTCGCCCGCTTCGTCCTTCGCAAAAGCGCCTGATCGCCGTATCGGTACAGCCGGAAATTTCCAAATGAGCAACAGCATGAACGACACATCCGACAAACCATCGATGGGCGTGCTCGAAACCCGCGCCAGCACCGGGCTCAACCCCGCGCGCATCGCCATCCGCAACCTCGATTTCTTCTACGGCAGCAACAAGGCGCTGAAGGGCATCAACCTCGATCTGCCGGACCGCCAGGTCACCGGCATGATCGGCCCCTCCGGCTGCGGCAAGTCCACCCTGCTGCGCGTGCTGAACCGGATGTACGACCTCTACCCCGGCCAGCGCGCGGTGGGCGAGGCGATGATGGACGGCACCAACATCGTCGACCCGAAGCTCGACGTGAACGAACTGCGCAGCCGCATCGGCATGGTCTTCCAGAAGCCCACACCCTTCCCGATGACGATCTACGAGAACATCGCCTTCGGGGTGAACCTGCACGAAAAGCTGAGCAAGCCGCAGATGGATGAGCGGGTCGAATGGTCGCTCACCCGTGCGGCCCTCTGGGGCGAGGTGAAGGACCGTCTGAACACCTCCGCCATGGGCCTCTCCGGCGGCCAGCAGCAGCGCCTGTGCATCGCCCGCACCATCGCCGTCCGCCCCGAAGTCATCCTCTTCGACGAGCCGACCAGCGCGCTCGACCCGATCTCCACCCTGAAGATCGAAGAGCTGATCGACGAACTAAAGCGCGACTTCACCATCGCCATCGTCACCCACAACATGCAGCAGGCCGCCCGCTGCGCCGACCAGGTCGCCTTCTTCTACCTCGGTGAGATGGTCGAGGTCGGCTCGGCGACCCAGATGTTCACCACCCCCCGCGAGAAGCGGACCCAGGAATACATCACCGGCCGGTTCGGCTGAGGAACGCAAAATGCCCGAAGAGAACTCGCACATCGTCAAATCCTACGACAACGAGCTGCAGCGCCTGCGCTCGCTGGTTACCAACATGGGCGGCATGGTCGAAAGCCAGACCGCGCTCGCCTGCACCGCCGTGCTCACGCGTGACAGCGATGCCGCCGCCGCCGCGATGGAGTCCGACCCCCGGGTGGACGCCCAGGAGCGCGAGATCGAAGCCTTCGTCATCCGCCTGCTCGCTTTGCGCCAGCCGATGGCCCAGGACCTGCGCCTGATCGTCGCCACCCTGAAGATGACCGGCGACCTCGAACGCATCGGCGACTATGCCGCCAACGTGGCCAAGCGAAGCCTCGTGCTGCAGCAGTTCTCCCTGCCCTACACGCTGACCGGCCTGAACCACATGGCCCGCCTCGTTCAGGAAAACCTCAAGCTCATCATCGATGCGATCGGCGAGTCCGACACCGACAAGGCACTGCAGGTCTGGCGCACGGACGAGGCGATCGACCAGATCTACAACGCCCTGTTCCGCGAGCTCATCACCTACATGATGGAAGACCCGCGCAACATCACGCCCTGCACGCACCTGCTGTTCATCGCCAAGAACCTGGAACGCATCGGCGACCACGCGACAAACATCGCCGAGACCATCTGGTACGCCGTCAAGGGCGAACCGCTCACCGATGCACGGCCGAAGGGCGACATGTCCGCCTACGCCGTCGTCCGTCACCGCGAATAGGACGCATCCCCATGGCAGAAGCCCATGCCAGCCTCGCCAAGCCCCTCGTCCTCGTCGTCGAGGATGAAGCGGCCCTTGCCACCATGCTGCGCTACAACCTGGAAAAGCAGGGCTTCCGCGTCGATGAAGCCTCAGACGGCCAGGAAGCCCTGACACGCATTGCCGAATCCCCGCCCGATCTGGTGCTGCTCGACTGGATGCTGCCGGTGATGTCCGGCATCGAGGTCTGCCGCCAGATCCGCCGCCGGCCGAACACCCGCGACCTGCCCGTCATCATGGTCACCGCCCGCACCGAGGACCAGGACGCGGTGCGCGGCCTGAACACCGGCGCGGACGACTACATCACCAAGCCCTTCAACATGGAATCCCTCCTCGCCCGGATGCGCGCCCTGCTGCGCCGCTCCATCAGCGTGCCCACCAAGGGGCGGCTGGAATTCCACGACATCACGATGGATCTGGCCACCCACCGTGTCACCCGCAACAGCCGCGCCGTGCATCTCGGCCCCACCGAGTTCCGCCTGCTCGAATTCTTCATGCAGCACCCGCAGCGGGTGTTCAGCCGCGAAGAACTGCTCGACGCCGTCTGGGGCCCGGACATCCATGTCGAGCCCCGCACCGTCGACGTCCACATCCGCCGCCTGCGCAAATCGATCAACGGCGACGACGAGCTGGACATCGTCCGCACCGTCCGCGCCGCCGGCTACGCGCTGGATACCGAGCCGGTCTGAACGCCGGCAGAATCCCGGCACGCCGCGCACACACCCTCGGCCTCGATCGTCGCACCGCTGACCGTGAAGCCGGCCCGCGCGGCCGCGTCCGCCAAGGCGTGCGTCAGGTGATGGTCCTCGATCTCGGTCACCCGGTTGCAGCTCCGGCAGATCAGGAATTGCGCCTGGTGCGCATGGCCATGTGCGTGCTCATGCGCGTCGATGCAGCCGACATAGGCGGAAAGCCGCTCGATCTTGTGGATCAGCCCCTGCTCGGCGAGGAAATCCAACGCCCGGTAGATCGTCGGCGGCGCCGCCGCCCGGCGGCTGGCCCGCAGCCCATCCAGCAGCGCATAGGCCCCCGCCGGCCCCGGCGAGGCCAGGATCAGCGCCAGCACATCGCGCCGCAGCTCGGTCAGCCGCGCACCCCGCCGCGCGCACAGCGCCTCGGCCTGGGCAAGCTGGGCAGCGATGCGCGCATCGGCGGCGGGTTCGGTCTTGGCATCGGTCATGGCCGTGGCAAACTAGCACGCATGAGCAGCACAGACATCCTCGATCAGATCCGTTTCGACGAGCGCGGCCTCGTCCCCGCCATCGCCCAGCAGCATGACAGCGGCGAGGTGCTGATGATGGCCTGGATGAACCGCGACTCCGTCGCCGAAACCCTCGCCACCGGCCGCGTCGTCTATTTCAGCCGCAGCCGCAACGCGCTCTGGCGCAAGGGCGAAACCTCGCACCAGCACCAGGACCTCATCGAATTGCGGCTGGACTGCGACGGCGACACCATCCTCCTCCGCGTCCACCAGCACGGCGTCGCCTGCCACACCGGCCGGCGGGACTGCTTCTACCGCGCCGTGCGCGACGGCGAAATCGTCGAGATCGCCCCGGTCCTGGTCGATCCGAAGGCCCTCTATGGCTGAGCCCCTGCCCGTCACCGTGCTCACCGGCTTCCTCGGCGCCGGCAAGACCACGCTGCTCAACCACCTGCTGCGCCGCCCCGAAATGGCCGGCGCCGCGGTGCTGGTCAACGAGTTCGGCGAAGTCGGCATCGACCATCTGCTGGTCGATGCCGTCAAGGATGACACGGTCCTCCTCCCCAGCGGCTGCCTCTGCTGCGCCATCGCCGGCGACCTCAGCCGCGCCCTGCGCGACCTGATCCCCCGCCTCGGCACGATCGACCGCGTCATCATCGAAACCACCGGCCTGGCCGACCCCGCCCCGGTCGTGCAGGAAATGATGGGCGACCTCCTCCTCGCCCGCCACTTCCGCCTCGACGGCATCGTCACCGTCGTCGACGCCATCAACGGCCTCGCCAATCTCGACACGCACGAGGAAGCCTTGCGCCAGGCCGCGATGGCCGACCGCATCGTGCTCTCCAAAACCGACCTCGCGCCGGACACCACGGCCTTGCGCGCCCGCCTCGCAGCCCTGAACCCCGGCGCCCCCATCCACCTCGCTGACCGCGGCGCGATCGAGCCCGCCTTGCTCACCGGCTGCGGCCTCTACGACCCCTCCGGCAAACTGGCGGACGTCCGCAAATGGCTGGACGACGCCGCCTGGGGCAAAGGCGGCGTGCATGACGGCCGCATCCACTCCTTCTGCCTCACCTTCACCGAGCCGCTGCACTGGCAGGGCATCGGCTCCTGCCTGGAAATGCTCATCGGCACCCGCGGCGAAAGCCTGCTGCGGGTCAAGGGCATCCTCAACCTCGTCGGCCAGACCCGCCCGGTGGCGATCCACGGCGTGCAGCACATGTTCCATGAGCCGCAGCTTCTGCCCGCCTGGCCGGAGGGCGACCCCCGCACCTCCCGCATCGTCTTCATCACCCGCGACCTCGACCGGCGCACCATCGAGGAAGGGCTGATGGCCTTCGACAGCGCTGCGAAATCAACGGCTTTATGACCGTTCTTTAACCTTTCTGCCCTAATCCTGCCGTCTCGCCGTGGTCGTCTCACCATGTCGAAAAACTTCGGGGCGCAGCCTGCGCCACGGCACTGGCAGGGAGGGCTGAACATGACCGGCTGTGACGAGTCCGAACTGACGATCGAGCGCCTTCTCGCCGACCCCCTGGTGCGCCTGGCCATGGACCGGGACGGCATTTCCGACCGCGAGATGACCGCGGTGATCACCCGCGCCAAGGCCGCCGTCCGCCGCCACCGCGATGAGGCCGCCAGCTGATGTTGCGCCGGCCGGCCGGGCTGCCTATGCACAGGCCATGAGCATCCTGCGCATCGAAAGCCTCGCCGGCCCCGAAGCCGCTCCCTTCCTGCCCGCCCTCGCCCGGCTGCGCATCACCGTCTTCCGCGCCTTCCCCTATCTCTATGAGGGCGGCGAGGCCGACGAGCAGTCCTACCTCACCAAATTCGCCGCCAGCCCCCGCGCCGGCCTGATCGTCGCCTTCGACGGCGAAACCCCCGTCGGCTGCGCCACCTGCATGCCGCTGGCCGATGCCGGCGCTGGCGTCGCCGCCCCCTTCGCCGCGCGCGGCATCCCGCTCGACCGCGTCTTCTACTTCGGCGAGTCCGTCCTGCGCGCCGAATACCGCGGCCAGGGCGCCGGCGTCGCCTTCTTCACCGCCCGCGAGGCCCACGCCCGCCGCGTCTCGGACGCCGACACCGCCGCCTTCTGCGCCGTCCAACGCGCGCCGGACCACCCGCTCCGCCCGCCCGGCTACGTCCCGCTCGACGCCTTCTGGCACAAGCGCGGCTTCACCCCACAACCGGGGATGACCTGCACGATGCGCTGGACGCAGATCGACGGCCCCGGCCAGGTCGAGAACACGCTGGCCTTCTGGACAAAGCCGCTCCGATGAAACTCGGCCTCTGCCAATGGGAGATCCGCCGCACGGACGGCCCCGCCGCCTGGGCCGCCCGGCTGGACGCGGAAGTCACCTTCGCCGCCAGCCAGGGCGCGGAGCTGCTCGTCCTGCCCGAATACGCCCCCCTCGAATGCGCCGCCGGCACCTCGCCCGACCCCGCCCGCGAACTGCAAACCGCCATCGCCCAATCCGAGGCCCTGCTGGATGCCGCGCGCAGCATCGCCCAGCGCCACCGGGTCTGGCTCATCCCCGGCAGCCTGCCCCGCCTGCGTGACGGCCTGATCCGCAACCAATCCCCCCTCATCGCCCCGGACGGCCGCTTCGCCGTGCAGGAAAAACACGCGATGACCCGCTTCGAGGCGGAGGACTGGCACATCGCCCCCGGCCGCCCCCCCACGGTGTTCGACACCCCATTCGGCCGCCTCGGCATCGCCATCTGCTTCGACGTCGAATTCCCCCAGCTCGTCCGCGCCCAGGTGGAAGCTGGCGCCTGGCTGATCCTCGTCCCCACCTGCACCGACACGCCGCACGGCTTCAACCGCGTCCGCATCGCCGCCGCCGCCCGCGCGATGGAAAACCAGTGCTTCGTCGCCATCACCCCCACCGTCGGCACCGCCCCCTGGTCCGGCACGCTGGACGCCAACACCGGCCACGCCGCCGTCTTCGGCCCCGTCGATCGCGGCTTCCCCGCCGACGGCGTCATCGCCACCGGCACGCCAGACCGCCACGAATGGCTCTTCGCCGATCTCGACCCCCAGCGCCTCGCCCCCGTCCGCCGCGACGGCCAGGTGCGCAACCACTGGTCCTGGCCCCCCACCCCCGCCCCCTGCCCCGTGGTCCCCCTCGCGTGACCCTGATCTACCTCATCGCCGGCGAACAGAGCGGGGACGTCCTCGGCGGCCGCATGATGGCCGCCCTCAAAGCCGCCCGCCCCGACCTGGAATTCGCCGGCATCGGCGGCCCGCTGATGCAGGCCCAGGGCCTCACATCCCGCTTCCCCCTCAGCGAACTCGCCGTCATG
>CAMCJI010000017.1 GCA_945874805.1 Asaia bogorensis | reverse complement strand
TTTGGGGGGGGAACTTCCTGCGGTTGCTCAAGCTGGCGGAGAAGCGGGCGGGGTGAAGGGAAGTAGAGTCTTCTTTTTGTAAACAAAAAGAAGCAAAAAAACTTCATCCGTTGGGTTGGGGCTTGGCTCACGGGATTGGGTTCTTGGCGAGGGTGGGTTTTGGGGCTTCGCCCGTTTATGAACCCTCTGTCCGGTTTGGTGGCGAAGCCAGAGTGAAAGTTTTTTGTTTCTTTTTTTCAAAAAAGAAGATGCTTCCTTTCTGCCCCTTGCCCTCCTGAATACTGCCGCGCGGGAATTGTGATTTGAAGACTGTTCAGCTTCCCGATGGCACGGTTGTTTCGGCTCTTGGGCAGGGCACGTGGCGCATGGGGGAGGGGCAGCGCGGCCGGCGGGAGGAGGCGGATGCGTTGCGGTTGGGCGTCTCGCTGGGGATGACGCTGATCGATACCGCCGAGATGTATGGCGATGGCACCTCCGAGGAGGTGGTGGGCGATGCGATCGAGGGGCAGCGGGACGGAGTGTTCGTTGTTTCCAAGGTGTATCCGCAGAATGCGTCGCGCCGGGGGGTGCCGGCGGCGTGTGAGCGCAGCCTGAAGCGGCTGCGGACCGATCGGATCGACCTGTATCTGCTGCACTGGCGCGGGGGGGTGCCGCTGGGCGAGACGGTGGAGGCGTTCGAGGCGCTGCGGCGGGCGGGGAAGATCCGGCACTGGGGCGTTTCCAACTTCGATACCGACGATATGGAGGAGCTGCTTTCGGTGACCGGGGGGGCGGCCTGCGCGGTCAACCAGGTGCTGTACAGCCCGGAGTATCGGGGGATCGAGTTCGATCTGCTGCCGTGGCAGCAGGCGCAGGGCATGCCGGCGATGGCCTATTCGCCGGTGGGGCAGGGCGGGCGGTTGCTCGCGAACCCGGCGTTGAAGGCGATCGCGGCGCGCCGGGATGTCACGCCGGCGCAGGTGGCGATCGCCTGGTCGCTGCGCCGGCCGGGGGTGATCTCGATCCCGAAATCAGGCAGTGCGGCGCATGTGCGGCAGAATGCGGCGGCGGCGGAGCTGGTATTGGACGAGGCCGATCTCATGGAGATCGACGCCGCGTTTGCGCCGCCGCGGCGCAAGACGGGATTGGCGATGCTGTAGGGGCTAGAGCAGCGACAATTGCGCTTCCGCCATGCCGCGGCGGGCGAGTTCGGGGGGGTGGAAGAGGTCGGTGTTCAGCGGTTCGTGCTTGTCCAGGCCCCATTGCCTGGAGGCGCGGAGGAAGCGTTTGGCGAGCATGTCGGCATAGACGCCGGTGCCGCTGAAGCGCTGGCCGAATTTGGTGTCGTTCAGGGCACCGGCGCGGGTTTCGCGGATGAGGTCGAGCACGTGGCGGGCGCGGTCGGGGAAGTGCTGGATCAGCCAGTCCTCAAAGATCTGCTTGAGCTCGTGCGGCAGGCGCAGCAGGACGTAGCCGCCCCAGCCGGCGCCGGCGCGCGAGGCGGCTTCCAGTATCTTTTCCAGTTCGGCGTCGTTCAAGGCGGGGATCATCGGGGCGGCAAGTACGCCGGTGGGGATGCCGGCGCGGGTGAGCTCGGCGATGGCCTGGATGCGCCGGGCGGGGGTGGCGGCGCGGGGTTCCATCCGCCGGGCGAGGCCGGGGTCGAGCGTGGTGACCGAGAGGCAGACGCGGACGAGGCCGCGCTTGGCGAGGGATTGCAAGATGTCGATGTCGCGCAGGACGCCGGCGGATTTGGTGACGATGGTGACGGGGTGGTTGAAGCGGTCCATCACCTCCAGCACCGCGCGGGTGAGTTTGAGGGTGCGTTCGATCGGCTGGTAGGGGTCGGTGTTGGAGCCGAGCGCGATGGGGCGGGCGATGTAGCCGGGTTTGCGGAGCTCCTTTTCCAGCAGCTCGGCGATTTCGGGCTTGAACAGCAGCTTGGTTTCGAAATCCAGGCCCGGCGAGTGGCCGAGATAGGCGTGGCTGGGGCGGGCGTAGCAGTAGACGCAGCCGTGCTCGCAGCCGCGATAGGGGTTGACCGCGCGGTCGAAGCCAAGGTCCGGCGATTGGTTCCAGGCGATGGCGGTGCGGCTGGCGTCGCGCGTCAGTGTGGTGGGGAGCGGGGGGAGGTCGGCGAAGTCGGCCGTCAGCGTCTGCCAGCCGTCGTCGAAGGGGCTGGCGGCGTTGCGTTCGAAGCGGTTGGGCGGATTCAGCGTGGCGCCGCGGCCGCGGTGCACGCCGGGCAGGGTGGTGCTTTCCGGACGCGGGGGGATACCAAGGGCGCGGCGGCCGGGTTTTGTCGACTCTATGATCCCGGCGCGTTCGATCGCTTCGATCTCCATCGGGTCGAGTTCGCGGGCGAAGTCGCGGGGTTCGTAGCTGCTCTCCGTTCGCACTTGCTGTTCTCCGTCCGTTCTGGCAAAACCGTGCCGCATCCCGTGGCAATGGTCAAGAACAAATTAAGAACATGAACACTCCTCCGAACCACCAATCGATCACCTGGGTCTACACGCTGGACCTCGACGGTACCGCCCGGTTCTACGCCGAGACGCTCGGCCTGGAGCTGGTGCTCGACCAGGGGCTGTGCCGCATCTATCGCTGGAGTGCGACGAGCTTCATCGGCGTGTGCTTTGCACGGCCGGGGCGGTTCGTGGAGCCGAAGGGGGTGGTGCTGAGCTTCATCACGCCGGATGTGGACGGGTGGTATGCGCATTTTCTCGCCAAAGGCGTCAACCCCGAGGGCGAGCCGCAGGAGAGCGCGCAGTTCGGGGTCTATTGCTTCTTCGTGAAGGACCCGAACGGGTATCTGTTGGAATTCCAGACCTTCCGTAATCCGGCCTGGCCTGCGCTCAAGGTGTGACGACGTCGATCAGGCGCAGCGCGGCATCGCCCGGGCGCCAGGCGAAGCGGATCAGGTCGGCCGGACCGCCGAGCGTGAGCAGGCCGCGGCCGCCGGCGTAGCGGCCGGGATTGACCGTGGCCAGGCGCAGGGCGTCGGCCAGGGTGAGGCCGGCCAGGGTGATGGCGTTGGCGACCCCGGTGATCAGCGGCAAGGCGGCGCCGGCCAGATAGGGCGTGCCGGGGGTGCCGAGGCGGCCATTGGCCAGCAGCTCCACCTCGCCGCCGATCGGCTGGGTGTAGCGGCCAGGCGGCATGCCGCCGAGGGCCGTGGCGTCCGAGACCAGCAGGGCGCGGTCCAGGCCCTTGGCGCGCAGCATCGCGGTCAGCGTATCCGCCGGCAGGTGGTGGCCGTCGGCGATGAAGCCGGCGGTCAGGCGGTCGTCGGCCAACTGCGCCCAGATCAGGTTGGGATGGCGCGGCAGCATCGCCGCCGCCCCATTGCCGAGATGGGTGGACAGGCGGGCGCCGGCAGCCGCGGCGGCGCGGATCTGCTCGGGCGTCGCCGCCGTGTGGCCGAGGGCGACATGCACACCGCGGGCGGCCAGCGCTGCGATGTAAGTTGATGCGTCGAGCCAGTGCGGGGAGAGGGTGACCATCGCCACCGGGCCGGCGGCCTGCCAGCGGGCGAACTCGGCCAGATCGGGTGGGCGGACATGGGCGCGAGGGTGCGCGCCGCGCGGGCCGTCCTCCCCGGCGAGGTGCGGGCCCTCCACATGCACGCCGGGAATCGCATGCGCCACCGCCGGATCGGCCGCGCGGGCGGCGGCAATCGCGCGCAAGGCCGCGATGATGTCGGCTTCCGACGCGGTGATGAGCGTGGGCAGAAACGCCGTCACGCCATCCTGGCGGAGACGGTGGACGAGAGCGGTTACCGTCTCCGGCGTCAGGCCAGGCGCGTTGAGGTCGTGACCGCCGAAGCCGTTGACCTGCAGATCGATGAGCCCAGGCGCGAGCCAGGGCTGCTCACCATTCGGGCCAGGCTCGATCGCGGTGATGCGCCCCCGTTCGGTCGTGACAGCGAGGGAGGCGCCGCTGGCAGGGTCGCGGCCGGTGATGCGGGGCACGAGGAGTCCTTTGGTTTCTTGGGGCGGGGGTAGGCAGGCAAGGGGTAGGAAGGCAGGGGGTAGGAAGGGTCTTCTTTTTTGAAAAAAAGAAGCAAAAAACTTTTGTTCGTTGGTTGGGGCTTTGGCGGGCGGGAGTGGTGTTGGTGGTGGGGGGTGTTTTTGGCTTCGCCGTCTTGGCCACGCAGTGGGGGGCTTTTGGGCGAAGCCTCCTTGCCTTCCTCGCTGGTTTCTCGGCAACGAAGGCAAGGCGTGGGTCCTCGGGACAAGCCCGAGGATGACGGGTATCTTGCGGTAGGCAGGGTGCCAAACGGAGAAAGTTTTTTTGCTTCTTTTGTTCACAAAAAGAAGACTTCCTTGCCTTCCTGCCGCTTGCCTTCCCTACCCTCCCGTCGGCGACACCGCCCGCACGATGAGGGCGTCCACCGCCAGGATGCGTCCTCCTGCGCAGATGAGGGGGTTGACGTCGATTTCGGTGATGGTGTCGCGGTGGTCGTCGGTGAATTCGGCGATGCGGACGATGATGTCGGCCAGGGCGTCGAGATCGACGGGTTCGCTGCCGCGGAAGCCGGCCAGCAGGGCGCGGCCGCGCAGGCGGTCGAGCAGGGTGCGGGCTTCGCTGTGGGTGAGGGGGGCGAGGTCGACGGCGCTGTCTTTCATCAGTTCGACGAAGATGCCGCCGAGGCCGACGACGATGAGCGGGCCGAAGAGGGGATCGACGCGGGCGCCGACCATCATTTCCACGCCCTGGGGGACCATCGGCTGCACGAGCACGCCGTTGATGTTGGTGGTGTGTTTGCGGGCGTTGTCCATCACTGCGGCGAAGGCGGCGCGGAGCTCCGCTTCGTTTTTCAGGTTCAGGCGGATGACGCCGGCTTCGGTTTTGTGGGGCAGGTCGGGGCTTTCGACTTTCACGACCACCGGGTAGCTGGCGGCGGCGACGGCTTCGTCGGCGGTCTGGGCGAGCGTTTCCTGCACCACGGGGATGCCGTAGAGGGCGAGGGCGGCTTTGGCTTCGCGTTCGGTGAGGATGGGGCCGGCGGCGGCGAGCAGGGTGGCGGCGGCGGCGCGGGCGGCGGGCGGGGCGAGGCGGCGGAGCTGGCGGGGCGGCTGGGCGCGCAGGGCCGCGCGGCGGTGCCAGGCGGCGAGGGTGGCGAAGGCGCGGTCCATCGAGCGGAAGATCATCACCTTGGGGTCGGCTTCGAACACGGCAGCACCCGTGCCTTCCAGCCATTCGGTCAGCCAGATGTTGATGACCGGTTTGCCGGTGCGCCGGGCCAGCGTGTTGTAGTAGGGCAGGCGGGCGCCGGAGAGCGGGCCGGAGAAGACGGTGGGCAGGATCATCGCGCCGTATTGCGGGTCGTCCAGCATGGCGTCGGCACAGGCGGGCAGGCTTTCGGGGTCGTTCATCACCTGGGCGGTGACGTCCACCGGATTGCGGATGGAGCCGAAATCCGGGACGCGGGCTTCGAGGACGAGGCGGGCGGCCTCGCGCGGCTGCGGCAGGGGGACGCCGTGCGCCTCTGCCTTGTCGGCGGCCATGATAGCGGCGCCGCCGGAGGTGGCCAGCACGGCGACGCCGGTGGCCTTGGGCGGCGGGGCTTTGGCGAGGAAGCTCGCGGTTTCCATGAGGTCTTCGAAGTTGTCCACCAGCACCACGCCGGCGCGGGCGAAGGCGGCGCGGTAGGCCTCCTGGCTGCCGGCGAGCGAGCCGGTGTGCGACATCGCGGCCTGGGCGCCGAAGTTGCCGGTGGCGAGCTTGCAGACGACGACGGGCTTGTCGACCGCCCAGGCGCGCTCGCAGGCGGCGATCAGGCGAGTGGGGTCGGCCATGCCTTCGAACAGCAGGGCGATGGCGGAGCAGGTGGGGTCGTCGGCGAGGAAGGCGACGTAGTCTGCCATGTCGACGTCGCAGGAATTGCCGGAGGTGAAGACGTGGCTGATCGGCGTGCCGTGCTGCATCGCCTGTTCCATCGAGAAGCCGAGCGCGCCGGATTGGCTGACGATGCCGATGGCGCCGGGGCGGGGCGGGGGCATCGGCGCGTACGGCATGAAGGTGATGCGGCTGCGCAGGCGGTGGTTCACAGCCCCGATGCAGTTCGGGCCGATCAGCGGCACGCCGGCTTCGCGCGCGCGGGCGGCCAGGCGCTGCTGCTGGGCGATGCGGTCGGGCCGGCCGGTTTCGGCGTAGCCGGAGGCGAAGACGATCATGCCTCCGACGCCGGCGGCGATGCATTCCTCCACCACCGCATCCACCACCTCGCGCGCGACCGCGATGACGGCGCAGTCGACCGGCTCGGGGACGGCGGCGATGGAGGGCAGGCAGGGGCGGTCGGCCAGGGTGGTGTAGCGGGCGTTCACCAGGTGGATGGCGCCGCGGTAGTCGATCAGGTTGGACAGCACCCGCTCCCCAAACGCGCCGGCCCGGGCGGAGGCGCCGATGATGGCGATGCTGCGCGGGTTCAGCAGCCGGTCGAGCTCGGCGTAGCGGTAGAGTGGGCGTTTGGGCGTCACGGCGTCCTCCGGGCTTTTCGGGGAGGATAGGCCGGGGTTGCGGTGGCGTCACTGTCCCGGGGTATGCTCCGCCGCAATCGAAGGGGGAGCCGAGTATGACCGAGACGATCCTGGTGGAGCACCGCGCGGGCTGGCGGAAAGTCACGCTGAACCGGCCGGAGAAGCTGAACGCGCTCAACCGCGCCACCCTGCATGCGCTCATCGATGTGCTGAAGCAGGCGGAGGCGGATGAGAGCTGCCGGGCGCTGCTGCTCACCGGCACCGGGCGCGGATTCTGCGCCGGGGCGGAGCTGGGGCAGGCGGGGGCCGGCGGAGATGGTCCGCGCGATCTCGGCGCCTCGATCGAGCAGGCGTGGAACCCGCTGGCGCGCACGCTGCACAACCTGCGGATGCCGACCGTCTGCGCGGTGAACGGCATCGCCGCAGGGGCGGGGGCGAGCCTGGCCCTGGGGTGCGACATCGTGGTGGCCGCGCGGTCGGCGAAGTTCCTGCAGGCCTTCGCCCGCATCGGCCTGGTGCCGGATTGCGGCGGCACGTGGCTGCTGCCCAATCTGGCCGGGCAGGCACGGGCGCGGGGAATGGCGATGCTCGCCGAGCCGATCCCGGCGGAGACGGCGCTGGCCTGGGGGATGATCTGGGCCGTCGCCGATGACGACGCCTTCATGGCGGAGGCGGAAGCCCTCGCGACGAAGCTGGCGGCGATGCCGACACAGGCGCTGCTGCTGACCCGCACGGCACTCGCGGCCGCCGCCCATACCTCCTTCGACGCGCAACTGGACATCGAACGCGACAGCCAACGCGCGGCAGGGCTCACACCGGATCACGCCGAGGGCGTGCGGGCGTTTTTGGAGAAGCGGCCGGCGGTGTTTACGGGGCGGGCTGGGTGAGGAAGGGAGGCGAGGGGCAGGCAGGCAAGGGTAGGAAAAATCTTCTTTTTTGAAAAAAAGAAGCAAAAAACTTTTGTTCGTTGGGTTGGGGCGTTCGCGCGGGATCGGTGTCGGCGGCGTTGGGTTGGATGGCTTCGCCGACTTGAAACGCATTGGTGGGGATGGCGGCGAAGCCCACGGACCGCCGCTAGACCCGAACTATGCCAGCGTGGTTCCTGCGCCTCGATCAGGATGACGGGTAGGGGTCGGGAGGCCGGGCGCCAACGGATAAAGTTTTTTTGCTTCTTTTTGTTCACAAAAAGAAGACTCGCTTCCCCTACCCGCTGACCCGCGCGAGCAGGTTGTCGCCGATGGTGGCCTCGCCTCGTTCGACGGCGCTGATGGTGGCGACGAGGCGGGTGGTGAGGGGGGTGGCGATGCCGTGGCGGGTGGCGGCGGCCAAAGCGGGGGCGAGTTGGGCGCCGGCGTCGGTGGCGCGGCGGCGGACGGCGAGGTCGCGCCAGATACCGCTGCGGGATTTGGCGCTGCCCTGGTTGAACTGCGTCATCGCGGCGATCGAGCGGTCGATGCCGGTGTCGTCGCCGGTGGCGAAGGCGGCGGGGTCGAAGCCGTTGAAGCCGAGGGGGGTGACGGATTCGGCGGCGGCGGTGTCCATCATTTCGCGCACCAGGGCCTTGATGAGGGGGCGGTGGGCGGGGGCGGCGATGAAGTCGGCGATGGTGTCGTTGGTGAGCGCGCTGAGTTTGAGGATCGCGCCGTAGCCGGTCTTGCCCCAGAGGTAGCCCCAGATGTTGTCGGTGATCACCGCGTCCGGCTCGAAGTCGCAGAGCAGGCGGTGGAGGGCGATCAGGCGGGGGCTGCGGCTGCCGTCGAGCTCGCCGACCACCACGGCGCCGCGGTTGCCGAAGAGGATTTCGCCGGGGGCCTGCCAGTCCGCGCCAAAATTGACGAAGGCCCCGATGGTGTGGGGGCGGCCGACGATGGCGGAGATCGTCAGCTCGTTCAGCCCGTTCTGGCAGGAGACGACGATGCCGTCGGCGGCCAGGTGCGAGGCGAGCATGCGGGTGGCGGCTTCGGTGTGGTGGGCCTTCACCGCCAGCAGGATCAGCTTGTGCGTGCCGGTAAGCTGGTCTGGCGTGCAGGCGCGGGCGTGGGCGGTGTGTTCCTCGACCGGGCCGGTGATGCGGATGCCGGTGGCGTTGATCGCGGCGACGTGCGCGGCCTCGGTATCCACCAGGGTCACGTCGTGGCCGGCGCGGTGCAGGGCGGCGCCGATGGTGCCGCCGATGGCGCCGGCACCCCAGATCAATACGGATTCCGGCATGGCACGCTCCCGATGGCTCGGCCCATGCTGGACAGGTGGCGGCAGCGATGCAACCCGGGTGGGTTACGGAACGGACATGGCACCCCCATGTTGGCGCGATGTCCATATCTCCGGCCGTACGCCGCCCCTTCGTGCTGGCTTCCGTGATGGCGGCGATGTTCATGATCGCCATCGAGACGACCATCGTCTCCACCGCCATGCCGCAGATCGCGGGGCAGCTGGGCGACCTGCATCTCTATGCTTGGGTGTTTGCTTCGTTCCTGCTGTCGCAGACGGCGACGACGGTGCTGTTCGGCAAGCTGTCTGATCTGTTCGGGCGCAAGCCGGTGATGCTGGCGGGGATTGCGATATTCCTGCTGGGCACGCTGCTGTGCGGGCTCGCGTGGTCGATGCCGTCGCTGATCGTGTTCCGGCTGGTGCAGGGGATCGGGGCCGGGGCGATCCAGCCGGTGTGCCTCACCGTTGTGGGCGACATGTACGCCGTGCAGGAGCGGGCGAAGATCCAGGGCTGGCTTGCCAGCGTGTGGGGGGTTTCCTCGGTGGCGGGGCCGCTGGCGGGCGGGCTGGTGATCGAGCACATGAACTGGGCGTGGATCTTCTGGATCAACCTCCCGATCGGGCTGGCGGCGGCGGTGGGGTTTGCGGCGTTCCTGCATGAGAACGTGGCGACGCGGACGCGCGATATGGATCTGCCGGGGGCGCTGCTGTTCGCCATCGCCGTCTCGGCATTGATGATCGCGCTGACCGAGGCGGGCACGTTGGATACCACGCCCGCGGTGATCGCCGCCGTGGTGGCGGTGTTGAGCCTCGTGCTGTTCGTGCGGCAGGAGTTGCGGGTACCTGAGCCGATGTTGTCCTTCGGGCTGTGGGCGCGCCGGCCGATTGCGACGGCCAATCTTGCGGTGCTTCTGAGCGGCATGGTGCTGATGGGGCTGACGACGTTTGTGCCGATGTATGTGCAGGGTGTGCTCGGCCGTTCGCCGCTGGTGGCGGGGTTTGCGCTGACGATGATGGTGCTGGGCTGGCCGATCGGGGCGACGGTGGCGGCGCGCAGTTTCGTGCGCTTCGGGCTGCGGCCGATCCTGCTGTTCGGGGCGGGCTTGCTGCCGGTGGGGGCGCTGGCCTTCGTGCTGCTGGGGCCGGAGAGTTCGCCGGTGCTGGCCGGGCTTGGCTCGGCGGTTGTGGGGTTGGGGATGGGGTTTCTCAACGGTGCGGCCATCGTCATCGTGCAGAGCAGCGTCGGCTGGGCGGAGCGGGGGGCGGCGACGGCGTCCAACGTATTTTCCCGCAATCTCGGCAGCACGCTGGGGGCGACGATTTTGGGTGGGGTGCTGAACCTCAGCCTCAGCCACGGCAGCGGCGCGCAGGTCAGCTACGACCAGATTCGCACCATGCTGGAGCGCCCGGGCATGAGCCTGGCCGATAGCGCGGTGCGCACGGCCCTGGCTGAGGGCTTGCATCTGACATTCTGGGGCGTTCTGCTGTGCAGCCTGCTGACGCTCGCCTGCGCCACCCTGGTGCCGCGCGTCAGCTTCGGGCAGGCGCCGCGCGGTGGCGGGTAGGGCTGCGGCATTGCCTTTCTTCCGCCGCCCGCACCGGGCTATAACCGGTACAGAATGTGTAGGACCGACCGATGTCTGATCTTCGCCGTGCGATGAGTGCCGCCAATCGTCCCGCGTCCCGGCTGGCTTTGCCGGCGCAGGACGAGGACGTGGCGGCGTTGCGGCGGGCGATTGTGGGCAAGCTGACCTATTCGGTCGGCAAGGACCCGCTGGTGGCCACACCGCGCGACTGGTTCGTGGCAACCGCGCTGGCGGTGCGGGATCGCATTGTCGATCGGTGGATGCCCTCCACCCGGCAGACCTACGCGGATGGGCGCAAGCGGGTTTATTACCTGTCGCTGGAGTTCCTGATCGGGCGGCTGCTGTTCGACAGCCTGAACAATCTCGGCCTGGTCGATCCCGTGCGCTCGGCGCTGGAAGAGCTGGGCGTGTCGCTGGACGATCTGCGCGAGATCGAGCCGGATGCGGCGCTGGGCAATGGCGGGCTGGGCCGGCTGGCGGCGTGCTTCATGGAGAGCATGGCGACCCTGTCGATCGCCGCCTACGGCTACGGCATCCGCTACAATCACGGCCTGTTCCGCCAGGCGATCAAGGATGGCTGGCAGCGCGAGTTCCCGGAGACGTGGCTGGCGCACGGCAATCCCTGGGAGTTCGAGCGGCCGGAGGTGCTGTTCCATGTCGGCTTCGGCGGCACGGTGGAGCAGGTCGGCGCCGATGAGACGGCGCCGCGCTTCGTCTGGCGGCCGGGCGAGACGGTGGATGCGGTGGCGCATGACACGCCGGTGGTGGGCTGGCGCGGCAAGCATGTGAACACGCTGCGGCTGTGGTCCTCGCGCGCCGGCGATCCGCTGCGGCTGGATGCGTTCAACCAGGGCGACCATGTCGGCGCGCTGGCCGCGCGGTCGCGGGCGAATGCGATTTCGCAGATCCTGTATCCGTCCGACGAGACGCCGGCGGGGCAGGAGCTGCGGCTGCGGCAGGAGTATTTCTTCTCCTCCGCCTCGTTGCAGGACCTGCTGCACCGGCACATCAACCAGCATGGCGATGTGCGCTCCCTGCCGGAGCACGCGGCGATCCAGCTGAACGACACGCACCCGGCCATCGCGATTGCCGAGTTGATGCGCCTGCTGGTGGACGAGCATTTCCTGCCCTGGGCCGAGGCCTGGGCGATCACGCGGGAGACCTTCAGCTACACCAACCACACCCTGCTGCCCGAGGCGCTGGAGACGTGGCCGGTGCATCTGATGGAGCGGCTGCTGCCGCGGCACATGCAGATCATCTATCTCATCAACGCCGAGCATCTGGCCGCGGTGCGGGCGGCGGATGCGGGGGATGGGCGGCTGCTGTCGTCGGTGTCGCTGATCGATGAGAATGGCGGGCGGCGGGTACGGATGGGCAATCTGGCCTTCATCGGCTCGCACAAGGTCAACGGGGTCTCGGCGCTGCATACCGACCTGATGCGCCAGACGGTGTTCCGCGACATGCACGGGCTGTTTCCGCAGCGCATCGTCAACAAGACCAACGGCATCACCTTCCGCCGCTGGCTGTTCGAGACCAATCCGGGGCTGACGGACCTGCTGGTCGATGTCGCCGGCAGCCGGATTTTGGATGATGCAGAGGCGCTGGAGGGTCTGGCGGCACAGGCCGGCGACAGCAGCGTGCATGACCGGCTGCACATGATCCGCCGCGACAACAAGACGCGGCTGGCGACCCTGATCGCCGACCAGTTGCAGATCCGCGTCGACCCCGATGCGCTGTTCGATGTGCACATCAAGCGCATCCACGAGTACAAGCGCCAGTTGCTCAACATCCTGCAGACAGTGGCGCTGTATGAGGCGATGCGCGCCCAGCCGCAGCGCGACTGGGTGCCGCGGGTGAAGATCTTCGCCGGCAAGGCGGCGGCGAGCTATCACCGCGCCAAGCAGATCATCAAGCTGGCGCATGACGTGGCGCGGGTGGTGAACAACGACCCGGCGTTGCGCGGCATGCTGAAGGTGGTGTTCCTGCCGAACTACAATGTCAGCCTCGCCCAGACGATCATCCCGGCGTCCGACCTGTCCGAGCAGATCAGCACGGCGGGGATGGAGGCGTCCGGCACCGGGAACATGAAGCTGGCGCTGAACGGGGCGCTGACCATCGGCACGCTGGACGGGGCCAATGTGGAAATCCGGGACCGCGTGGGCGAGGAGAACATCGTCATCTTCGGGCTGACGACGGAGGAGGTGGAGGCGCGGCGCCGCCGGGGCATCGGCGCGCATGAGGCCATCGCCGCCTCGCCGATGCTGCGGGATGTGCTGGCCTCGATCGGGTCTGGCGTGTTCTCGCCGTCCGAGCCGGGGCGGTATGCCGATCTGGTGGATGTGCTGACCAACCACGATCACTTCATGGTCACCGCCGATTTCGACAGTTACGTCGCTGGCCAGGCGCGGGTGGCCGATCTGTGGCGGGACCGGGCGGCCTGGTGGCGTACCAGCGCGCTGAACACCGCGCGGGTCGGCTGGTTCTCCTCGGACCGGGCGATGCGGGAGTATGCCGACGACATCTGGCGGGTTCCTCTGGCGCCGCGCGGCTGATGGGGGGCCGGGCGTCCAGCGCTGACGTCCAGGCCATCATCGGCGCCCGCCATGCCGACAGCTTCGCCGTGCTCGGGCTGCATCACTATGCCGGCGGGGCGGTAATCCGCGCCTTCGTGCCGGGGGCGGAGCGGCTGTATCTGGAGGGGGGCGGGGCGTTCAGCCGGCGGCATGCCGACGGGTTTTTCGAGCTGCTGCTGCCCGGGCGGCGCGACCGTTTCGCCTATGCGCTGCAAGCGGAGAACGCCGGCGGGCGCTGGCGGTTTGACGATCCCTACCGCTTCGGCCCGGTGCTCGGCCCGACCGACGACCATCTGCTGGGGGAGGGCACGCACCGGCAGTTGTACGAGAAGCTCGGGGCGCATCCGATGCGTCATGAGGGGGTGGACGGCGTGCATTTCGCCGTCTGGGCGCCGAATGCGGCGCGTGTTTCCGTGGTTGGCGATTTCAACGCCTGGGACGGGCGGCGGCATCAGATGCGCCGGCGGCTGGACAGCGGCGTGTGGGAGATCTTCGCGCCGGAGATCGGCGAGGGCGCGGTCTACAAGTATGAGATTCTCGGGCCTGATCGGGCGCTGCTGCCGCTGAAGGCCGATCCGTTCGGGTTTGCCGCCGAGATGCGGCCGTCCACCGCGTCGGTCGTTGCGCGCACCGACGGCTTTGCGTGGACGGATGCGGCTTGGATCGCCGCGCGGGCCGCCGTGCCGCGCGGGACGGCGATTTCGATCTATGAGGTGCATCTGCCGTCCTGGCAGCGCGAGCACGGGCGGATGCTGAGCTATGACGAGTTGGCGGAGCGGCTGATCCCCTATGCCGCCGGGCTGGGTTTCACGCATCTGCAACTGCTGCCGGTGAGCGAGCATCCGCTCGACGATTCCTGGGGCTACCAGCCCGTCGGCCTGTTCGCGCCGACGGCGCGGCACGGCACGCCGGAGGGGTTCGCGCGGTTCGTCGATCGGGCGCATGCGGCGGGGCTGGGGGTTATCCTCGACTGGGTGCCGGCGCATTTTCCGGTGGATGCGCATGGGTTGGCGAATTTCGACGGCACGGCGCTGTATGAGCATGCCGACCCGCGGCAGGGCTTCCACCCCGACTGGAACACCGCGATCTATAATTTCGGCCGCCGGGAGGTCGCCAATTTTCTGGCCGCCAGCGCGCTGTACTGGCTCGACCGGTTTCATATCGACGGGCTGCGCGTCGATGCCGTCGCCTCGATGCTGTATCTCGACTACTCGCGCAGCCCCGGCGAGTGGGTGCCGAACGCGGCGGGCGGGCGGGAGAATACCGAGGCTGTGGCGTTCCTGCGCCATGTCAACACTCTGGCCCATGCCGCCCATCCCGGTGTGCTGATGATCGCCGAGGAGTCGACCGCCTGGCCTGGCGTGTCCGCGCCGGTGGCGCAGGGAGGGCTGGGGTTCGGCTTCAAGTGGAACATGGGGTGGATGCACGACACGCTGGAATATCTGGCGCTCGATCCGGTGTATCGCCGCTGGCACCATGACCGGCTGACCTTCGGCCTCGTCTATGCCTTTGCCGAGAACTTCATCCTGCCGATCAGCCATGATGAGGTGGTACACGGCAAGCACTCGCTGATCGGGCGCATCTCAGGCGATGACTGGCAGAAGCGGGCCTGTCTGCGTGCCTTCTACGGTTTCATGTGGGGCCATCCCGGCAAGAAGCTGCTGTTCATGGGCCAGGAGTTCGGCCAGGAGCGGGAGTGGAACTTTGCCGCGGGCCTGGACTGGGAGCTGATGATGGAGGCCGGGCATCGCGGCATCGCCGACTGCCTGCGCGACCTCAACCGGCTGTACCGCGACCTGCCGGCGCTGCATGCGCGCGATGCGGAGGCGGACGGGTTCCGCTGGATCGTGGTGGATGATGCCGCACAGTCCGTCACCGCCTGGCTGCGGATGGCGCCGGGGGCGGCGACGGTGGCGGTGGTGAGCAACTTCACCCCGGTGCCGCGCCACGGCTACCGCCTCGGCCTGCCGCAGGCCGGGCGGTGGCGCGAGGCGCTGAACACCAATGCCGAGGCCTATGGCGGCGGCGGCATGGGCAATTATGGCGCGGTGACCGCCGAGCCGGTGGCCGGCCATGGCCTGCCGGCCTCCGCCGTGCTGGTGATTCCGCCTTTGGCGACGATCATCCTCGTGTATGATCCGTCCGCGTAAGGGCGGGACAGCCGTACGGGGAGATGCTGATGCCGACGACTGCGACCACCACCGGGCCGCTGGCCCGACACGCGATGGCCTATGTGCTCGCCGGCGGCCGTGGCTCGCGGCTGCGCGAACTGACGGATACGCGCGCCAAGCCGGCCGTGTATTTCGGCGGCAAGCTGCGGATCATAGATTTCGCGCTCTCGAACGCGCTGAATTCGGGCATTCGCCGCATGGCGGTGGCGACGCAGTACAAGGCGCATAGCCTGATCCGGCATCTGCAGCGCGGCTGGAACTTCTTCCGCCCCGAGCGCAATGAGAGCTTCGACATCCTGCCGGCAAGCCAGCGCGTGTCGGAAGACATGTGGTATCTCGGTACCGCCGATGCGGTATATCAGAACATCGATATCATCGAGAGCTACGACCCGAAATACATCGTGCTGCTCGCGGGCGATCATATCTATAAAATGGACTACGAGCACATGCTGCAACAGCATGTCGCCACCGGCGCCGATGTGACAGTGGCCTGCTTCGAGGTGCCGCGCGCCGAGGCGTCGAGCTTCGGCGTGATGCATGTCGATACCGAGGACACCATCATCTCCTTCGAGGAGAAGCCGGCCAACCCGCCGGCCATGCCTGGCAAGCCCGAGATGTCCCTGGCCAGCATGGGCATCTATGTGTTCGAGACGCGGCGGCTGTTCGAACTGCTGCAGATGGACGCGGCCGATGCCGATTCCAGCCATGATTTCGGCAAGGATATCATTCCGTTCCTGGTTCGCCACGGCAAGGCCGTGGCGCATCCCTTCGACCGGTCCTGCATCCGTGCCGAGGGGGCGGCGACGTACTGGCGCGACGTCGGCACGCTGGATGCCTATTACTCCGCCAATATCGACCTCACCGAGGTGGTGCCGGACCTCGATCTGTACGATCAGTCCTGGCCGATCTGGACCTATGGCGAGATGACCGCGCCGGCGAAGTTCGTGCATGATGTGGACGGGCGGCGGGGCTTCGCGGTTTCCTCCCTCGTCTCCGGCGGCTGCATCGTCTCCGGCGCCACGCTCCGCCGGTCGCTGCTGTTCACCAACGTGCACCTGCACAGCTACGCGCATGTGGAGAACGCGGTGATCCTGCCCTCCGTCGATGTGGGCCAGGGCGCGCGGCTGCGCGATGTGATTGTGGAGCGCGGGGTGAAGATCCCGCCTGGTCTCGTCATCGGTGAAGATCCGGTGCTGGATGCTGCCCGCTTCCGCCGCACGGAGAAGGGCGTGTGCCTCGTCACCCAGAAGATGATCGATGCCATCGGCCGGTGACGCCATCCGGCGGCCAGCGCGAAACCAGGGAGGCTTGACGATGTTGTTTGGACGGAACCTGCTTGCCGCCGCGGCGGTGCTGGCCGGATTTTGGCTGGGCTCCGCCGAGGCTCAGACCCGGCCGAAGGTGACGGCGCCGGTGGATGCGAAGCTGGAACGCTTCATGTATGTCGGCAACAGCTTCTTCTATTACAACAACGGACTGCCGGGATATGTCGGCCGGCTGGCGGCGGGTGCGCCGGCGGCGGAGCGCTGGGCGCATCGCAGCACGATGATCACGATGGGCGGGTCGGGCTTCGACTGGCACGACCTGGAATCGTATTTTCGCCCGAAGGCTGTGGGTTATTACAATTTTGATGCGAACAACAATATTGTCTTCAACACCCGCGCCAAACTCTACGACGCCGTGGTGATGATGGATTGCAGCCAGTGCCCGATCCATCCACAGCTCGGCCAGGTTTTCACAGACTACGCGCGCAAGAACAGCGAGACCGCGCGCAAGCACGGGGCCGAGCCGATCCTGTTTATGTCCTGGGCCTATGCCGACAAGCCGGAGATGGCCGAACAATTGGCCGAGGCCTATACCGTCGCGGGGAATGCCAACAATGCGCTGGTCATTCCGGCCGGGCTTGCCTTCGCCCGGGTGGTGAAGGAGCGGCCGGACCTGGTGCTGTACCAGACCGACAAGCGCCATCCGACCGGGCTCGGCACCTATCTGGCCGCGGCCACCGTTTATGCGGCGCTGAGCGGGCGCTCGCCGGAGGTGAATTCGTATACCGCGGACATCGCACCGGATGTCGCCCGCTATCTGCGGGCGGCGGCATGGGCCGCGACTCAGGCCTATTACAACGCCACCGCCCGGTAGTGCGGTAGGGCCGTGCGGGTTCTCTCTGTCGCCTCCGAAGCCTATCCGCTGGTGAAGACGGGCGGGCTGGGCGATGTTGTCGGCGCCCTGCCCGGCGCGTTGGCCGGGCAGGGCATTCGGGCGAGAACTCTGCTGCCGGGCTACCCGGCGGTGCTGGCTGCCCTCACGATCATTGCCACGCACGCCTTGCCGTCCGGCCGTGTTCTTGAAGGCACCGGCGGTGGGCTGGATCTGCTGGTGCTGGATGACCCCGGGCTGTTTGACCGTCCCGGCAACCCCTACACCGGCGCGGACGGGCAGGACTGGCCGGACAATCCGCAGCGCTTCGCGGCCCTTTGCGCCGTGGCGGCGGATATCGGCCAGGGGGCGCTGCCCGGCTGGCGGCCGGATGTGGTGCATTGCCACGACTGGCAGGCCGGGCTTGTCCCCGCCTATCTGCATTATCGTGGCGGGCCGCGCCCGGCGACGGTGATGACCGTCCACAACCTCGCCTTTGCCGGCCGTGCGGCGGCGGCCCTGCGCGCGGCGCTGCACCTGCCGCCCGAGGCGATGGCGATCGAGGGGCTGGAGTTCTACGGCGACATCTCCTTCCTCAAGGCCGGGCTGCAATTCGCCGACCGCATCACCACCGTCTCCCCCACCTATGCGCAGGAGATCATGACCCCGGCGTTCGGCATGGGGTTCGATGGGCTGTTGCGGGCGCGGGCCGGGGTGGTGGGCGGCATTCTCAACGGCATCGATACCGCCGTGTGGAACCCCGCGACCGACCGGCTGATCCCGGCGCCCTACTCCACGCCGGGTGGGCGGGGGGCGAACAAGGCGGCGCTGCAGGCCCGGTTCGGCCTGGTTGCCGACCCCGCGGCGCCGCTGTTCGGCGTGGTCAGCCGGCTGTCCTGGCAGAAGGGGCTCGACCTGCTGGCGGAGGCGCTGCCAACCCTGCTGGAGGCCGGCGGCCAGCTTTGCGTGCTCGGCACCGGCGAGCCGGGGCTGGAGGCCGATCTGCGCGCGGCGGCCGCGGCGCATCCTCGGCGCATCGGCGTGGTGATCGGCTATGACGAGGCGCTGGCGCATCTGGTGCAGGCCGGTGCCGACGCGCTGCTGGTGCCTTCCCGCTTCGAGCCCTGCGGCCTGACGCAGCTTTGCGCGCTGCGCTACGGCGCGGTGCCGGTGGTCGCGCGCACCGGGGGCCTGGCCGACACCGTGATCGACGCCAGCCCGATGGCGCTGGCCGCCGGAGCCGCGACGGGCGTGGTGTTCGACCGGCCGGATGCCGAGGCGCTGCGCGGGGCGCTGCGGCGCACGGCCGGCCTCTACCGGCAGCCGGATGTGTGGGAGGCGATGCAGCGGGCGGGGATGCGCACCGATGTCAGCTGGACCCACCCGGCCGCTGCCTATGCGGCGCTCTATCGCGCCCTGCTGGGGCAGGCATGAAATGACGTCCGAGCCGTGGGGGGTTCATGCCAAAGCGGGGGGTGTGGATGTCGCCATTCCGTCCGCCGCCAGCGCTATCGAGTTCTGTGTGTTCGATGCCGAGGAGCGCGAGACGCGGTTCCGCCTGCCGGAGCGCACCGGCGAGGTGCATCACGGCCATATCCCCGGCATCGCGCTGGGCACGCGCTATGGCCTGCGGGCCGATACCGCGCCGGCCAAGCTGCTGCTCGATCCCTGGGCGGTGCAGCTTGACCGCATTCCGCGCCTGCATCCCGCGATGCTTGGCGAAGGCGATACCGCGCCGGTCATGCCGAAGGGGGTCGTCGCCGCCCCGACCGTGGTGGATGCGCTGCCCTGCCTGACGCCCTGGGCGGAGACGGTGATCTATGAGCTGCACGTGCGCGGCTTCACCATGTGCCATCCGGATGTGCCGCCAGCCCTGCGCGGCACCTTTGCCGGGCTCGCCCATCCGGCTGCGATCGCGCATCTGGTGGGGCTCGGCATCACCGCGGTTGAGCTGATGCCGCCGAATGCCTGGATCGAGGAGCGGCATCTCGCCGCCCTCGGGCTGACCAACTACTGGGGCTACAACACCATCGCCCCGCTGGCGCCGGACCCGCGCCTGGCACCGGGCGGCTGGGCGGAGGTGCGGGCGGCGGTGGCGGCGCTGGCGGCGGCGGGGATCGAGACGATCATCGACATGGTGCCGAACCACAGCGGCGAGGGCGATGCGCGCGGGCCGACGCTGAGCCTGCGCGGGCTGGACGACGCGGGGTTCTACCGGCGGGATGCGGCGGGGCGCTACATCGACGATACCGGCTGCGGCAATACGGTGGCGCTCGACCGGCCGGCGCCGTTGCGCCTGGCGATGGACAGCCTGCGCGCCTGGGTGCGGTTTGGGGGTGTGCACGGCTTCCGCTTCGACCTCGCCACCACCATGGGCCGGCGGGCGGAGGGGTTCGACGCGCATGCGCCGCTGCTGGCTGCCATCGGTCAGGACCCGCTGCTGGCGCCGCGCAAGCTGATCGCCGAGCCGTGGGATATCGGGCCCGGCGGCTACCAGCTCGGCCGGTTTCCGCCGGTCTGGGGGGAGTGGAACGACCGGTTCCGCGACGATATCCGCCGCTTCTGGCGCGGCGAGGGGGGCATGCGCGGGGCGCTGGCGACGCGGCTGTCCGGCTCGGCGGATGCGTTCGCAGTGAAGCGGCCCTCGCGCAGCGTCAACTTTGTCGTCGCGCATGACGGCTTCACCTTGGCCGATCTCGTCAGCCATGAACGCAAGCACAACCACGCCAACGGCGAGGCCAACCGCGACGGCACCGATGCCAACCACAGCTGGAACCACGGGGTGGAGGGGCCGACGGACGATCCGCTGATCGCCGCCGCCCGGCTGGGCGATCAGCGGGCGCTGCTCGCCACGCTGCTGCTCGCGCGCGGCACGCCGATGCTGGCGATGGGGAGCGAGAGCGGGCAGAGCCAGGGCGGCAACAACAACGCCTACGCCCAGGACAACGAGAGCGCCTGGCTCGACTGGGCCGGCGCCGATGCCGGGCTGCTGGCCTGGGTGCGCAAGCTGCTGGCGCAGCGCCGGGCGCATCCGGCGCTGCGGGAGGACCGCTTCCTCTCCGGCGGGCCGGCGGGCGATCCGGATGTGCAGTGGCTGTCGCTGGACGGCCAGCCGCTGGCCGATGCCGCTTGGGCCGAGGGCGACGGGCTGGTCATGCTGCTCGACAGCCGGCTGGCGGTGGCGATCAACCGCGGTGCGGCGTGGCGGCTGATGCTGCCTGGCGCGTGGCGGGTGCTGGCCTGCTCGGCCGATCCCGAGGCGGGGGTCACCGTCCGCCATTACGATATACCGCTGGCGGCGCGCAGCGTGATGCTGCTGGAGCGCGCGGATGGCGGCCCGACCGGGGCACTGCTCGACCGGCTTGCCCTCGCTGCCGGGATCGCGCCGGAATGGTGGGAGGTGGACGGCACGCGCCACGACGTCTCGCCCGAGACGAAGCGCCATCTGCTCGCCGCGATGCGCCTGCCTGCCGCGACGCAGGCGCAGGCGCGGGAGTCGCTGGCGTGGATCGAGGAGCAGCGCCGCCATCCCGCGACGATCGTCCGCCGCGGCGGTGCGGATCCCATCGGCCGGCATCGCATCAGCGAGGGCGGGCGGGCGATCGACCTGATCGTCGCCCCGCCGGCCTGCTACGCGCCGCCGGAGGGCCGGCGCTTCGGCATCTCCGCCCAGCTCTACACGCTGCGCCGGCCGGATGATGCGGGGATCGGCGATTTCACCACGCTGCGCGCCCTCGTCGAGGCGACGGCGGCGGCCGGCGGGGCGGCGGTGGCGCTCAACCCGCTGCATGCGCTGTTCCCGGCCGACCGGCGGCGCGCCAGCCCCTATCACCCCTCCGACCGGCGGTTCATCGACCCGATCTACCTGGACGTGGGGGAGGCGGCACCGGCGCTGGCGGCGCTGCCGGATGTGGATTACCCGCGGGTCTGGGCGCATAAGCTGGCGGTGCTGCGCCGCCGCTATGCCGCGTTGCCGCCGGGCCAGCCGGGGCTGGATGCCTTCATCGCGGCGGGGGGCGTGGCGTTGCGGCAGTTCACGGCCTTCGAAACCGGGGGTGACCCGGCGGAGATGCGGTTTACCGCCTGGTTGCAGATGCTGGCGGACGCACAGCTTGCCGCGGCCTCGCGGGGGTTGGAGATCGGGCTGATCCGCGATCTCGCCGTCGGTGCCGCGCCGGACGGGGCGGAGGCGGCGGCCTGCGTGGATATCCTCGCCCAAAAGGTTTCGATCGGCGCCCCGCCGGATCCGTTCTCCGCCGAGGGGCAGATCTGGGGGTTGCCGCCGCCGGACCCGAACCGGATGCAGGCGGGGGGCTATGCGGCCTTCTCCGCCCTGTTGCAGGCGAATATGCGCCATGCCGGCGGGCTGCGGATCGACCATGTGATGGGCCTGTCGCGGCTGTTCTGGGTGCCCGAGGGGGCGGCCGGGCGGGATGGGGCCTATGTGCGCTACCCCTTCGACGACCTGCTGGGCGTGCTCGCGCTGGAGAGCCATGCGGCCCGCGCCATCGTCATCGGCGAGGACCTCGGCACTGTTCCCGAAGGGTTTCGGGAGCGGCTGGCGGCGGAGAATATCCTCGGCTGCCGGGTGCTGCTGCTGGAGCGTGAGGGCCAGGGCTTCCGGCCGGCGGCGGATTACCCGGTCTGCGCTGCCGCCAGCGTTTCCACCCACGACTTGTCGACGCTGGCCGGGTGGAGGGCCGGGGCGGATATCGCGGAGCGCGCGGGCCTTGGCCTCCGCCATGACAGCCCGGCCGCGCGGATGGCCGATGTCGCGGCCCTGGACGCCATCGCCGGGCCTGAGCCGCATGGCTTCGTCGCCGGCAGCCCCGCCTGCCTCGTGTTCGCCCAGGCCGATGACCTGGCGGGGGAGGCCCGGGCGGTCAACCTGCCCGGCACGGACACCGAACGCCCGAACTGGCGCCGCCGCCTAGTGCCGGATGTCGCCGGGCTGTTCGCCGGCGGCGCCAGGGTTCTGGACGCCATGCGCCCGGGCCGGACGCGTGCAATTGCGAAACTGTCGTCCGGGTGTTAATCCGCCCACTTCCCGTGGGGGGCAAGCCGCCCGCGGCCTTTCAGCGTTTGTGAGACCCAAGCATGGCAACCACGTTCGAAACTGTCGCCGGGATCATTTCCGAAATCTGCGGCATCCCGCGGGAGAAGATCACCCCGGAAAGCCACGCTATCGACGATCTGGGCATCGACAGCCTTGATTTCCTTGACGTTGCCTTCGCGATCGACAAGGCCTTCGCGATCAAGCTGCCGCTGGAGCAGTGGACGCAGGAAGTGAACGAGCAGAAGGTGCCCTCCGAGCGCTACTTCGTCCTCGGCAATCTCTGCGCCCGCATCGATGAGCTCGTCGCCGCCAAGACGGCCTGACGCCGGGCGCGCAGGGGGCCGCCATGCGCCTCGAATATTTCGAGCTGGTCGATCGCATCGTCGAGCTCGATCTGGCGGCCGGCACCGTGGCGGCGGAGTGCGTGCTGCCCGACCGCAGCCCGGTCTTCGAGGGCCATTTCCCCGGCCATCCGATCCTGCCCGGCGTGCTGATGATCGAGGCGATGGCCCAGACCGGCGGCTGGATGGTGATGGGCAAGCTGGGCTATCAGCGCATGTGCTTCCTGGCCGCGGTGCAGGAGGCGAAGATGCGCAGCTTCCTTGCCCCGTCCGCGCCGATCCGGGTGGAAGCCAGCCTCGTCTATGAGGGCTCGGGCTATGCCGATATCGCGGGGCGCATCCTCTCGGGTGGCAAGCGCATCGCGGACGCGAAGATCCGCTACATCATCGCCGACTTCCCGAACGACCAGCTGCGCGCGGCGATGCAGGCAGCTGCGCGGCGCGTAGGCGTGCCTGAAGCATTGCTGCCCAACACACTGGTGGCCAAGCCATGAGCGATCGTGACGCCGTCATCACCGGCATCGGCCTGATCTCCTGCCTCGGCGAAGGCCTCGCGGCGCATCGCGCGGCGCTCGCGGATTTCCACCCGGTGGTGGACGCGGCGAGCTACGCCCCCTGGCCGGTGCATCCGCTCGCCCCGGTGGAGTGGGACCGCCAGATTCCCAAGCGGCAGGACCAGCGGCAGATGGAGCCGTGGCAGCGGATCGGCACCTATGCCGCCGGCCTCGCGCTCGAATCCGCCGGGGTGAAGGGCGATACCGCGCTGCTGGAACGCATGCACATGATCGTCGCGGCCGGGGGCGGCGAGCGTGACGAGGCGGTGGACGCGGCGATCCTGTCAGGCATGCCAGCGGCGCAGAACCCGGCGGCCTTCCTCAACGAGCACCTGATGGGCGATCTGCGGCCGACCTTGTTCCTGGCCCAGCTTTCCAATCTCCTGGCCGGCAACATCTCCATCGTCCATGGCGTGGTCGGCAGTTCGCGCACCTTCATGGGCGAGGAGGCATCCGGCGCGGATGCCGTGCGCATCGCCGTCGCCCGCATCGCCGCCGGCCAGGGCGAGCAGTTCCTCGTCGGCGGCAGCTACAACGCGCAGCGCCATGATGTGATCCTGCAATACGAGATGGGCGGCCTGATGGCCCATGGCGACTGGTCCGGCGTGTGGTCCCGCCAGCAGGCAGGCGGCGGGATGGTGCTGGGCTCGCTTGGCTGCTTCCTGGTGATCGAAAGCCGTGCCCATGCCGCCGCGCGGGGCGCCCCGGTGCTGGCCCGCATCGCCCATGTCGCCACCGGCCGCTGCCGGCGTGCGCCGGGCGAGGCCACTGCGGTGGCCGCCGGCCAGTGGGAGGCGATCGCGCCGGCGCTGTCGCCGCGGGCAGCGGTGCTCTCCGGCGCCAGCGGGGGCGCCGGGATCACGGCGGAGGAGCAGAATTTCCTGGCCGCGACCGGCCTGCCGGTGCGCGGTATGTCCAGCGCCCTCGGCCACGCGATGGAGCCCTCCTTCATCGCCAACCTGGCGATCGCCGCTGATGTGGTGGGCTGCAAGGCGCTGTTCGCGCCGCTGGATGCCGGCGAGGCGGCGGCGGCCGGCCCGGTGGATCAGGTTGTGGTGACCTCCTGGGGCCACCGGCGCGGCGAGGCGCTGGCGCTCGTCACCAGCGGCTGAAACGGCTGCCGGCTTTCGCCGCAGAAACCACCTGCCTGCGCACCATTACAGCCTGAGTAAAACCCGACGCTGCCCGGCCGGAGCCCTGCTGCCTATAAGCTGCGGCAAGTGGCTGGACGCCCGGATACGCCGGCTGTCTAATGGAAAGAGACAATATCATGCGCAATGACATCATCACGGCCCGCACGGCGGGATGCGCGCTGACGCGCCGCACCCTCGCGCTGGCCGGCACGGCCGCCGGGTTCGTGGCCCTGGCCGGCAGCCGCGCCGCCCTGGCCGCGACCGAGCAGCAGGAACTCGTGGCCCGCGCCAAGACCACCCTGGAGACCGCCCGCACCGATCCGCAGTTCGGCAACTCGGCCGACCTGTTCAAGCGCGCGCGCGCCGTGATGGTGGTGCCGCAGCTGGTCAAGGGCGGCTTCTTCCTCGGCGGCGAAGGCGGCAACGGCGTGCTCATGGCCCGCAACGCGGCCGGCGGCTGGTCCGACCCCGCCTTCTACGTGCTCGGCTCCGTCTCCTTCGGCCTGCAGATCGGCCTGGAAGTTGCCGAGGTCGTGCTGTTCGTGATGAGCGACAAGGCGCTGCGCGCCTGGATGGCCGATGAGGTGAAGCTCGGCGCCGCTGCCGGGCTGACGGTGCTGGTTGTCGGTTCGAACGCCCAGGCGTCCACCACCACGAATGCCGATGTCGACATCATCGCCTGGGCGAAGGCCAAGGGCGCCTATGCCGGCCTCACCCTGGAAGGCTCGGTCATCAAGCCGCGCACCGAGTGGAATGCCATCCATTATGGGCGCCCGGTCACGCCGCGCGAGATCCTCAAGCTGCCGGCCGCCTGAGATCGGGCCGGGGGCGGCGGCCGCGCCGCCCCCGGCCTTGCCTTTTCCCGATCAGCCCGATACGGAACGGGCCATGGGAATCTCCGATCTCGACGCCTTGGGCCGGCCGGTGGTGGTTGTCACCGGCATGGGGCTGCTCACATCGCTGGGCGAGGGCATCGACGACAACTGGCGCAAGCTGACCGGGGGGCAGAGCGGCATCCGCCGGATCAACCGTTTCGCGCTGGACGGGCTGCGCACGACCATCGCCGGCATCGTCGATTTCGTCCCGGCCGACCCTATGAGCGCGCCCGAACTCTCCGAACGCATCGCCGAGCGGGTGGCGGAGGAGGCGATAGGGATGGCCGGCATCGGCGCGCGCGGCGCCTTTCCGGGCCCGATGTTCCTCGCCCTGCCGCCGGTCGAGCTGGAATGGCCGCAGCGCCAGGCGCTGGCCGCGGCGGCCGGTGCGAATGCCCAGGTGACCTATCCCGATCTGCTGGCGGTGGCTGGCGACGGGCGCTTCAAGACCTATTTCGAGCGGTTCCTGTTCGGTTCGGTCGGCGACAATCTCGCCGAGCGTTTCGGCACCCAGGGCTCGCCGATCGCCATTTCCACCGCCTGTGCCTCCGGCGCCACGGCGATCCAGATGGCCGTCGAGTCGATCCGGCGCGGGGAAACCGCGGCGGCGCTGGTCGTTGGCACCGATGCTTCGGTCAACCCGGAGTCGCTCATCCGCTTCTCGCTGCTGTCGGCCCTGTCCACCCGCAACGACATCCCCGAGGCGGCCTCGCGCCCGTTCTCGAAGGACCGCGACGGCTTCGTGATGGCCGAGGGCGGGGCGGCACTGGTGCTGGAAAGCCTCGCCGGCGCCCGTGCCCGCGGTGCGCGCATCCTCGGCGTGGTCGAGGGCTGCGGCGAGAAGGCGGACAGCTTTCACCGCACCCGCTCCAACCCCGACGGACGGCCGATCATCGCCTGCCTGCGCCACGCGCTGGAGGATGCCGCCGTGGCACCCGACTCGGTGGACTACATCAACGCCCACGGCACCTCCACGCCGGAGAACGACCGGATGGAATGGCAGTGCGTGTCCGCCGTGTTCGGCGAGCGCGCGGGCAGCATCCCGATGTCGTCCAACAAGTCGATGATCGGCCACACCCTGACCGCCGCCGGCACGATCGAGGCGGTGTTCACCCTGCTGACCATGCAGCACGGCCGCATCCCGCCGACCATCAACTACGTGACGCCCGACCCGGCGCTGCCGGTGGATTGCGTGCCGAACGTGGCGCGCGATGCGCCGGTGCGCAGGGCCATCTCCAACTCCTTCGGGTTCGGCGGGCAGAATCTCTGCCTGGTGCTGAAGGCCGATCCGGGGTGACGGCCGGGCTGGCGCTGGTCATCGGCGGCGGGCGGGGGATCGGGGCGGCTGTTGTCGCCACCTTGGCCGCGGCCGGGCATGACGTGACCTTCACCTACCGGTCGGACGCGGCCTCCGCCGATGCCGCCTGCGCCGCTCTCGCCGACCTGCATCCGCAGCAGCGCTTCCGCGCGGAGGCGCTCGACCTCGGCGACCGTGCGGCCGTGGAGCACTTCGCCACGGCGCTGGAATCCGCCCCGCCGCTCGCCGCCCTCGTCAGCGTTGCCGGTGCGACCTACGACACGCTGGCCGCGGTGATGGATCAGGACCGGGCGGAGGCGCTGATGCAGGTCAACTTCTGGTCCTTCACCCGCCTCGCCCGCGCCGCCGTGCGGCCGATGACGCGCGCGCGCGCCGGGCGCATCGTCGCCGTCGGCTCGGTGATCGGGCAGGTCGCCAGCCCCGGCAGTGCGGCCTACGCCGCCTCGAAAGCGGCACTGCTGGGCTATGTGAAGACGCTGGCGATCGAATCCGCGAAACGCGGAGTGACGGTGAACTACGTCGCGCCCGGCTTCGTCGATACCGACATGCTCGCCCCGTTTGCCGCCTATCGCGCCGCCACCGAAACGCGCATTCCCGCCGGACGCTTCGCCAGCCCCGCGGAAGTGGCCGCCGTGGTAGGCTTCCTCGTCTCCCCTGCCGCCAGCTACATCACCGGCGCGGTCATCCCGGTCGATGGCGGCCTGACCGCCGCCGTCGGCGCCCCGCGCGGATAGGAACCGAACGAATGCGTGCCCTGCAACTGATCGCCGACCGCCAGGTGGAGCTTGTCACCCGTGCCGACCCGCCGCCCCCCGGCCCCGGCGAGGTGCAACTGCGCGTCCGCTACGTCGGGCTGAACCATATCGACGTCTGGGGCTGGCGCGGCATGGCCTTCGCCAAGCGGCGCTACCCCTTCACGGTGGCCGCCGAGGCCGCCGGCGAGGTGGTCGCCATCGGCGAGGGCGTCACCACCCTGCGCGTCGGCAGCCGCGTTGCCCCCTTTGGGGCGATCACTTGCGGCACCTGCAAGGCCTGCCGGCAGGGCCGGGACAATCTGTGCGAGAACGTCTCCGGCATCCGCGGCTTCCATATCGACGGCTTCGCGCAAGACCTCATCAACCACCCCGCCCGGCTGATGGTGGAAGTGCCGGACGGGCTGGACCTGCGCTACGCCGCCTGCGCCCCGGTCGCCTACGGCACCGTCGATCACATGCTGTTCGACAATGCGAAGCTGGAGCCCGGCGAGACCATTCTCGTCCATGCCGGCGGCTCGGGCATCGGCAGCATCGCCATCCGCATCGCCAAGGCGCTGGGCTGCACCGTCATCACCACCGTCGGCAGCGACGACAAGGCGGAGAAGGCGCGTGCGCTCGGGGCCGACCACGTCATCAACTATCGCACCGACCGGTTCGAAGGCGTCGTCCGCCGCCTGACCGGCAAGAAGGGCGTCGATGTCGTGTTTGAACACGTGGGCGCGGACACGTGGTCCGGCTCGCTGCTGTCGATGAAGCGCGGCGGCCGGCTGGTCACCTGCGGCGCCACCTCCGGCCCCTCGGGCAGCATCAACCTGATGCAGTTGTTCCAGCAGCAATACCATATCTTCGGCAGCTTCGGCTGCTCCAAGCGCAACATCGCCCAGGCGATGGCCCGCATGGCCAGCGGCGTGCTGCCGGTGATCGATACCGAATACAGCCTAGATAACGCCCTGGTGGGCGTGCAGCGGCTGGAGCATCGCGACGTGTTCGGGAAGATCATGGTCGCATTGTGAGCGTGCGCGCCCCCCTGGCCGATCGCCTGCTCGGCGCCCTGGTTGGAGGGGTGTTTGCGCTGCTCGGCATGGGCTCGGTCGAACGCACGTCTGCGGTGATGGGCTGGCTGGCGCGCAAGATCGGGCCATGGACGAAGGAGCATCGGATCGGCCGGTCGCAGTTGATGGCGGCATTTCCCGAGAAGGATGCGGCCTGGATTGCGGCGACTCTGGATGCGGCCTGGGACAATCTCGGGCGGGTGATCGGCGAGTATGTCCATCTCGGCGAGGTGTGGGATTTCGACCCCGCGCATCCCGGTGCCGGGCGCATCGATACCGACGCCGGCGAGGTGCTGGAGCGCCTGCGCGATGACGGCAAGCCGGCTTTGCTGTTCGCGGCGCATCTGGGCAACTGGGAACTGCCGGCGGTGGCGGCGGCCCGGCATGGCCTCGCCGCGGCGGTGGTCTATCGCATGCCGAACAACCGGGCGGTGGCCGCGCGCATCCAGGCGATCCGCGGCGGCTTGATGGGCCGCCTGATCCGCAGCGGGCGGGAGGGGGTGTTCGAGATGGCAAACGCTCTGGCCGCCGGTGAGCATCTGGGCATGCTGGTCGATCAGCATCTCGGCCGCGGCGTGGATGTGATGATGTTCGGCCGGCCCTGCAAGGCGAACCCGACGCTCGCGCGGCTGGCAAGGCAGGTCGATTGCCCGGTCTATGGCGTGCGGGTGATCCGCAAGCCCGGCATGAAGTTCTTCCTGACCACGACGGGGCCGTTGGACCTGCCGCGCGATGCGGAGGGCAAGGTCGATGTGGCCGGCGCAACGCAGATGATCACCACCGTCGTGGAGGGCTGGGTGCGCGAGCATCCGGAGCAGTGGCTGTGGTTCCACCGCCGCTGGCGATAACCCGAAGGTCCGACATCGACGCCCTGCGGGTGATTGCCTGCGCGGGGGTGGTGCTGCTGCACGCCACGCTGATCTACGGCCCGGAGCCGCTGTATCACCTCAAGGCCGGCACGGATTCGCGGGCCGCCGGCCTGATCGCCGAGGCTTTGCGGATCACCACCATGCCGCTGTTCTTCCTGCTGGCCGGCTGGTCCGCGGTGGGGGCGCTGCGCCGGCGCGATGCCCGCGCCTTCCTGCGTGAGCGCCTGCGCCGCCTGCTGGTGCCGCTGGTCGCCGGTACGGTGCTGCTTTGCCCCTTCATCAAATACATCGAGCTGCGTGGCGGGCGGGACATGCGACCCGCGGGATTCCGGCTGGTGCCGCCCCTGCAGGATGACTTCCTGGTCTTCCTGCCGAAGTTCTTCGGCCGCGTGGCGATGACAACGTGGTCGCATCTGTGGTTCCTCGCCTATCTGCTGCTGATCTCCG
>CAMCJI010000016.1 GCA_945874805.1 Asaia bogorensis | reverse complement strand
CGGCTCTCAGGCCGAACGTAGCTGAATAGTCCGTCCCGTCGTTGGTCAAAACCGCGCATCTTCGCTGCCTTGCGTCTGTCAATCTGATGAGAGATCGAATCCCATACGCACGCGTCGGAGCAAGGAGTTTTTCAGCAGCCTGCTAGAGCAATATCCGGCCGGACAGCTTCGTCCGGTCGGAAGATTTGCGTTCTCGCTCTAAAGCACGCCGTATTTGGCGAACACGTCACCGAGTTTGTGGCCGGCCTGCAGGTCGGCCAGGGTGTTCTTCTCGCCCTTCAGCTTCTCGAAGGCCGCCGCGATCACCTGGGCTTCGATGGCCTGGGGGATGACGACCACGCCGTCAGCGTCGCCGAAGATCAGGTCGCCCGGTGCGACCTTCACGCCGGCGCATTCGATCGGCACGTCGATGGCGGCGATCTTGCCGCGGCCCTTGCTGTCCAGCGGGCCGATGCCGCCGTGGAAGACGGGGAAGCCCATGGCGCGGATCGCGCGGATGTCGCGGACGAGGCCGTCCATCAGGGCGCCGGCGGCACCCCGGGCGTGCGAGGCGGTGGAGAGCAGCTCGCCCCAGGGCGCGATGCGGCCGGTGGCGCCGCAGGCGAAGACGGGGATCTCGCCGGGTTGGAGACTGTCGATCAGGGCGATTTCGAGCTCGTAGGGGTTCTCGTTCTCGCGCACTTCATAGACATCCATGAACAAGGCGGTGCGGGCGCGGCCGACCATGATGCTGGCGTCGTCCAGCGGGCGGATGCGCGGGGGGAAGGCCTGGTTCATCACGCCGTGCGCGTCCAGCACGTCCGACAGCAGGGAGCAGAACAGGCGGGTGCGGATGTCGGCGATATCGGTCATGGCGGCCTCCCTGGCGGTGGCGGATGTTGACGCCGGGGCGCAGGCGAAGTCGAGTGGGGGCCTGGCAGAAAGGCAGTGGGCATGAGCGTTTTGATTTCCGGCGGAACCGGATTCGTGGGGCTGAATCTCGCCGAGGCGTTGCTGGCCCGCGGCGAGCATGTGGTGGTGGCGGCCCTCGATGATGTGCCGGCCTCTGCCCAGCGGGTTTTCGCCCGGCTGCCGGGCAAGCTGACGGCGGTGCGGGCGGATGTGCGCGATGTCGCCGGGTTCACCGAGCTGCTGCGACGGTATGAGGTCGACCGGCTGTTTCCCTTCGCAGCCATCACCTCGGGCCCCGAGCGCGAGCGGGAGATGCCGGAGCGGGTGGTGGAGGTGAACCTGCTCGGCTTCATGGGGCAGATGCGGGCGGCAAGAGATGCCGGGGTGCGCCGGGTGATCGCACCGGCCTCGGCCTCCGTCTACGGGGAGAGCTTCTATTCGCATGCCAGCCTGACCGAAGCGGAGACGCCCTGCGTGCCCACGGGGGTCTACGGCGTTACCAAATACGCGGTGGAGCGGACGGCGCTGCGGCTGGGCGATCTGTGGGGGATCGACGTGATCGCCGCGCGGATCGGCGCGGTGTTCGGGCCGTGGGAGCGCGATACCGGGCTGCGCGACATGATCGGGCCGCATTGGGGGCTTGCGAAGCACGCCCGCGACGGCCGCACAGCCGTGCTGCCGGCGGAGATTCCGGCCTTCACCTGGGTGTACTCGCGCGACGTGGCGGCGGGGCTGCTGCATCTGCTGGATATGGAGAGCCCGCCGCATCGGGTTTTCAACGTCTGCTCCGGCGTGCCGTGGGGGCCGGTGATCACGCAATGGGCGGATCGGCTGGGGGGAGGCTGGCGGCAATCGGCCGATCCGGCCGAGGTGAATGTGCGGTTTTCCGAGTTGCGGGCGCGCGGTGCGATGTCGGTGGCCCGGATCGGGGCGACGGGGTGGGCGCCGCGCTTCCTGGCGGAGGCCGCCTATGCGGATTATGCGGCGTGGCTGGCGGAGAATCCGGACGCGCTGGACGGGTAGGGAGAGCGCCCTCCCCTACCCCACCACGCCGCGCCGGCGGAGATCGGCGACCACCAGCTCCGCCAGGTCCTCTGGGCGGGTGCCGAGGGTGCGCAGATGGATCTCCGGGGCTTCCGGCGCTTCGTAGGGGGCCGAGACACCGGTGAAGTTGCGCAGCGTGCCGGCATCGGCCCGCACATACAGCCCCTTGGGGTCGCGGCGGCGGCATTCATCGACCGGCGTATCCACGAAGATTTCCACGAACTCGCCGGCCTCCACCCGCTCGCGCGCCAGCAGGCGCTCGTTGCGGTAGGGCGAGATGAAGGAGACCAGCACGATCAGCCCCGCCTCGACGAACAGGCGGCTGACCTCGGCGACCCGGCGGATGTTTTCCACCCGGTCCGCCTCGGAAAACCCTAGGTCGCGGTTCAGGCCGTGCCGCACATTGTCGCCGTCGAGGATGGCGGTGTGATAGCCGAGCGTATGCAGCCGGCGCTCGACGAGATTGGCGATGGTGGATTTGCCGGCGCCGGAGAGGCCGGTGAACCACAGCACTGCCGGGCGCTGGCCCTTCAGCGCCGCGCGCGCCTGCTTGTCCACGTCCTCGCGATGCCAGACGACTTCGCCGGCCGCCGCATCGGCGCCCTGGATCAGCCCGGCGCCGAGAGTGGCGCGCGTTACCCGGTCGATCAGCACGAAGCCGCCCAGCGCGCGGCTGGCGGCATAGGGCTCGAAGGCGATGGGCGCGTTGAGCGACAGGCTCACCTGGCCGATATCGTTCAGCCGCAGCTCGCCGGCCGGCTGCGTGGCCAGCGCATCCACATCCAGCCGGTGCACGATGCGCGAGACGGTGGCGATGCGCAGCGCCGGCCCGATGGCCAGCAGGTAGGAGCGCCCGCGGAACAGCGGCGTGTCGTCGAACCAGGCGATATCCGCCAGGATCTGCGCGGCAGCCTGCGGCGGTGCCCCGGCCGCGAGCAGGTCCCCGCGCGAGACATCGATCTCCGCATCCAGGGTCAGCATCACCGGCGTGCCGGCGGGGGCGGCGTCGAGGTCGCCGTCCATGGTGATCAGCCGCGCCACCCGCGCCGTGGCGCCGGAGGCCGGGTTGGTCAGCGCATCGCCCGGCCGCAGCGTGCCGGCCGCGACCGTGCCGGCGAAGCCGCGGAACCCGGCATCGGGGCGGCTGACATGCTGCACCGGCAGCCGCGCGGGGGCGGCGGTGTCGGGCCGGGCCGGCTCGGCCGCCTCCAGCGCCGCCAGCACGGTGGGGCCGGCATACCAGCCCATCCGGGCGGAGGGAGCGACAACATTGTCGCCGTCGCGCGCGCAGATGGGGATGGCGGTGACCGCGATCGGGCCGAGGCGGGCGGCGAACCCGGCGAATTCCGCCGCGATCCCGTCGAACCGCGCCTGGTCGAACCCCGCGAGGTCCATCTTGTTCACCGCCAGCACGATCTGCCGCAGCCCCAGCATGGCCGCGATGGCGGCGTGGCGGCGGGTCTGCTGCAACAGCCCGGCGCGGGCATCCACCAGCAGCACGGCCAGATCGGCGGTGGAGGCGCCGGTGACCATGTTGCGGGTGTACTGCACATGCCCCGGCGTATCGGCGAGGATGAAGCGACGGCTTCCCGTTTCGAAATAGCGGTAGGCGACGTCGATGGTGATGCCCTGCTCGCGCTCGGCCGCCAGCCCATCGACGAGCAAAGCATAGTCGATCGCGCCGCCGGTGGTGCCGAAGCGGGCGCTGTCGCGCGCCAGGGCGGCCTGCACGTCGTCGGGGATGCGCCCGGCTTCGAACAGCAGCCGGCCGATCAGCGTCGATTTGCCGTCATCGACACTGCCGCAGGTCAGCACGCGCAGAACCGAGAGCATCAGAAATAGCCCTCGCGCTTCTTGCGCTCCATCGAGCTGTCCTGGTCGCTGTCGATCAGCCGGCCTGCCCGTTCGGACTGGCGGGTGGTGGCCATCTCGGCGACGATATCGCCGATATCGGCGGCATTGGACTCCACGGCGGCGCTGTAGGGATAGCAGCCAAGCGAGCGGAAACGCACCAGCCGCGGGGTCGCCACCTCACCCGGGCGGAAGCGGAAGCGGCCGTCATCCACCACCAGCAGCGCGCCGTTGCGCTCCACCGTTGGGCGCATGGCCGCGAAATACAGCGGCACCACCGGGATCGCCTCGGCCTGCACGTAGCTCCACACGTCCGCCTCGGTCCAGTTCGAGAGCGGGAACACCCGCAGCGTCTCGCCGGCGGCGAGCTGGCCGTTGTAGAGGCTCCACAGCTCCGGCCGCTGCCGCTTGGGGTCCCAGACATGGCCGGGGCCGCGGATGGAGAAGATCCGCTCCTTGGCGCGCGAACGCTCCTCATCGCGCCGCGCCCCGCCGATCGCCGCGTCATAGCCGCCGGCATCCAGCGCCTGCTTCAGCGCATCGGTCTTCATGATCTGGTTGTAGAGCACGCTGTCCTGGTCGAAGGGGTTGATGTTGCGGGCGATCCCCTCGGGATTGGTGTGGATGCGCAGCTCGAGGCCTAGCCGTGCCGCGGTGGCGTCGCGGAAGGCGATCATGTCGCGGAACTTCCACAGCGTGTCGATATGCAGCAGCGGGAAGGGAAGCGGCGCGGGGAAGAAGGCCTTGCGCGCAAGGTGCAGCAGCACCGAGCTGTCCTTGCCGATCGAGTACAGCATCACCGGCAGCCGCGCCTGGCCCGCGACCTCGCGCAGGATATGGATGGCCTCGGCTTCCAGCAGGCGCAGATGCGGTGGCAGCGGCTTGGTCCGGATCCGGGTCAGGCCGGCAGGCCGTCGGGAACCTGCCGCGCCTTGGCCTGGTCGAGCAGCGCGAAGGCCTCCTCACGGAAGGCGGCAGACAGCCGGTTGTAGACGCCCGCCGGCTTCAGCCCGACGAAATGCGCGAAGGTGGGGGAGATGCGGGTCAATCCGGAGGGGAGGAAGGGCAGGTCGAACAGATAGCCCGTCGGCTTGAGGATCAGCGCCTCGCCCCGCTTCGGGTTCGCATGCAGCAACAGCGACCGGTAGGTGGTCACCATCCAGGAATCCCGCAGATTCGGGGCGCGGTCCCAGGGGCGGAGGCCGCACTTGGCCATGTAGATGCTGAAGAACATCTCGTCGGAGTACTTGCGCTTGCCGTTATGGGTGTTGACCGCCAGCGCCTCCTTGCGTTCCAGGTAGAACGCGTTGAGGCCGGCGAAGAACTGGCGCGCGCGCTCCGACTTGTCGAAGGTGAAAACGCCGGCATTCACTTCGACGACGTGATCGACGCCCTCCTGTTGCAGCAGGTCGGGGATGTTCTTGCCCTTCCAGCTGCCGGAGGTGCGGATATTGCCCGGGATGGTGAAGAACGATTCTCCGGCAATCGCCCAGTAGCGGTCGATGTCGCGCTTGACCATCAGGCAATCCGCATCGACGAACATCGTCCGGTCGAAGGGCGAGAGCTCGAACAGCTTGAACTTGTGCGTCACCGTCACATAGTTCGTGTCCTTCGGCAGCGGGATCAGATGATCGAACAGCCGGCTGGCAGCGGGCGAGATCACCGCATCGTGGTCATGCGCCAGGGCGATTGGCCGCCCGGGGTCCATAACCCGAATCGAGGCAGCCAGATTCTCCGCCATCTCGTATTAAGCGCGGTCGCCGGTTGCCAGAGTGATGTAGCCTTGCGTCATCGCCTCTCTTCTCAGCGCCCCGGATGCGCAGACATGCAGCACTGGTCTTGCAGCCGCCAGTGGCACGCCACGACAACGCTAGGCCCGCTCCGCGCGCCGCACAATGCGCGCCCGCCGCAAAAGAACGTCATCTGCCAATCGGCTAGGTGTGTGAACACAAAGAGTTACAAGCTTCTTTCCGCAGCATGACTGACACTGCGTATCACTCTTCTTGACCACTCGATCGCTGCCTGTCGCCTGCCGACACGGCACTGTTACGTTTCTTAACATGGCGAAGGGCTGGCGGCGCTGCCTTGCGCGCTACTGCCCGGCGAACCGCACCGCGACGTCCACCGCCAACTGCTCCGCCCCCGCCCCCCGGCGCACCCCGCGGATCGGGGCTGCGGACCCGGCGTCGAGCCCGACGGTCAGGCGCACATACCGCTCCGTCGGGCAAAGCGCGTTGGCTGCATCGAACCCCACCCAGCCGAGCGGGCCGACATGCGCCTCCACCCAGGCATGATGCGCCGCCGCCTGCCCCTCATCGGTCAGCAGCAGATAGCCGGAGACGTAGCGGGCGGGAATGCCGAGATGCCGGGCCGCGGCGATCATTACATGCGCGTGGTCCTGGCAGACGCCGCGCCCGGCGGCGAAGGCCTCGGCCGCGGTGGTGCGGCTGTCGGTCGTGTCTGGCAGGTAGGCGACCTGCGCCTCCACCGCTGCCATCAGGGCATGCATCGTGGCCAGGCTGTCGCCCGCCCGTGCGGCTTCCGCCAGCGCCACAATCCCCGCATCCGCGGTGGTGGCCAGGGTGGGCCGCAGGAACACGCCGGCGGCCACAGCCTCCCCCGTGTTGCCCAGCACGCCACGGGTGTCGCGCGTTTCCACCACGCCCTCGGCCACGATCTCCACCTCTGGCCCCGCATCGCGGCAGGAGACGAGATGCACCCGGTTGCCGAACGCATCGACATAGGTGGTGCAGTCGTCGATCCCCGCGGCGAAGACCTGCCAGTCGATCACGTCCTGCCCGGCGCCGGCCGGCGGGGTCAGGCGCAGGGCCTGCACCAGATGCCCGCCGCTGCCGTCATAGCGATAGCGGCTGGTGTGGCGGATCGCGAGGCGGTGGGCGGGCTGGGTCATCCGAAATTATAGTCCGCGGCGGCGGCGTTGCAGAGGGCGGCGTTGCGGGCCAGGAAATCCAGCAGAAACTCATGCAGGCCGATGCGGAAGATCGCCTCCGCCCCCTCTGCCCGCACCATCGCGTCGATCTCCTCGGCCTGGCGCAGGCTCTCCGCCCCACCGCCGGTGATCTCGGCGAGATGACGCAGCGTTGCCAGGTTCCAATCGGCGCAGAACCGCAGCGAGCGGGGCATCTCCGGCCGCAGCACCAGAAAATCCACCACCAGCGCCGCGCGGTAGCTGTCCTTATAGAAGTAGCGATAGGCGCTATGCGCCGCCACCGAGCGCAGGATCGTCTCCATGTGGTGCAGGTTGCGCTCGCCGCCGGCAACCTCGGTGCTGGGCAGCAGCACGGAATACTTCACGTCGATGATGCGCGCGGTGTTGTCGCCCCGCTCCACGAAGGTGCCGAGCTGGGCGAAGTGGTAGCCGGCATCGCGCAGCAGCGTGCCGAGCATCGCACCCCGGAACAGGGCGGCACGGGCGCGGATCCAGTCCAGCAGGTCCGGCACCCGGCCGGGGGCGAGGTCGGCGGGACCGATCGCGGCAAAGTCGTTGTAGGTGCTGTTCAGCGCCTCCCACATCTCGCGCGTCAGCGCCGTGCGCACGGAGCGGGCATTGTTACGCCCCGCCTCGATGCAGGACCGCACGGAGGACGGGTTGGCGCGATCCAGCAGCAGCCAGTCCTGCACGGCAGCCGCCGTCGGCTTGCCATGCCGGGCCTGAAACCCCGGCGAACAGCCGGAGGCCAGCAGAATCGCCGCCCAGTCCTCCCGATACCCCGCCCCCACATCCGGCGTCAGCGACCCGCGAAAAGCCACCGAAATCAACCGCGCGATGTTCTCCGCCCGCTCGATGTAGCGCGACATCCAGAACAGGCTGGCGGCGGTGCGTCCGAGCATCGTCAGCGGCTTTCGAGGGGGAGGAAGGCGAAGGGAAGCGTCTTCTTTTTGTGAACAAAAAGAAGCAAAAAAACTTTGTTCCTTGGCTTCGCCGCAGGGCCGGATAGTTGGTTCAAGAGCTGGCGAAGCCAAAAGCCACCCACCTCCAGAGCCCCATCCCGCGAACAACCCCCATCCAACGGATGAAGTTTTTTTGCTTCTTTTTTTTCAAAGAAAGAAGACGCTTCCTGCAACTGCCCGTGTGCCACCATCAGTCCTCCAGCACCCAGGTATCCTTCGTCCCGCCGCCCTGACTGGAGTTCACGACGAGCGAGCCTTTCTTCAGGGCCACCCGGGTGAGCCCCCCCGGCGTCACCCGGACCTGATCGCCCATCAGCACGAAGGGCCGCAGGTCCACGTGCCGTGGGGCGAGTCCTGCGGCGGTGAAGCTGGGGCAGGTGGAGAGTGCGAGGGTCGGCTGGGCGATGTAGTTGGAGGGCCGGGCCTTGATCTTCTGCGCAAAGTCCGCCCGCTGCTGCCTGGTCGAGCGCGGGCCGATCAGCATGCCGTAGCCGCCGGAGCCGTGGACTTCTTTCACGACCAGTTCGTGCAGGTTTTCCAGCACGTACATCCGCTCGTCATCCTTCGAGCAGCGCCAGGTCATCACGTTGTTCAGCAACGGCTTTTCGCCGGTGTAGAAGTCGATGATGTCCGGCACGTAGGCATAGACCGCCTTGTCGTCGGCGATGCCGGTGCCTGGGGCGTTGACGATGGTGACCCGCCCGGCCCGGTAGAGGTCGAACAGGCCGGGCACGCCCAGCATCGAATCCGGCCGGAAGTTCAGCGGGTCGAGGAAGGCGTCGTCCACCCGGCGGTAGAGCACGTGCACCCGCTGGCGGCCGTGGATCGTGCGCATCCACAAGGCGCGGTCTTCGACGACGAGGTCGCTGCCCTGGACCAGTTCCACCCCCATCTGATCCGCCAGGAAGGCGTGCTCGAAGAAGGCGGAATTGAAGATGCCGGGAGTCAGTACCGCCACGGTGGGATCGCCGTCGCTGTCCGGCGCCACGGATTCCAGAGTCTGGCGCAGCAGTTCGGGGTAGCGCTCGACTGGCGCCACGCGATGGGCGGCGAACAGTTCCGGAAACAGGTGCATCATCGCTTCGCGGTTTTCGAGCATGTAAGAGACGCCCGACGGCGTGCGTAGGTTGTCCTCCAGCACGAAGAACCCGTCCTCCGCTGTGCGCACAATGTCGGTGCCGACGATGTGTGAATACACCCGGCGCGGCGGGTCGAAGCCCATCATCTCCGGCAGGAAGGCCTCGTTGCCGTTGACCATCTCGGCCGGGATGCGGCCGGCGCGGACGATCTCCTGGCCGTGGTAGATATCATAGAGGAAGGCGTTCAGCGCCCGCACGCGCTGCTCGATGCCGCGCTCGAGGAAACGCCATTCGGCGGCGGAGATCACCCGCGGCATCATGTCGAAGGGGATCAGCCGCTCGTTGGATTCCGCCGCGCCATAGACCGCGAAGGTGATGCCCAGCCGGCGGAAGATCGCGTCCGCCTCCTGCTGCTTCTGGCGGATGCCGGACTGGCTTTGCCGCTCCAGCCAGCCGAGCAGGGTCGCGTAGGCGGCGCGCGCTGAGCCGTCCGGGCGCAGCATTTCATCGAAACACGCTGTCGCGCTGTCGGAGGCGTATGCCTGTTTTCTAAGCAAGGTCTCAAATCCCTCCAAGGCGCAGGCAACGCGACCGCTATCATCTTAGCAAGACGTGCGCCAGACGCATCGCAGCCTCATCCAGCGCGCGCGTCAAGCCAGCCGAGCAGCGCGGCGCGGAAGGGCAGGAAGCTCTTATACAGAGTGAGCGCCTCCGGCAGCCCCCGCACCGCCGCCGCAAGCTCGGCCGCCAGCTCCGGGCGGGCGGCGATGCGGGCCAGCGGGTAGCAATGCACGCGTATGCCGAAGAGCACCCCGCCGGCGTCGTCGATCACGCTGAGGGTCTGCCGCTCCACCTTGAGGTACAGCATCTCCCCGGCATTCTCCGACGTGACGCGGCTGTTGAAATCCCGCCGGCCATGGCCCTTCGGCCGGAACAGTGCCGGCGTGTCGGAGAGCGACCAGTTCAGCCGGGACGTCAGCTTGCCCGGCTTGAGCGCCCGGGTGAAGCGGTCAACCGGCTTTGCCAGAGTCTCTCCATAGAGCGGCACCGGGGCGTGGATTTCGGCGAGGGGACGGCCGATCTTCTCCGCGAGACTCCAGCCGCTCGGGAAGCACAGCACGGCGGCGGCGAGGATTGGGCCGTCCGGGCCGGGGGCGAGCAGGCAGAGATCCTCCTGCACCAGCCGGCCGGCGACCTCCAGCGGATCGAGCGGCGGGTCGGCGAGGTTCCAGGCCTCGCCGGTGATGTGGTTGTGCAGGGTGGCGCCGTCGCGGGTGAACAGGCTGGGGTGGCGGCGGGGCAGCACGTCGGCGATCCGGTCCAGCACCGCCCGGCGGGCCGGCTCGGAGCCGGGGACGGCGGCGAAGACCTGGGCATGCCGTTCGGCCAGCAGTTGCCGGCGCTCGGCCATCTCGGCGGGGTAGCGCTCGTCCAGCTCGATCAGCTCGTCCGGCGGCAGGGCGACGAGCCCCATCGTCATCCGGTACGGGCCGGCGGAGAAGGGCAGATGGACGGCCTGGGGCGGGAGGCTCATGCGACCTGGCGCACCCAGTCGCCGAGATTGTAGTGGTTGGAGATACGGGCGACCTGGCCATCGCGCAGATCGAAGAAGGCGCCGGCCGGCAGGCTGTAGGTCTGGCCGCGGGCCGGGGAGGTGCCGGGGGGCACACCGGGGTCGGTTGCGATGTAGGTGCCGTGAACGGTGAACTCGGCGGCGGCGCGGGTGCCGGTGGAGTCGGTCATCACCGTGATGGCCTCGATGCGCTCGCGGTAGCAGCGGTTCATGTGGTCCATGAAGCGGGCGAACGTCTCGCGCCCCACCTCGCGGCCGCCCTGGCTGACGTCGTGCGCGACATCATCGGTGAGCAGAGCGAGGAAGGTCGGCATGTCGCCCGCGTTGAAGGCGGCGTAGTAGGCGCGGATGAGGCGTTCGGCTTCGGTCATGCGGGGCTCCTTTGCCGGCAGAGTAGGGACGCACGGGTTGGGGGGGCAAGCTTGCTCGGTGGCATATTTGCTTGCTAAGGGCGCGGCGTGAACGGACCTCTCCTCGCTTATCGCGCCCAGGTCGCCGCCGGCACGCTTGCGCCGGATATCGGCCAGCAGATGGTTGCCGAGCGGCTGCAGGATCTCTGGGCGAAGCTGCGCGGCTATGACCCGCAGCCGCGCGCCGAGACGGGGCTGCTCGCGCGGTTCCTGCGGCGCAAGCCGGTGGACGGGGCCGATGAGGCGCGGCCGCACGGGCTCTATATTGTCGGCGAGGTCGGGCGCGGGAAGTCCATGCTGATGGACATGTTCTTCGCCTCGGCTACCGTTGCCCGCAAGAAGCGCATCCATTTCCACCGCTTCATGCAGGACGCGCACCGGCGCATCCATGCCTGGAAGCACCAGCACCCCGACGCCACCGACCCCATCCCGCCGCTGGCCGACGCGATCGCTGGCGAGGCGGCATTGTTGTGCTTCGATGAATTTCAGGTGAACGACATCGCGGATGCGATGATCCTCGGGCGGTTGTTCCAGGCGCTGTTTGCGCGCGGCGTCGTCGTTGTCGCCACATCCAACACCCGGCCGGACGATCTTTTCCGCGGGCAGCCGGGACGGGATGCGTTCCTGCCGTTCATCGCGCTGATCAAGCAGAACATCGACCTGCTGGAACTGGACTCCGGGCGCGACTACCGCCGGGCCCGCCTCGCCCGCATGGCGACATGGCACGTGCCGGCCGACGCGCGGGCCGATGCGGCACTGGACCAGGCCTTCGCCGACCTGACCGATGGCGCGGAGCCAGTGCGGGAGTCGCTCATGGTGTCCGGCCGCCGGGTGGCCGTGCCGCTGGCGGCGCGAGGGGTGGCGCGGTTCGATTTCGACGCTTTGTGCGGGCAGCCGCTTGGGGCGGGTGACTATCTTGCCCTGGCCAGCCGCTACCATTGCCTCGTGCTGGACGGCATCCCCCGGCTCTCACCCGAGAACTACGACCTCGCGCGGCGCTTCATCGTGCTGATCGACGCCCTGTACGACCAGCACGTGAAACTGGTGGCCTCCGCCGCGGCGCGGCCGGACGATCTGTATCGGAGCGGGGACGGGGCGAAGGCGTTCGAACGCACCGCCTCGCGGCTGGAAGAGATGCAGAGCGCTGAGTATCTGGCACTGCCGCATCTGGTTTGACGGTAGGAAGAGTCTTCTTTTTGTGAACAAAAAGAAGCAAAAAAACTTTTTCCGTTGGGTTTGGGTGGACTCGCGGAGCGGTTATTTGTTATTGTTTCGCAACAATAAGGACGCGCTTGGGGGTCCGGAGTAGGCTGGATTTTCTTCTACATCGGGCGCGGTCGTGTGTCGGCAGGGGCGCGCAGAGACGTTGCGGGTGGATATTGACGCCGCGTGGGGTGAGCGCGGGGGTGGCGGGCCTGCGGCGCAAGGCAGAAGTGCCGACGGAGGCGGGGCGGGCAGCGCGGGGAGCGCGCGGCTCGCCGCAGGGCGCACGCGGGGCGCGCGAAGCCTTGCGGACCCGGGCGGGGAGCGCCGGGATGGCGGCCACCGGTGCGGCGGGCGCAAGCGGCGGCAGGGTGCCGGCTTGCCATTGGGCGAACAGCGCCTCCAACGCCGCCAGGGCGGCGGTGATGCGGCGGCGGAACAGCACGCCGAGGAGCAACTCCATCCAGCCGGACATCAGCCCGGCGAGGGCGCCTTTCAGTCCGGTGAAGGGGTTGGCAGCGGGTTTGTTCATGGTTTGGACCATAGGGTCATTGCCCAGCCCGCGTCAATTTTATTTTCCTGGATACAGGTATTTTTTCTGAAACTGGTATCTGCGAGGAGAATCTTGCGCAAGCGCCGAGAAGCATGGTGCAGTTCCGAGCGGAACTGCACCCTACCGTCTACTGTGCCGTCCTCGGCCGGACAGCCGCGGCTTCAGCCAGCGTGATCTCGGCGTCCAACTCCTTGTTATGGGTGTCCAACCAGGCATCCAGATCATGGTCAGGGCTGTCGGCGAGCGCGTGGCACTGGCGTGAGCACTCCTCGGCAAAACCAAGTGCCGGGGCCGGGCGGCTCAGCTTCTGGTAGCTGATCGGGGGGTGTTGCGGTCGGAGATCGCTGCTCATTTTGTTGCAGATAGCGATTTTTACGGTTGGTTGCCAGCCTTGCCGTCGCCGATACTCCGTTCGCGATCGAAGCAGGGGGAACAAGTCCGAGGATGACGAGTTTCTGTCCGGAGGGCCGGCTGCCAATGGACAAAAGTTTTTTTGCTTCTTTTTTTCCAAAAAAAGAAGACTCTCCCCCTTGTCTTCCTGCCTCCCTTGCCCGCCCGAGGCCAATGGGTTAGGTGAGCGCGCCTAGTCGGAGAACGCGCCTGCGGGCATTGGCGCGCGCGGCGGGCATGTTTTTGCATCCGCACGTGAAGGACCCACCCCGCATGGCACGCAACAAGATCGCCCTCATCGGCGCCGGCAACATTGGCGGCACGCTCGCCCATATGATCGGGTTGAAGGAGCTGGGGGATGTCGTGATGTTCGACGTCTTCGGCGGGGTTGCCGCCGGCAAGGCGCTGGACATCATGCAATCCAGCCCGGTCGATGGGTTTGACGCGCACATGTCGGGCGGGTCGGATTATGCGGCCATTGCCGGGGCGGACGTGATCATCGTCACCGCCGGGTTCCCGCGCATGCCGGGGATGAGCCGCGACGATCTGCTGACGAAGAACGCCAGCGTGATGGGGCAGGTGGCCGAGGGCATCAAGGCTTATGCGCCGGATGCATTCGTGATCTGCATCACCAACCCGCTGGATGTGATGGTGTGGGCGTTGCAGCAGAAGTCGGGCCTGCCCGCGCACAAGGTTGTCGGCATGGCCGGCGTGCTCGACAGCAGCCGGTTCCGGCTGTTCCTGGCCCATGAGTTCAATGTTTCGGTGGAGGATGTGACCGCCTTCGTGCTGGGCGGGCATGGCGACACCATGGTGCCGCTGACCCGCTATTCCACGGTGGCCGGCATTCCCATTCCCGATCTGATCAAGATGGGCTGGACGACGCAGGAGAAGATCGACGCGATCTGTGCGCGCACCGCCAATGGCGGCGGCGAGATCGTCAAGCTGCTGGAGCGCGGCAGTGCGTTCTATGCGCCGGCGGCGAGCGCGATTGCGATGGCCGAGGCCTATCTGCACGACAAGCGGCGGGTGCTGCCGTGCGCGGTGATGCTGAACGGCGAGTATGGGCAGAGCGGCTTCTACGTCGGCGTGCCGGTGGTGATCGGCAAGAACGGCGTTGAGAAGATCGTTGAGGTTGAGCTGAACGCTGCCGAACAGGCGGCCTTCGAAAAGTCCTGCGCCGCGGTTGGCGCGCTGATCGAAGATTTCAAGAAACTGGGCGTCTGAGCATGAACATCCACGAATATCAGGCCAAGGAACTGCTGAAGCAGTTTGGCGTTGCCGTGCTGGAGGGTCATGTGGCCTGGTCGCCCGAGGAGGCTGCTGCAGCGGCCGCGAAGCTGCCGGGGCCGGTTTATGTGGTGAAGAGCCAGATCCATGCGGGTGGGCGTGGGGCCGGGAAGTTCGAGGGCGATCCGAACGGCAAGGGCGGTGTGCGTATCGTCAAGTCCGCTGGTGACGTGGCCGCCGCGGCCGAGGCGATGATCGGCAATGTGCTGATCACCACGCAGACCGGCCCGGCCGGCCGGCGCGTCAGCCGGGTTTATGTGGAGGCCGGGTGCGACATCGCGCGCGAGCTGTACTTGTCGCTGCTGATTGACCGCGACACCGCGCGGGTCACCATCATGGCCTCGACCGAGGGCGGGATGGAGATCGAGGAGGTGGCGGAGACCCACCCCGAGAAGATTTTGCGCGTGGCCATCGACCCCGCGGCCGGCAACTGGCCGTTTCAGGCGCGCAAGCTGGGCTATGCGCTGGGGCTGACCGGCAAGCAGGTGGCCAGCTTCGGCAAGTTCGTGGCGACCATGTATGAGGCGTTCATCAAGCTCGATTGCGCGATCGTGGAGATCAATCCGCTGGTGGTGACCGGCGCGGGCGAGATCGTGGCGCTGGATGCGAAGATGAGCTTCGACGACAACGCGCTGTATCGCCATCCCGAGATCGAGAAGCTGCGCGACGAGGCCGAGGAAGACCCCAAGGAGCTGGAGGCGGCCAAGCACGCGCTGAATTATGTGGCGCTGGACGGCACGATCGGCTGCATGGTCAACGGCGCCGGCCTGGCGATGGCGACGATGGACATCATCAAGCTGTATGGCGCGGCACCGGCCAACTTCCTCGATGTGGGCGGCGGGGCGACGAAGGAGCGGGTGACCGCAGCGTTCAAGATCATTCTCTCCGATCCGAACGTCGAGGGCATTCTGGTCAACATCTTCGGCGGGATCATGCGTTGCGACGTGATCGCCGAGGGGGTGGTGGCGGCAGCCCATGAGCTGGGGCTGAACATGCCGCTCGTTGTTCGCCTGGAGGGCACGAATGTGGCCCTGGGCAAGGAAATCATGGCCAAGTCCGGCCTGAAGATCATCTCCGCCGACAATCTCGCCGATGCCGCCGAAAAGATCGTCCGCGCCGTGAAGGAAGCCGCATAATGGCCATTCTCGTCGACCGGAACACCAAGGTCATCACCCAGGGCTTCACCGGGGCCCAGGGAACGTTCCATTCCGAGCAGGCGATCGCCTACGGCACGCAGGTGATGGGGGGCGTGACGCCCGGCAAGGGCGGCAGCGTGCATCTCAACCTGCCGGTGTTCGACACGGTGGCGCAGGCCGTTGAAGCGACCGGGGCGAATGCGACGGCGATCTATGTGCCGCCGCCGTTTGCAGCCGACGCGATCCTGGAGGCGATCGACGCCGAGATCCCGCTGGTGGTGTGCATCACCGAGGGGATTCCGGTGCTGGACATGGTGCGGGTGAAGCGGGCGCTGATGGGTTCGAAGTCGCGGCTGATCGGGGCGAACTGCCCGGGGATCATCACGCCGGATGCGTGCAAGATCGGCATCATGCCGGGGCATATCCATCGGCGCGGCAAGGTGGGCATCGTCTCGCGGTCTGGCACGCTGACCTATGAGGCGGTGGCGCAGACGACGGCGGCCGGGCTTGGGCAGACGACCTGCGTGGGGATCGGCGGCGATCCGGTGAAGGGGATGGACTTCATCGAGGTGCTGGAGATGTTCCTGGCCGATGCCGAGACCGAATGCATCATCATGATCGGCGAGATCGGCGGGCAGAGCGAGATCCTCGCCTCGGAGTTCGTGGCGAGGAACAATGTGCGCAAGCCGATGGTGGGCTTCATCGCCGGTGCCACGGCGCCTCCGGGCCGGCGGATGGGCCATGCCGGGGCAGTGATCTCCGGCGGGCGGGACACGGCGCAGGCGAAGTTCGAGGCGATGCGGATTGCCGGCATTCATATCTCCGAGAGCCCGGCGGCGCTGGGGAGCACGATGCTGGCGGCGCTGCGCGGCTGAGCCGCCGCGCGCGCGTTACGCGGCTCAGCCTGCCGCGCCGCGATGGCTGGAATGCAAGGCGCTAACGCCACGGTAGGCGGTTTCGTGGCATAGGTTCGTTCGCCCCGGGTCGTCCGGGCGGAAGCACGAGGGAACATCCATGGCCGGCGTCGATCTTCTCGCCACTGCCTTCACCGGTGGCAATGCCGCCTACATCGCCGATCTCTATGCGCGCTGGATCGGCAATCCCGGCAGCGTGGATGCGAGCTTCGCCGAGCTGTTCGCGGCGCTGAACGACGAGGCGCGGGCGGTGCTGACGGATGCGACCGGGGCGTCCTGGGCGCCGCGGCTGTTCGATGTGTCCGAGCCGGAGCCGCCCAAGCCGGCGGGGAAGCCAGGAGCGAAGGCGGAGAAGCCGGCTGCTGCGGCACCGGCCGGGCCGCCGGCCGTCACCGCCGATCAGATCCGGGCCGCGACGAAAGACAGCCTGCGGGCGCTGATGATGGTGCGGACCTATCGCGTGCGTGGGCATCTGGAAGCGCAGCTCGATCCGCTTGGCCTGCAACCGCCGAAGCCGCATCCCGAGCTGGACCCGGCGACCTATGGGTTTACCGCCGCCGACATGGATCGGCCGATCTTCATCGACCATGTGCTCGGGCTGGAGGTCGCCACGCCCCGGCAGATTTTGCAGGTGCTGCGCGAGACCTATTGCGGGCCGATCGGCGTGGAGTTCATGCATATCCAGGACCCCGGCCAGAAGGACTGGATTCAGCGCCGGGTGGAGGGCGCGCCGTGGCGCAGCAGCTTCGATGCGGCGACCAAGACGGAGATTCTGCAGCAGTTGACCGAGGCGGAGGGGCTGGAATCCTTCTGCCAGCGGCGGTTCGTGGGCACCAAGCGATTCGGGCTGGAGGGGGGCGAGTCCACCATTCCGGCTTTGCACGCCATCATCCGCACCGCCACGCGCGGGGGCGTGGGGGAGATTGCGATCGGCATGCCGCATCGCGGGCGGTTGAATACGCTCGTCAATGTGGTGCGCAAGCCGTACACGGCGCTGTTCAGCGAATTCGGGGGTGCCAGCTTCAAGCCGGATGACGTGCAGGGCTCGGGCGACGTGAAGTACCATCTCGGCACGTCCACCGACGTGGAGATCGACGGGCACAAGGTGCATCTGTCGTTGCAGCCGAACCCTTCGCATCTGGAGGCGGTCGATCCGGTCGTCGCCGGGAAGGTGCGGGCGCGGCAGGATATGGCGGGGGATACCGAGGGCCGGCGCTCGGTCATGGGTATTCTGATGCACGGCGATGCGGCGTTTGCCGGGCAGGGCCTGGTTTATGAGACGCTGGCGATGAGCCAGCTCGTCGGCTACCGCACGGGCGGGACGATCCATCTGGTGGTGAACAACCAGATCGGCTTCACGACAGTGCCGGCGCATGCGTATTCCGGGCTGTATTGCACGGACGTGGCGAAGTCGATCCAGGCGCCGATCCTGCATGTGAACGGCGACAACCCCGAGGCGGTAGTATGGTGCGCCATCATGGCGGCGGAGTATCGCCAGCAGTTTGGCTGCGACATCGTGCTGGATATCGTCTGCTATCGCCGGCATGGGCATAACGAGACGGACGAGCCGGCGTTCACGCAGCCGACGATGTACAAGGCGATCGGCGCGCTGAAGACGACCCGCGCGCTGTATGCCGATCGCCTGGCCGCCGAGGGCGTGCTGAGCGCGGAGGGGGCGAAGGCGATGTCTGATCGCTTCTTCGCCAGCCTCGATGATGCCTACAAGGCCGCACAGGCGTACAAGCCGAACAAAGCCGATTGGCTTGAGGGGCATTGGACGGGCCTGTCCGTTCCCGACAAGGCGGAAGAGGCAACCGAGGGTGCGACGGCGGTGCCGGCGGATACGCTGCGGCGGATCGGCCATGCCATCAGCGCTGTGCCGGCGAATTTCGACGTGAATTCGAAGATCGTCCGCCAGCTTGAGGCCAAGCGGGTGGCGATCGACACCGGCGAGGGCATCGATTGGGCGACGGGCGAGGCTCTGGCGCTCGGCTCGCTGCTGCTGGAGGGCCATCGCGTTCGCCTGTCCGGCGAGGATGTGCAGCGCGGCACGTTCAGCCAGCGCCATGCGGTGTTGATCGACCAGCAGAATCAGAACGAATACACGCCGCTGAACAATATCCGGCCGGATCAGGCGCGGATCGACATCTACAACTCGCTGCTCTCCGAAGTGGGCGTGCTCGGGTTTGAGTATGGCTACACCCTGGCCGACCCGCGCACCCTGGTGCTGTGGGAGGCGCAGTTCGGCGACTTTGCCAACGGCGCGCAGGTGATCATCGACCAGTTCCTGGCCAGCGGCGAGAGCAAGTGGCTGCGGATGTCTGGTCTCGTCATGCTGCTGCCGCATGGGCATGAGGGCCAGGGGCCGGAGCATTCCTCGGCCCGGCTGGAACGCTATCTGCAACTCTGTGCGGAGCGGAACATGGCGGTGGGCAACCTGACCACGCCGGCCAACTATTTCCACGCGCTGCGCCGCCAGCTGAAGCGCAACTATCGCAAGCCGCTGGTGCTGATGACGCCGAAGAGCCTGCTGCGGCACAAGCTCGCCGTATCGCCGTTGGCGGATTTCGGGCCGGGGAGCGGGTTCAAGCCGGTGATCGGCGAGATCGACACGCTGGTGCCGGATGCCGAGGTCAAGCGCGTGGTGCTGTGCACCGGCAAGGTCTACTACGATCTGCTGGCGGAGCGCCGGGCGCTGGGGATCAAGGATGTGGCGATCGTGCGCATCGAGCAGCTCTATCCCTTCCCCGTCATCTCGCTGCCGAAGGCGATCGCGGGTTATACCAACGCCCAGGTGGTGTGGTGCCAGGAAGAGCCGGAGAACAACGGCGCCTGGACCTTCATCGACCGCAAGATCGAGAAGGTGCTCGGCGGGCTGGAGATGCTGGCCAAGCGGCCGAGCTATGTCGGCCGCCCCGAAGCCGCCAGCCCGGCCACCGGACTTGCCAAGGTGCATGCCGCCGAGCAAGCCGCCCTGGTGCGCGCCGCCCTGAGTATTGACTGACATATCAAGGACCTGACAATCCCATGTCCACCGAGATCAAGGTGCCCAGCCTGGGCGAGAGCGTCACCACGGCGACCATCGCCCGCTGGATGAAGGCCGCCGGCGACGCGGTTGCCGCCGATGAGCCGCTGGTGGAGCTGGAGACCGACAAGGTGACGGTGGAGGTCAACGCGCCGGCTGCCGGCACGCTGGCCAGCATCGTCGCCCCGCAGGGCGCCGAAGTGGAAGTGGGCGCCATCCTCGGCCTGATCACCGAGGGCGCGGCCGCCACTGCGAAGCCGGCCCCCGCACCCGCCGCTGCGCCGGCTGCTGCCGCACCTGCCCCCGCACCCGCCGCCCATGCGCCGATGCCCGCCGCCGCCAAGCTACTCGCCGATGCCGGTGTTGCCGCCGCCGCGGTTGCCGGCACCGGCAAGGATGCACGCGTCACCAAGGGCGACGTGCTGGCCTTCCTCAGCCGCCCCGCCGCGCCTGTGGCTGCCGCCCCTGCTCCCGCCGCCGCCCCGCGCGCCGCCGGTGCCGGGGAGGAGCGGGTGAAGATGACCCGCCTGCGCCGCACCATCGCCACCCGGCTGAAGGAGGCGCAGAACACCGCCGCCATGCTCACCACCTTCAACGAGGTGGACATGGGCGCGGTAATGGCGCTGCGCGCAGAGTACAAGGACGCGTTCGAAAAGCGGCACAACGGCGTACGGCTGGGCTTCATGTCCTTCTTCGTCCGTGCCTGCGTCGCCGGGCTCAAGGCCTATCCCGCCGTCAACGCCGAGATCGACGGGGAAGACGTCGTCTATAAGAACTTCGTGCATATGGGCATCGCGGTCGGCGGCCCGAACGGGCTCGTTGTGCCGGTGCTGCGCAACGCCGACCAGATGAGCCTGGCGCAGATCGAAGGCGGCATCGCCGACTTTGGCCGCCGCGCCCGCGACGGCCAGCTCAAGATCGACGAACTGACCGGCGGCACCTTCAGCATCACCAACGGCGGCATCTACGGCAGCCTGATGTCCACCCCGATCCTGAACCCGCCGCAGTCCGGCATCCTAGGCATGCACAAAATCCTGGACCGCCCGATGGCCATCGCCGGCAAGGTCGAAATCCGGCCGATGATGTACCTGGCGATGAGCTACGATCACCGGATCGTCGACGGCAAGGAAGCCGTGTCGTTCCTGGTGCGGGTGAAGGAGACGCTCGAAGACCCGCGCCGGCTGCTGCTGGACCTCTGACGCGACGTGAGTTTGCTTCGGCCACTTGCGGACAGAAGAAGGCAAGTGGCAGAAAGCGTCTTCTTTTTTGAAAAAAAGAAGCAAAAAACTTTTGTCCGTTGAGTTGGGGCTTTGGGGGTGGGATCGGGCTTGGCGGAGTTGGGTTTGATGGCTTCGCCGACTTTTCCCCCGTCTATCCGGTTTTTAGGCGGAGCCATGACTAAAGTTTTTTTGCTTCTTTTTGTTCACAAAAAGAAGACTTGCTTGCCTTCCTGTCTGTGAATTCTTCCTACCCCTGAGGGCACCAGAATGGCCGAAAGCTTCGACGTCATCGTGATCGGCGCTGGTCCCGGCGGGTATGTCTGCGCGATCCGTGCGGCGCAGTTGGGGTTGAAGGTGGCGTGCGTGGAGAAGCGGGCGACGCTGGGGGGCACTTGCCTGAATGTCGGGTGCATTCCCAGCAAGGCGCTGTTGCAGTCGAGCGAGAATTTCCATGAGGCAGGGCATGGTTTTGCCGCGCATGGCATCGTTATCGAGAGTGTGAAGCTCGATCTGGCGAAGATGCAGGCGCGCAAGGCTGAGGTGGTGGGCGCCAACGTCAAGGGCGTGGAGTTTCTGTTCAAGAAGAACAAGGTGACGTGGCTGCGGGGCGCTGGGCGGATCACCGCGCCGGGGGCGGTTGAGGTGGCCGGCGAGACCTATGCGGCGAAGCATATCGTCATCGCCACCGGCAGCGAATCGACGCCGCTGCCGGGGATCGAGGTGGACGAGAAGACGATCGTCACCTCCACCGGCGCGCTGGAGCTGGATCGGGTGCCGGGGCACCTGGTGGTGATCGGCGGCGGCGTGATCGGGCTGGAGCTGGGGAGCGTTTGGAATCGGCTTGGCGCGAAGGTGACGGTGGTGGAGTTCCTCGACCGGCTGATCCCGGGCAATGACGGAGAGATTGCCAAGCAGTTCGAGCGGGTTCTGACGCGGCAGGGGCTGAAGTTCCGCCTCTCGACCAAGGTGACGAAGGCCGAGAAGACCGACGCCGGCGTGGTGCTGACCACCGAGTCGGTGAAGGACGGGAAGATCGATACGATCACCGCCGATGTGGTGCTGCTGGCCATTGGGCGCCGGCCGCATGTGGAGGCGCTTGGGCTGGATGCGATCGGGGTGGCGCTGGATCCGCGCGGGCGGATCGTCACCGACGCGCATTACGCCACGAATGTTGCGGGCATCTACGCCATCGGCGACGTGATCGCCGGGCCGATGCTGGCGCATAAGGCGGAGGATGAGGGGGTGGCGGTGGCCGAGATTCTCGCCGGCCAACATGGGCATGTGAATTATGAGGCGATTCCGGGCGTGGTTTACACCTTCCCGGAAATCGCCTCCGTCGGGGCGACCGAGGAGCAACTGAAGGCGGCGGGCACGGCCTACAAGGTAGGCAAGTTCCCGTTCACCGCCAACGGGCGGGCGCGGGCGATGGGGAGCATGGACGGGCTCGTGAAAATCCTCGCGGACGCCACCACCGACCGGGTGCTAGGGGCGCATATTCTCGGCCCCGACGCCGGGACGCTGATTGCCGAGATCGCGCTGGCGATGGAATTCGGCGCGAGCAGCGAGGATATCGCTCGCACGTGCCACGCGCATCCGACCTTGAACGAAGCGGTGAAGGAAGCCGCACTGGCTGTCGAAGGCCGCGCGCTGCATATCTGAGGCGGCAAGCTCCAAACGGATGAAGTTTTTTTGCTTCTTTTTGTTCACAAAAAGAAGACACTTCCCTTCCCGCCTCTTGCCTCGCCTCCCTGGCCACCGCCGCCGCGCTCCGGTACGCTAGATGACACAAAGGGCAGGAGCGGGGATCATGACGCAGCGGACGGCTTTCATTTCGGGTTCGGGGAAGAATATCGGGCGGGCGATTGCGCTGAAGCTGGCGCAGGCGGGGGTTCGGGTGGTGCTGAATGGCCGCTCCGACGTGGCGGCCTGCGAAGCGGTGGCCGCGGAGGTGCGGGCGTTGGGCGCGCCGGCGCTGGTGCTGATGGGCGATGTGGGCGATGCGGCGGATGCCAAGCGCCTGGCGGGGGCGGCGCTCGCGCAATTCGGGACCATCGATATCCTGGTGAACAATGCCGGGTTGCGGCCGCACAAGCCGTTGTTGACGATCAGCGATGAGGAATGGGCGCAGGTATTCAACGTCAACCTCAATTCCTGCTTTTGGCTGTCGCGCGCGTTCCTGCCGGGGATGATGGAGAAGCGGTGGGGGCGGATCATCAATTTCGCCGGCATGTATGCGATGCGCGGGACGGCCGAGCACGCGCCGATTGCGGCGGCCAAGCATGGCGGCTGGGGCCTGGCGAAGTCGATCGCCAATGAGTTCGGGCCGTATGGCATCACCTGCAACAGCGTGGCCCCCGGCCCGATCCGCAAGGATGGCCACGAGAACGAGGACACCTCGGCGGAGGCGGCCAAGCACAAGGTGCCGCTGGGACGGATGGGGTTGCCGGCCGAGGTGGCGGCGCTGGTGGGGCTGCTGTGTTCGGATGAGGGCGGGTTCATTTCCGGACAGATGCTCGCCGTCAACGGCGGGGCGCAGACCTGAGCGGATGCAAGGGCGGTGACCCTGCTGTAGAGTGCCGGGATCAAGCCGTGTGGAGAGAAACGATGCCCGAGATTCCTGAGAAGCCTGTGTTGTTGACGGGTGCGTCCGGTGGGTTGGGGCGTGTGCTGGCGCGCAATCTGTCGGCGCTCGGCTGGCGGCTGGTGCTGACGGATCTGGTGCCGTTTCCCGATCCGGTGCCCGAGGGATGTTCGTTCACGCGGGCGGATCTGAATGACGGGATGGCGATCCTCAAAGTGGCCGAGGGGTGCGGGATGATCCTGCACTTCGGCGGGATCGCGAACGAGCAGGCGTTCGAGTTGATCCTTGGGGCCAATCTGCGCGGGCTGTACCATATCTACGAGGCGGCGCGGCGGGAGAAGGCGCGGGTGCTGTTCGCGTCGTCCAATCACTCGATCGGGTTTCATGAGCGCGACGAGACTTTGGATGCGGACTGCCAGTTTTTGCCGGATTCGTATTACGGGCTGTCGAAGGCGTACGGCGAGCTGATGGGGCGGATGTACTGGTTCAAGCACGGGGTGGAGAACGTGAACGTGCGGATCGGCTCGTCGTTCCCCGAGCCAGTGGATGCGCGGATGCTGTCGACGTGGCTGTCGTATGACGATCTCACCCGGTTGTGCGTGGCCGCCACACTTGCGCCGGCGACGGAAAGCTGTGTGATTTGGGGGGCGTCAGCGAACGCGCGGACCTACTGGGGTGCGGATGCGCGCGGCAAGCTGGGGTGGTTGCCGCAGGACAGCGCGGATGTATTCGCGGGGCAGATGGCCGGCAAAGTCAGCGGCAACCCGATCAACGAGCGGTATCAGGGGGGCGTCTACACCACCTTCGACTACACCCGCGCGGCGCCGCCGCCTGGCAAGATCTTTACTTGATGGAATAGCGCATGAGCGTCCTCACGGTCGGTCCGGGGAAGGCCTTTTCCAGTCTTTCCGCGGCGGTCGCTGCCTCGGCGGCCGGCGATACGATCCTGGTGGATACTGGGCTTTACACGGATGACTTCACCACGGTTTCCCACGCTCTGACGATTCAGGGCGTGGGGGGCATGGCGCATTTCCGGGCGGTGGCCTCGCCGCCGAACGGCAAGGCGATCCTGACGGTGCGGGCCGATCTGACGCTGGATCGTCTGGAGCTGTCGGGTGCTGCGGTTTACGACGCGAACGGGGCGGGCATCCGCTATGAGGCGGGGACGCTGGCGATCAGCAATTCCTGGTTCCACGACAACGAGAACGGGCTGCTGGCGGCGCCGAATGCGACGGGGGTGATCACGATCGATCGCTCGGAGTTCAGCAACAACGGCAATGGCACCGGGTTGACGCATAATATCTACGTCAACCGGATCAATACTCTCAGCATCACCAACAGCTATTTCCATGGTGTCGATACCGGGCACGAGATCAAGAGCCGGGCTGAGAACACAATCATCAGCTTCAACCGGATCGATGACGGGCCGGACGAGTCCGCAAGCTATTCGATCGATCTGCCGAACGGGGGCAACGCGTTCGTCACCAGCAACCTGATCGTGAAGGGACCGTTGGCGCAGAACTGGACGTTCATCAGTTTTGGCGCGGAGAGCCCGGTTTATGCCGGATCTGGGCTGGTGGTGCGGGACAATTTCTTCGTCAACGACATGATTTCGGGGGATCCGACGGGGGTGCGCAATCCGACCGGGGCGCCAGTGGAGATCACCGGCAATGCGTTCTACGGGGTGAGCGAGGCGCAGCTCGCGATCGGGCCGGTGCTGGCGGCGAACAACCTGTTCCTGGAGCTGCCGGGGCCGACGACGTTGCCGGGCCAGCCCAATGCCGTGCCGGAGCCTGGCACGGCGCTGCTGGGGGTGGCGCTGCTGGCGCTGGGGGTGCTGCGCCGCAGGGCTGCCCGGCGCCGGGCGCATACGGCGGTTATGGCAAGCTAAAGGTAAGCCTGCTTATCATCTGCCGTGTGACCGATCAGCCAGATGTCCTTTTCCTGCTGCACGACGTTGCCCGGCATCTGCGCCAGGACGCGGACAGGCGGGCGCGCGCGCATGGGCTGACGCGGGCGCAGTGGATCATTCTGCTGCGGCTCGACCGGCAGCCAGGCCTGTCGCAGAAGGAACTGGCGGAAATTCTGGAGGTGGAGCCGATCACCGTCGCCCGCCTGATCGACCGGCTGGAGCGCAGCGGGTTGGTGGAGCGGCGGGATGACCCGGCGGACCGGCGGGTGTGGCGGCTGCATCTGCTGCCGCCCGCCCGGCCGGTGCTGGACGAGATGGCGGCGGAGCGCACGGATATGCGGCGCGTGGTGTCTGACGGATTGCCGGCCGAGGCCTTGCGCGTCGTCTCCGAGGCGCTGGTGCGGATGAAGGCCAATGTGGTGGCCGAGCAACGGCTGCGCCTGCCTGAAAAGGAAATCGCCTGAGATGTCGCAAGCCACGTTGGGCGCGCCGCCCCGCGCCGCCACCGATGACGCGCCGGTGCGCGCCAGAAGCCGCACGGGCCTGATCCGGTTCACGCTGATGGGGGCGGGCATCATCGCCGCGGCCGGTGGCGGGTTGATGTACTGGCTGCACGGCGGGCGGTATGTCTCGATCGACAACGCCTATGTGCGGGCGGCGAAGATCGCGATTTCCACCGATATCGGCGGCACTGTCACCGAAGTTGCGGTGCGCGAGGGCGGGCGGGTGGCGGCGGGGGATGTGCTGATCCGCATCGACCAGACCAAGTTCCGCATCGCGCTGGATGGCGCGCGCGCGAACCTTGCCCAGGCGGTGCTTGGGGTGGAGGCGATGAAGCGGGACTACCAGCGGATGCTGCGCGACGTCGAGGCGCGCGAGGCGATGGTGCAGGGCGACGTGGCGGCCTTCGAGCGCTATGGCGCGCTGGTGAAAAGCGGGGGCGTGACCCGGGCCGATTTCGACGATATCCGCTTCCGCCTGGCCGGCAATCGGGCGGCGGCGATGGGGCTTACGGAGCAGGCGCGGGTGCAGCTGGCCCGGCTGGGCGGCAATGCCGATGTGGACCCGGCTGAGACGCCGGCGGTGCGCCTCGCGCAGTCCCAGGTGGATGAGGCGCAACGGCAGTTGGACAAGACCGTCATCCGTGCGCCCTTCGTCGGCACCGTGACGATGGTCGAGACGTTGCAGCCGGGGATGTATCTCAACGCCGCGACGCCGGCGTTCGGGCTGATTTCCACTGAGCGGGTGTGGGTGGAGGCGAGCCCGAAGGAGACCGAGCTGACGCATGTGAAGCCGGGCGATCCGGTGCATCTGACGGTTGATACCTATCCCGGCCGCGTGTGGAACGCGCGGGTGGAGAGCATCGCGCCGAACACCAGCGCCGAGTTCTCGGTGCTGCCGGCGCAGAACGCATCGGGCAACTGGGTGAAGGTGGTGCAACGCATCCCGCTGCGCGTGCGCGTCGATCGCGCGCCGGGCGATCCCGAGCTGCGGTCCGGCATGAGTGTGGTGGTGGAGATCGACACTGGCCATGTCCGGCATCTGCCGGATCTTTGGAAGCGCTGAGCCGGTGTCGGCGGCGGAACCAGCGGGCGTCGCGACGCAGAAGGTTGCCCATCGCGGGCTGCTGACGGCCTGCGCGATGACGGCGACGCTGATGCAGATCCTGGATTCCACCATCGCCAACGTGGCGCTGCCCTACATGCAGGGCAGCCTGTCCACCACGCTCGATCAGGTGAACTGGATCCTGACCAGCTACGTCATCATGTCGGCGATCATGACCGCGCCGGTGGGCTGGCTGGCGCAGCGGTTCGGGCGGAAGAACCTGTTCGTCTACAGCCTGATCGGCTTTACCGGAGCCTCGATGCTCTGCGGGGCGGCGCAGTCGCTGGAGCAGATGGTGCTGTTCCGCATCGTGCAGGGCATCTGCGGGGCAGCGCTGGTGCCGCTGAGCCAGGCCACCATGCTCGACATCTATCCGTTCGAGCAGCGGGCCCAGGCGATGGCGGTGTTCGGCATCGGCATCATGGTCGGCCCGATCATGGGGCCGACTTTGGGTGGCTACCTCACCGACATGCTGGACTGGCGCTGGGTGTTCTACGTGAACCTGCCGTTCGGGATCATCGCGACCATCGGTATCCTGGTGCTGATGCCGAAGTCTCCGGTCCGGCCGGAGCTGAAGTTCGACTGGTTCGGCTTTGCCACCCTCACCCTGGGCATCGGCATGCTGCAACTGATGCTCGACCGTGGGCAAGGCGAGGACTGGTTCAGCAGCGATGAGATCATCATCGAATGCGTGCTGTCGGCCCTGGGCTTCTGGCTGTTCGGGGTGCACATGGCCACCGCCGAGAAGCCGTTCCTGCCGCGGGCGATGTTCAGGGACCGCAATTTCGTCGCCGCCGCGATCATGATGTTCTGCACCGGTACGATCCTGATGGCGAGTTCGGCGCTTATCGCGCCCTTCCTGCAGAACCTCGCGGGCTATCCCGTCTCCACCGCCGGCCTGACGATGGCGCCGCGCGGCTTTGGCACCATGGCCGCCATGGTGATCGCCAGCCGGTTGGGCGGGCGCTATGTGGATCAGCGCAAGCTGATCGCCTTCGGGCTGATCGGGCTGGGCATTTCCATGCACATGATGAGTTCCTGGACGCCCGATCTTTCGGCCAATGAGATGATCACCGTGCTGGTGTTCCAGGGCTTCACGATGGGGTTCATCTTCAACCCGATGACCGTGGTCGCCTTCGCCACCCTGCCGGCGCAGTTCCGCAGCGATGCCGCGGCGTTGCAGAACCTGTCGCGCAATATTGGGGCGGCGATCGGGGTGTCCGTGACCTCGTTCATGCTGGTGCGCAACACGCAGATCAGCCACAGCGACATGGCCGCCGGCATCACGCCTTTCAACCGGATTCTGCAGAACGGGGATGCGGTGGAGCAGTTGCTCAACCCTGCCACACCGCATGGTGCTGCGCTGCTGGAACAGATGATCCAGCGCCAGGCGCAGATCATCGCCTACGCCAACGACTACCACCTGATGACCTTCGTGGTGATCCCGCCCTTGTTGCTGCTGTTGATCATGCGCCGTCCGGGGTAAAGCGCGCCGCTTCTTCGGCTTGACGATCCAAAATGGGAAGGCCAGTGGCTGGAAGGGTCTTCTTATTTGAGAAAAGGAAGGCCCTGCCTATCGCTTGCCTTTGGGTTTTCACGTGGACGGAGCAAAGAAGACGCTCGCCTTTCTCCCGTTCGCCGCCGCGATATCAGGCCTCGGGTGCTGGCAATTCGCCGCGGGCCAGGGTGGTGAGCAGGGCGGCCTGTGCGGGCAGGCAGCGTTCCAGCGCATAGCGCGAAACTGCCGTCCAGCGGGCAGCCGCGCGCAGCGGCATCGCGGCTGCGGGGTCCGCCAGGGCGGCGATGACGGCGGCTGCGATCGCCTCGGGGTCGAAGAAATCGACCAGCCGGCCGTTGACGCCATCCTCGATCACCTCGCGCACCGGCGGGGTGGCTGAGGCGACGAGGAGGCAGCCGGCGGCCATCGCCTCGAGCATCGACCAGGAGAGCACGAACGGGACGGTGAGGTAGACATGGGCGGCGGAGACCTGGAGCAGGCGCAGATACCGGCCCTGCGGCACCACGCCGAGGAAATGCACCCGCGCCGGGTCCAGATCGAGCTCCGCCTGCATCGCCGCCCGCCAACTGCCGCCGCCGGGGGGTGGCTTGCCATAGGCCACCGCATCGCCGCCGACGATCACCACCTGGGCGGCCGGGCGGGCGCGCAGGATGGCCGGCAGCGCGCGCATGAAGCTGGGGAAGCCGCGATAGGGCTCCAGCCCTCGGGCGACATAGGTGACGACCTCGTCTCCGGCTGCGAGGCGCCGGCCGTCCGGCAGGTCGAAGCTGGCTTGCGGGTCGGGCTGGATCGCCGCGGTGTCCACGCCGTCGAAACGAACGGAGATGCTGGGGTGGAAGGCCGCCGGGTGGAGGTTTTTCTGCCAGTGCGTCGGACTCATGCCCCAGTCCCCGGCTTCGAGGGCGAGCAGGAGATGGGCGTTGCGGGTGCGGGTGGCGCAGTTGGTTGCGAGGTCCTGGGGGTCGGCGGGGTCGAAGTTCGTGTCGGCGCCGTGCGGGCGGTAGAAGAACTCGCAGTAATGGAGCAGCGGCGTTCTGCGGAAGACCTCCTTGACGTAGAGGGATTCGCCCCAGCCGGGATGGGCCACCACCAGATCGGGGCGGAAGCCGTTGGCGGCCAGCGCCTCACAGGCGCGGGCGACCTGCAGGCCGTGGCGCACCGCGGCCTCCAGAGGCATGAGGAACGGGTTGGGCGCGGTGAGTTGGCTGTCTGGCAGGCCGTAGGTGACGCGGCCAATGCCGGGCGGGTTGAAGTCGTCGCGCCGGCCGATGCAGACAATCTGGTGGCCGCCCTGGGCCAGTAGATGGCGGATCAGGTGGCGGAATTGGCCGGGCATATTCTGGTGGATAAAGGCGATGTTCATTAGACTTGTTGCGAAAGTCTGCGGCCTATTTCGACCACCAGTTCGTGGCACCGGGCCAATCTGTCGGGCTTTTCAGAATGGCATGAACCCCGCTTCGATGTTCACCAGCCCCGCGATGATCGACGTTTTGGTGTGATGGGTG
>CAMCJI010000015.1 GCA_945874805.1 Asaia bogorensis | reverse complement strand
AGGGCTCGGCGCATCCGCCTTGCCTCGCCGTGCTGCGCTGGAAGGGCACGCAGGCCGGCCAGCCGGTGGCCTTCGTCGGTAAGGGCATCACCTTCGACACCGGCGGCATATGCATCAAACCCGCCGGCGGCATGGAGGAGATGAAGGGCGACATGGCCGGCGCGGCGGCCGCAGCCGGGGCGATCCTCGCCCTTGCTTTGCGCCGCTCGCCGATCCCCGCCGTCGCCGTGCTGGCCATCGCCGAAAACGCGACAGGGGCCGGGAGCTACCGCCCGTCGGACGTGCTGCGGACCTTCTCCGGCAAGACCGTCGAGGTGATCGACACCGACGCCGAAGGCCGCCTCGTCCTGGCCGACGCGCTGGCCTGGACTGCCAAGCGCCAGAAGCCGCGGGCGATGATCGACCTCGCCACGCTCACCGGCAGCATCATCACCGCCCTCGGCCATCACCACGCCGGGATGTTCGCCAACGACGACCCCCTCGCCGCCGCCGCGCTGGCCGCCGGCCTCGCCGTGGACGAGCCGCTCTGGCGCATGCCGATCGGCGACGGGCACCGCCGCGACCTCAACTCCGACATCGCCGACCTCAAGCACTGCCTCGCCGGCCGCGGCCACCCCGACGCCTGCCACGGCGCCGCCTTCCTGCGCGAATTCGCGGGCGACACGCCGTGGCTGCACCTGGACATCGCCGGCATGTCCGAACGCGAGACGGCCGATGAGCTGCACGCCGCGGGGGCGACGGGGTTCGGAGTGCGCTTGCTGGACCGGTTGGTGGCGTCCTTTGAAGTGAAGTAGGACTCTTCCTGCCCCTTGCCTCCTTCCAGGGAACCAGATGGCCGAAATCGGCTTTTATCACCTCACCCGGACCGCCGCGGATCAGGCGCTTCCCGCCCTCCTCGGCCGCACTCTCGCGGCCGGGCAGCGCGCGGCGGTCCTCTGCGCGGCTGAGCGCCTTCCCGCTCTCGATACCGCCTTGTGGCTCGCCCCCGAGCCGGACTGGCTGCCCCACGCCCCCGCCGGTGGCGCCGATGACGCGCTGCAACCCATCCTGCTCTCCGCCGCCCCCTGGCCCGGCCCACCGCCGAATGGCGCCGCGTTCCTGTTCCTGCTCGACAGCCAAAACCCCCCGCTAGATGGTTTCACCCGCGTCTTCGACCTGTTCGACGGCGGCGATGACGCTGCCGTCACCGCCGCGCGGGAGCGCTGGAAGGCGGCAAAATCCGCGGGCCACAGCCTCACCTACTGGCAGCAGGGGCCGAAGGGCTGGGAGAAGAAGGCATGAGCGACGCCCCACCGAAGATGCCGACCTACGGCGAGGCGTTCCGCGTCTGGCTGCGCATCGGCTGCCTCTCCTTCGGTGGCCCCGCCGGCCAGATCGCGCTGATGCATCGCGAGATCGTCGATGAGCGGCGCTGGGTGTCGGACCGGCGGTTCCTGCACGCGCTGAACTTCTGCACCGTCCTGCCCGGCCCCGAAGCCCAGCAGCTCGCCACCTATCTCGGCTGGCTCATGCACGGGCCCATCGGCGGCTTCACCGCCGGGCTGCTGTTCGTCATCCCCGGCGCGCTGGTGATGCTGGTGCTGTCGGCGATCTACGCGATGTTCGGCCAGGTGCCCTTCGTCGAGGCGCTGTTCTTCGGGCTGAAATGCGCCGTGCTGGTGCTGGTGCTGGAGGCGCTGCTGCGCATCGGCAAGCGCGCGCTGAAGGGCGCGGTGCCCTGGGTGCTGGCGGGTGCTGCTTTCGTGGCGCTGTTCTTCTTCGGCATCCCGTTCCCCGCCGTGGTGCTGGGTGCCGGGCTGCTCGGCTGGCTGATGCCGGCCCGCTTTGCCGGCGGCAGCCACGGCCGCGCCAAGGACGGCCCGGCCGCCGCCCTCGATGCAATGCTGGACGCCAATCCTGCGCGCGTCGGCGAACTGGCCGGCAGTGCGCGCCGCGCCGGGCTGCTGGCGGCCCTCGCCTGGATCATCCCGCTGGCGCTGCTGCTGCCCGGCGGCGGCGTGTTCGCCGATGTCGCCTGGTTCTTTTCGAAGATGGCGGTCGTCACCTTCGGCGGCGCGTACGCCGTGCTCGCCTATGTCGCCCAGGCCGCCGTCGATCACTACCAGTGGCTGGCAGCCCCGGAAATGCTGGCAGGCCTCGGTCTGGCCGAGACCACGCCCGGCCCGCTGATCCTGGTGCTGCAATTCGTCGGCTTCCTCGCCGGCTTCCGCGCCCCCGGCAGCCTGACCGGCCTGCCCGGCGGCATCGCCGCAACCGCGATCACGCTGTGGATGACCTTCGCGCCGTGCTTCGTCTTCGTCTTCCTCGGCGCCCCGCTGATCGAGCGGCTGGCCGGCAACCGCGCCCTCTCCGGCGCGATGGCGGCCATCACCGCGGCCGTGGTCGGCGTGATCGGCAATCTGGCGATCTGGTTCGCCCTTCACGTGCTGTTCAGCCAGGTGGAGGAGGTCCGGCTCGGCTGGCTCGCCTTCGATGCTCCCGCCCTGGCAAGTGCCGACCCCTGGGCCATGGCACTCGCAGCGGTGGCAGCGGTATCGCTGCTGTGGCTGAAACTCGGCGTGCTGCGGACATTGGGCATCTGCGCCTTGGTTGGGCTGGCACTGCGGATGCTCGGCTTGGCGTAAGATTGGGAAGGCAAGGGGCAGGCAAGGAAGCCTTCTTTTTGTGAACTTGCGACGGCGAAGGCGCCGCGCAGGAAAGAAGCAAAAAAACTTTTCCCATTGAAGACGACATTGGCCGCGGGATTGGTTCCTGGGGCGGGCGGATTTTATGGCTTCGCCGGTTTTCCACCGCCCATCCGACTCGTCGGTGAAGCCATCACACCCGTCGCTGACAAGACCGACCCCGCCGCCAAAGCCCCAACCAAACGGAAAAAGGTTTTTTGCTTCTTTTTTCCAAAAAAGAAGATTTTTGCCTTCCTTCCTTCCTACTCCTCCTCGCTCCGCCGCGTGAGGACTTCGCGTTTGCCCACATGGTTCGCCGGGCCGACGATGCCTTCGCGTTCCATTTGTTCGATGAGCGACGCCGCGCGGTTGTAGCCGATTTTCAGGTGGCGCTGGATGAAGCTGGTCGAGGCTTTGCCTTCGCGGGTGACGACGTCCACCGCTAGGTCGAACAGGCTCTTTTCGATATCCGACGCCTCGGCGATGCTGGCCGCCGCCGCCGAGCCGCCGTCCTCGTTCGGGTCGGTCACTTCGTCGAGGTAGTCCGGCTCGCCCTGTTCGCGCAGGAAGGCGACGACGTCTTCCACTTCGCGGTCTGACACGAAAGGCCCGTGCACGCGCTGGATGCGCCCGCCGCCGACCATGTAGAGCATGTCGCCCATGCCCAGCAGCTGTTCCGAGCCCTGCTCGCCCAGGATCGTCCGGCTGTCGAACTTGGAGATCACTTGGAAGCTGATGCGGGTGGGGAAGTTGGCCTTGATGGTGCCGGTGATCACATCCACCGAGGGGCGCTGGGTGGCCATCACCACATGGATGCCCGCCGCACGCGCCATCTGGGCGAGCCGCTGGACGGTGATCTCGATCTCCTTGCCGGCGACCATCATCAGGTCGGCCATCTCGTCGATGATGACGACGATGAACGGCAGCGGCTCAAGCGCCAGCGGCTGCTCCTCGAAGATCGGCTTGCCGGTCTCCGGGTCGAAGCCGGTCTGCACCCGGCGCAGCACGATCTCGCCGCGCGCGCGGGCTTCGGCCACGCGGTCGTTGTAACCGCCGATGTTGCGCACCGCGAGCTGGCTCATCGCGCGGTAGCGGCGCTCCATCTCCCGCACCGTCCATTTCAGGGCGACGACGGCCTTGGCGGGTTCGGTGACGACGGGGGCGAGCAGATGCGGAATGCCCTCGTAAACCGATAGTTCCAGCATCTTCGGATCAATCATGATCAGCCGGCACTGCTCCGGGCTGAGCCGGTAGAGGATCGAGATGATCATGGCGTTGATGCCGACCGACTTGCCCGAGCCGGTGGTGCCGGCCACCAGCAGATGCGGCATCCGCGCGAGGTCGGCGATCACCGGCTCGCCGCCGATGTTCTTGCCCAGCGCGATGGCGAGCTTGCCCTTCTCCGCCTCCCAGGCCGGGGCGGAGAGCAGTTCGGAGAGATACACCGTCTCGCGCTTGGCGTTCGGCACCTCGATGCCGATGACGTTGCGGCCGGAGACGGTGGCGATGCGCACGGAGGCGACGGACAGGCTGCGCGCCACGTCGTCGGCGAGCCCGATCACCCGGGCGGAGCGGATGCCCGGCGCCGGTTCCAGCTCGTACAGGGTGACGACCGGGCCGGGCTGCCACGTGGCGATACGGCCCTGCACCCCGTAATCGGCCAGCACGGATTCCAGCAGCCTCGCGTTGGCGGCAAGCGCCGCCTCATCCGGCGCGCCGATCGCCTCGCGGGTTGGCGCGCGGGCAAGCAGCTTCAGCGAGGGCAGCTTCCAGCCGGCCTCCAGCGGCAGATCCGGCTGGATCGGCTTGGCCGGGCGGACCGGCGCCGGGTCGCTGGGCCGGTCGGGTGGGCGGCGTTCGCGGGTGATGACCGGGGCGGGGGTGATGGCCAGCGGCATCGCCCGCGGCGGCGGCGCGTCGTCCTCCTCCGGCTCGGCGGCGGGGCGGGGGACGGGGGACGGAGGCGTGAACCATGTCGGCTCGGTGCGGCCGCCGGGGCGTGCGGGCTCGTCCGGCGCACTGGTGTTGGGCGTCTTGCGCTTCGGCAGGCTGCCGTTGATCCGGCGCAGCAATGCGAGGCCGAAGCCGCCGAGCCGCCCGCCCATCCGCCCGGTCACCTGCGCTGCCTGGCCCATGCTCGCCCCACCGGCGCGCAGCGTGCCGGCGGCGGCGCGGTACTCGCCGATCGACAGGCCGAGCATCAGGAGAATCAGCAACAGCGCGACAATCGCGATCGCGACCCAAACGATCAACCCGCCGGTCGTGCCGATCAGGTCGCGCCCGGCCGGCAGGGCGGTTGTCGCGATCAACTGGCCGATCGCGCCGCCCCGGCCAGATCCCACCGGCAGATTGAGCAGCGGCGCGATGAAATGCGGGGCGGCGGAGAGTGCTGCGGCCGCGGCCGGCAGGCAGGCGAGCAGCAGCGCGAGGCGCGACAGCAGGCCGAACCCCGCCGGGCCGCGGCTGCCGATACGCCAGGCCCAGGCAAGCAACGCGAAGCCCGGCAGCACGCCGGCGAGGCCGAAGCCCTGCCACAGGATATCCGCGACCGCCGCGCCGGGCAGGCCCAGGAAGTTGCGCGCGGGATTCGCCGTGGCGGTGTTGAGCGAGGGGTCCTGCGGGTCATAGGTCGCCAGCGCGATCAGCAGCGCCAGGCCGAGCAAGGCCATGAACACCGCGCCAAGCTCGGCCAGCCGCCGCGCGATGACCGCGCGCACCTCGTCCGAGGCCAGCCGCCGTGTGGGGGTTGCTATCGCCATGTCGCCTCCGCGCCGGCACAGCTTCGCGCCGGCTCGCAACTATAGCCCACAAGCCATTGAGTTATGAAGCGCGTTCCTCCGGCACAAGCGCGATGCGCCAGCGCATGCTTTCGCCCTCGCCATAGGCCGCCTTGTGGAAGCGCTCCACCAGCACGCCGCCATTGGCCTGGATGACGCGTTGGGAGGCGATGTTGCCGGGATCGGTGGTCAGTTCCACATGCGGCAGGCCGCGCGGGCGGACCTCGTCCAGCAGCAGGGCCAGGGCGCGGGTGGCGATGCCCTCGCGCCGGCGCCAGGGCACGACGGCATAGCCGATATGGCCGAGCACATGGGCGGGCAGGTCGGCGCTGCCGGGCTGCCAGCGGAAGCCGATGCTGCCGCAGAAGCCATCATGCCACATCCAACGGCGAAAGCCGGGCAGGCGCGGCACGGTGGAGCCATCCGGCAGCGGGATCGGGCCACCGCGCGCCTCGGGGTCGTCCAGGCCGGCCAGGAACCCGTCCGCATCGGCCGCGATCGCCGCGAGTTGTTCGGCGATCGCAAGGTCAAGGCGCACATTGTCTGGCGACCAGCCGCGCCGCAGGGCCGCCTCGTACTCCGGCAGATGCTCGCGCGCGGGGACGACCAGCCTCACGGCGCCCAATCCGGCGGTGCGAGCTCGAAGCCTGCGAAGATGAAGGCAGGGCTGACGGTGCAGGTCACCAGCGACCACGCACCAAGGGAGCGCGCCGCCTGCCAGATGCCGGCGGGCACGACCCTTTGCAGCGCCTGCCCCGCGCCCAGATCAGGCCCGAGCGTCAAGGTCTGCCCGGGCATCTCCAGCAGCAGCGGTGCGCCGGCCTGCCAGATCCATAGTTCAGCGGCATCGACGCGGTGCCAGTGGCTGCGTTCGCCGGCGCAGAGCAGGAACAGGATGGCGGTGCCCGCCCCGCGCGAGCCGTCGGCCGGGCTGTCGCGCCACGTCTCGCGGTAGTAGCCCCCCTCCGGATGCGCGCGCAGCTCCAGCGCCGCCACCACGGCGGCGGCCGGCTGAGCGATGTCGCGCAGGTCGATCAGGCGGGGACGGTGCGGGCCAGGCCCGGCAGTTCGGAGATCGCGGCGAACCACTCGGCGAGGCCGGGATGCGCTGTCCGCCAGGGCTCGTGGGCGAAGCGGTAGTCCAGGTAGCCCAGCGCGCAGGCGATGGTGATGCTGCCGATATCGGCGGTGCGGTGCGGCAGGTCGCGCTCCAGCACCTCCAGGCTGCGGTCCACGGCGGCCTTCTGGCGGGCCATGTTGGCGTCGCGCGCGGCTTCCGGCGGGCGGGTGCTCTCACCGCGGCGGAGCACCGCGGCGTCCATGATGCCGTCGCCCAGCGCCTGCTGGGTCAGCGCCCGCCAGCGCGCGCCGCCGCTCGCGGGGAACATCGCCAGCCCGTCGCCGATGCTGTCGAGGAATTCGCAGATCACCGGGCTGTCGAACAGCGCCTTGCCGTCGGAGGTGATCAGGCAGGGGATCTTGGACAGCGGATTGGCGGCCAGCAACTCCTGCGGCGGCGTGGCGGGGCTTGCCGGGATCACGGTGATCTGCCGGTCGATGCCGCGGGTGATGGCGCATGCCAGAACCTTGCGGCCGAAGGGGCTCGCCGCCGCCGTGTAGAGTTTCATGTCGATCTATCCCCGGAAGTCGTCTTTCCGCGCCCGCAGGTCGGCCAGGACGGCGACGTCGCCGGCGCGCAGGAAGGGATTGCACTCCATCTCGTCGGCCAGCCGGCTGGGCAGGGTTGGCAGGCCCATCGCCCGCAATTCGCGCACCCGCTCGGCATAGGCGTGCAGGTCGAGGTTGCCGGGGTCGGTGAACAGCGCGAAGCGGGCGTTGCTCTCGGTGTATTCGTGGCCGCAGCAGACCAGCGTTTCACCGGGCAGGGCAGCGAACTTCATCAGCGAGTTGAACATCTCCGCCGGCGTACCCTCCAGCAGGCGGCCGCAGCCGAGGCTGAACAGCGTGTCGCCCGGCAGCAGCACGCCGCCGTCGGCGAAGTAGTAGGAGATGTGGCCGCGGGTATGCCCCGGCGTTTCGAACACACGCGCGGTGCTGGCGCCGAGATCGACCTCCGAGCCCTGCCACACCTGCCGGTCGAGCTTCGGCAGCCGGTGCGCATCCGCCTTTGCGCCGACCACCTGCGCGCCGTAGCGTTCCCGGATCGCGTCCGTGCCGGCGATATGGTCGCCGTGATGGTGGGTCAGAAGGATGAGGTCGAGCGTGCCGCCGGCGGCCTCGATGGCCGCAACGACAGGGTCGACCTCGGCCGGGTCGACGATGGCGGTACAGCCGCTCTCCTCGTCGCGCAGCAGCCAAGCATAGTTGTCGGACAGGATGGGGACGGGTTTTGCGATGATCATGCAGCGATTCTAGCACCAAACCGATGCGCGCCGAAACCGTCCCGGTGATGACTGTTTGGTGCTAGGATTCGGGCCATGGTGCTCGATACCCAAATGGCGCAGGCGTTCTACGCCACCCCCCGCGGCGGGGTGGCCGCCCTGCTGCTGCGTGAGCGGCTGGCGGAGTTCTGGCCGCACACGGCCGGCCAGTCGGTGCTTGGCCTGGGCTACGCCGCCCCCTATCTGCGGCTGTGGCGAGATCAGGCGCGGCACTGCGTGGCACTCACCCCGGCGCAGATCGGCCTGGCCGCCTGGCCCCCCGGCGGCCCCGGCCTGTCCTGCACCGCCGACGAGGATGCGCTGCCGTTTGCCGACGTGAGCTTCGATCGTGTGCTGATGGTCCACGCCCTCGAATCGGCCGAACACGCGCGGCGGATGATGCGCGAGGTCTGGCGCGTGCTGCGTGACGACGGGCGGCTGCTGGTCGTCGCCCCCAACCGCTCGGGCATGTGGGCGCATGTCGAGAACTCGCCCTTCGGCCAGGGCCAGCCCTATTCCCCCGGCCAGATCGGCCGGCTGCTGGAATCGAGCCTGTTCCGGGTGGAGCGGCGCGACACCGCGCTCTACGTGCCGCCGCTCGACTGGCGGATGGTGCTGCGCGGCGCGCGCCTGTGGGAGCGCACGGGCCGCCGCCTGCTGCCGCAATTCGCCGGCGTGACGCTGAGCGAGGCGCGCAAGGACATGTTCGCCGGCATGCCGCTGAACCGCCGCGCCGTCCGCCGGCTGGTGCTGGCCGAGGCGGCATGAAGCGGCGCGCGCTGCTGGCCCTGCTGCTGCCGGGGGGAGCCCACGCGATGATGCCCGACCCGATCTGGACGGACGCGCGCGGCATCGGCCTGCGCTGCCTGGTCGAACCGCCGGGCGCGGAGGCAGCGGCGCTGGAGGCGGCGATCTGCCGCGCGGCGCTGGGCCTGCTCGGCCGGCTTGCGCCGGGCCTGCCGGCCGTGCGGCTCGCCGTAGGCGACGAGCGGTTGCTGGAAGCGGACAGGGTGATCGTGCTGCTGCAAGCCGGCCTGCACCCCGGCGGGGCGGCCCTCGCCATCCGGCTGTGGCGCAACGACCCGCGCCTGCCGGCCGGGCGCCTGTTCTTCCCGCCGCCCCGCCTGCTGCCGCCGGGTGGCGACGTGGATGCGGCGGTCAGCGCCCTGCTCCGGCCGCTGCTGACCGGCGGCTGATCCGGCCGACGCTGTTGCTTGATGCCAGGTTAATTTTTGCCCAAACCGCCGTCTGCGCCAGCGCGAACCGTGACTGTGTTCATCTTTACTTCAAATGGCGGCGATACTCCTTCATCTGTTCTTGAAAACTGCAATCAGTGCTGTATAATTATTTGTAGCCAATCTCTTTTTTGATTGCATGGGGCCATCAGTCTGATTATTGAGACGTCCGCGGCAGGCCGCCGCTGCGGAGAATGTCATGGCGAACCCCCTACGTTGCTCTTGCCCGAACTGCATGTCCGGCATCGACACCTCCGGACTGTCCTGTTCCGGCCAGGGCGCTTCGGCACCCGGCGCGGCCGGGGCTGCCGTTGGCGCCCCCAAGGCCGATTGGTCGTCGGCGCAGATCGCAGCGAACCTCACCCGGTCGAACACCAGCTGGACGACGAAGGCCGGCAGTTCGGTGGTCGTCACCTACCGCTTCCTCAACATCCGCCCGACCACCGGGGTGGAGGCGGCCGGCTTCTCGGCATTCAATGAGGCGCAGAAATACGCCGCCCGCATCGCCCTGCAGACCTGGGCGGATGCCGCGAACATCAAGTTCGTCGAATCCAGCAGCACCAGCGCGCAGATCGTGCTTGCCAACACCACCTCCGGCCCCGGCCAGGCCTGGGCCTACATGCCCGGCGCCGGCGTGGGCGGCGATGTGTGGATCAACCCGAACCAGGCCTCGAACTTCCAGCTCAACCCTGGCGGCTACGGGCTGCTGACGATGATCCATGAGATCGGCCACGCGCTGGGCCTGTCTCACCCCGGCGACTACGACGCCAGCAAGGGCGTGCCGACCTACGCGAACGACGCGAAATACTTCCGTGACAGCCGCCAGTACAGCGACATGTCGTATTTCTCCGCCAGCAACACCGGCGCCAACCACGGCAGTTCCTACGCCGCCACCCCGCTGCTGGACGATATTCTGGCGATCCAGCGCCTCTACGGCGTCAACACCGCCGTGCGCAACACCGCGACCACCTACGGCTTCGCCAGCACCGCCAGCCTGCCCGCCTACAATTTCGCCGCCAACGCCACCCCGGTGGTGACCATCATCGATGCGGGTGGCGACGACACCATCAACCTCTCCGGCTACAAAACCGCCCAGCGCCTGGACCTGCATGACGGCACTTTCAGCGACATCGGCGGCCTGACGGCCAATCTCTCGATCGCCTACGGCACGATCATCGAGAACGCCATCGGGGGCAGCAACAACGACACCCTCATCGGCAATGACGTCGCCAACCGCCTGACCGGCGGCGCCGGCGCCGACCTGCTGGTCGGCGGCCTCGGCGACGACGTGCTGATCGGCGGCGACGGCACCGACACGGTCTATTACGAGCGCGCCGCCTCGGCCTACAGCGTGCTGAAGCTCGGCACCGGCCTCTATCAGGTCAGCGGCGCGGATGGCGTGGACCGGCTGGAGGGCGTGGAGCTGCTGCGCTTCGCCAGCGGCACGGCGGTGGCGATCGACGGTCTGGCAGCGGCCACCGTGCTCTCGGTCAGCACCGCCACGGTGCGCATCGCCGAGGGCAACAGCGGCAGCACCAACCTCACCTTCACCATCACCCGCAGCGGCAACACGGCCAGCGCCGTCAGCACCGCCTGGTCCGTCGGCGGCACGGGGGCGGCGGCGGCAAGTGCAGCGGACTTCCTGCGCGGCGCACTCCCCGGCGGCACCGTCAGCTTCGCCGCTGGGGAGACGGTGAAAAGCGTGACCGTCGCCATCGCCGGAGACGCCGCGGTGGAGGCCGATGAAAGCTTCGCCCTGAACCTCACCACCCCCTCCGCCGGCGTCACCTTCGCCACCGCCAGCGCGACGGCCGGCATCGCCAATGACGACGTGGCATCGGCGGTGCTGTCGATCGCCGCCGATGCCGCCTGGGTCGCCGAGGGCAATACCGGCGCGACCCCCTACAGCTTCAGCATCACCCGCGGCGGCAACACCGCCGTCGCCGCCTCCGCGGCCTGGAAGGTCGCCGGCGCCGCCCCCTACCCGACGACAGCGTCCGACTTCGCGGGCGGCCTCATGCCCGGCGGCACCATCAGCTTCGCCGCCGGCGAGACCCGCAAAACCCTCATCATCGGCGTGGCCGGGGATACGCTGGCCGAGCGGGACGAGGGCTTCACCGTCACCCTGGCCACCCCTGGCGCCAACACCACCCTGGGCACCTATTCGGCCGCCGGGCTGATCCGCAACGACGACATCGCCGCGGCCACGCTCTCCATCGCAGCCCTTTCCGCGACGAAGGCCGAGGGTGCCTTTGCCAGCACCGCCTTCACCTTCCTGGTCACCCGCAGCGGAAACACCGCCATCGCCGCCGCCGGCCGCTGGACGGTCGCCGGCGCGGGTGCGGCTGCGGCGAACGCGGCGGACTTCGCCGGCAACGCCCTGCCCACCGGCACCGTCGCCTTCGCCGCCGGGGAGACCAGCAAGACCATCAGCGTGCTGGTGGCCGGCGATACGGCCATCGAGGCCAATGAGGGCTTCACCGTCAGCCTGGCTCCCACCTCGGCCGCCACCGAAGTGCTGAGCGCGACCGCGGCCGGCAGCATCCTCAACGACGACATCGCCCCGGCCACTCTCTCCCTCTCGGCCGCAGCCCTGGCCAAGGTCGAGGGCACCGGCGCTGCCAACCCGTTCAGCTTCACCGTAACCCGCACCGGCAATACCGCCATTGGCGCAATTGCGGCGTGGCGGGTGACTGGCGCGGGCCTCACCGCCGCGAGTGCCGCCGATTTCGCCGGCAATGTCCTGCCCAGCGGCACCGTCACCTTCAATGCCGGGGAGACCAGCAAGACCATCTCCTTCCAGTTCGCCGCCGATACCAAGGCCGAGGCGAACGAGGCCCTCACCATCACCCTCTCCGCCCCCTCGGCCAACGTGCTGCTCGGCACCGCGACGCTGGCCGGCAGCATCATCAACGACGACGCAGCGCGCGGCGGCCAGGTGCTCGCCTCCGGGCGGGAGGTGTTCGCTGCCGCCGACAGCGCGGGGCGTACCCAGGTATGGGTGGGCGATACCGTCAGCGCCAGGCAGCTGACCTCCGGCACCAGCCTGCTCGCCGCCCCCCGGCAGTTCGTGCAGATGGCCGGCGGAAATGTGGTGTTCACCGCCGCCGACAGCGCCGGCCGCTCGCAGCTCTTCGCCACCGACGGGCTGGCGGTGAGCCAGCTCAGCCGGGCGGCCAACGTCGCCGGCCTGCAACCGGCGGACTTCACCCCCTCCACCCTGGGCCGCACCGTGTTCACCGGGCTGGACGCGCTGGGCCGCAGCCAGCTCTGGTCCACTGATGGCACCGGCCTCCAGCAGCTCACCAGCATCGCCGGCGGCCTGGGCGCGCGCAGCTTCGCCGCGATGTCCGACGGGCGGGACCTGTTCCTGGGCATGGACAGCAGCGCGCGCCTGCGGACCTGGATCACCGACGGGTCGGCGCAGGGCACCTACGTGCTGGCCTGAATTCGGCACGATCTCGCGCAGAGTTCATTGCCCCCCCGGCTATCAGCCTTCCGTCAGGTCGGGTATGGAAACCATCTGGGTGCTGTCCCGATCTGGTTGGCTGAGGGGGTTTTATGGCTGCTGCGCTGCGCTGCATGTGTCGGATCTGTACGAGCGGTCCGACCAAGGACGGGTTCGAGTGTGCCGCCACGCCGGCCGGGGCGCTCGGCCAGGTGTTGCCGCCGGATGCCGCCGCCAAGCCGGTCTGGTCGAACAGCCAGATCGCCGCGAACCTAACCCGGTCGAACACCAGCTGGGCGGCCACGCCCGGCACCGCGGTGAGTGTCACCTTCGGCTTTCGCACCACCGCCCCGACAACGGGGCTTGAGGCCGCCGGCTTTTCGGCCTTCACGGCCGCCCAGCAGGCAGCGGCACGTATCGCGCTGCAAAGCTGGGCGGATGCCTCAGGCGTACGCTTCGTCGAATCCGCCGCCACCACCGCCCAGATCGTTTTTGCCAACACCACCACCGGCCCCGGCCAAGCCTGGGCCTACATGCCGGGCAGCGGCGTGGGCGGCGATGTCTGGATCAATCCGAACCAGGCCTCGAACTTCCAGCTCTCGCCCGGCGGCTATGGGCTGCTGACCCTGATCCACGAGGTCGGCCACGCGCTCGGCCTGTCCCACCCCGGCGATTACGACGCCAGCCAGGGCACGCCGACCTATGCCACCGATGCCCTCTACATGCAGGACAGCCGGCAATACACCGACATGTCCTATTTCTCGGCGTCGAGCACCGGCGCCAGCCACGGCGGCTCCTACGGCAGCACGCCGCTGCTGCACGACATCCTGGGCATCCAGCGGCTCTACGGCGTCAACACCACCGTGCGCGCCACCAACACGGTTTATGGCTTCAACAGCACGGCCGGCGTGGCGGCCCTCGACTTCTCGGCCAACCGCACCCCGGTTGTCGCCATCGTCGATGCCGGCGGGACCGACACGCTCGACCTCTCGGGCTATGCGGTGGCGCAGCGGGTGGACCTCGCCGAGGGCGCCTTCAGCGATATCGGTGGGCTGACCCTGAACGTCGCCATCGCCTACGGCACGGTGATCGAGAACGCCGTCGGCAGCAGTGCTGCCGACCACATTGCCGGCAACGCCGTGGCCAACCGGCTGGACGGCGGCGCGGGGGATGACATCCTGGCCGGCGGGCTGGGCGACGACATGCTGATCGGTGGCCTCGGCACCGACATCGCCGCCTATGCCGGGCTTGCCAGCGCCTATGTGGTCACCCGCCTCGGCACCGGCCTCTACCGCGTGGCCGGCAGCGAAGGCACGGACCAGCTGGAGGGCGTCGAACAGCTCAGCTTCGGCACCTCCGCCGCCGTGGCGATCGACAGCCTGGCCGTGGCCGCCATCGCGCCCGCGACGCTCATGATCGCCGCCGCCGCTGCCGCGAAGTCCGAGGGCAACAGCAGCAGCACGGCCTTCACCTTCACCGTCACCCGCGGCGGCAACACCGCCATCGCCGCCTCGGCCAACTGGGCGGTGACCGGCTCCGGCACCAGTGCCGCCAGTGCGTCCGACTTCACCGGCGGCGTGCTCCCCACCGGCAGCGTCAGCTTCCTGGCAGGCGAGACCAGCAAGACGATCACCGTTAATATCGCCGGCGATACGCTGGTGGAGGCCACGGAGGGTTTCACAGTCACCCTCTCGGCCCCAGCCGCCGACACGGCGATCATCACCGCCGCTGCCGGCGGGCTGATCCTGAACGACGATACCGCCGGCGCCACCCTGTCGATCGCCGGCACCGCCCTGGCGCTGGCGGAGGGCAACAGCGGCTCCACCAGCTTCAGCTTCACCGTCAGCCGCAGCGGCAGCACCACCGGCACCGCCAGCGTGAAGTGGAGCCTGGCCGGCAGCGGCACCAGTGCTGCCAGCGCCAGCGATTTCGCCGGCAACAAGCTGCCTGGCGGCACCGTCAGCTTCACCGCCGGAGAAACCACCAAGAAGGTCAGCTTCCTGGTCACCGGCGACAAGGTGGCCGAGGCGAATGAGGGCTTCACCGTCAGCCTCTCCGCCCCCTCCACCGGGGCGAGCATCGGCACCGCCACGGCTGCCGGCAGCATCATCAACGACGATGCGGCGCGCGCCGGCGGCGTGGTTCTGCGCAGCGGTCAGGAGGTCTTCGCCGCCGGCGACACCACCGGGCGCGGCCAGCTTTGGGTGGGCGATATCGTCTCGGCCAAGCAGCTCACCAGCGGCACCGGCCTGGGCAGCCAGCCCCGTCAGTTCGTCCGCCAGGACAGCAAGGTGCTGTTCACCGGCGCCGACGAGGCCGGGCGAACCCAGCTCTTCGCCACCGACGGCAGCGCCGTAACCCAGCTCACCAAGGCCCCCTATGCGAAGGGGCTGGAGCCGCGCGACTTCACCGCCGCCGGCCCGAACCGCCAGATACTCAACGGCCTCGACGCCCAAGGCCGCAGCCAGCTCTGGAGCACCGACGGCAGCAGCGCCCAGCAGCTCACCAGCATCGCCGGCGGCCTGAACGCCCGCGGCTTCACCGCAACCGGTAGCGGCACCGACATGTTCCTCGGCAAGGGCGACGCCGGCCGCACCCATCTATGGGTGACGGACGGCACGGCGAAGGGCACCTACATCCTGGTGTGATCGTCTACTCGCGGCCCTCCCGCCGCCGCGTATCCACCAGCAGCAGCGGCCCGGCGAGCAGCAGCCATACGATGCGGGTCTGGTAGCGGTGATGCGGCTTGGACAGGGCGCCAGTCGCCGCCGCGTTGGCCAGCAGGCCAACAAATACCAGCGCCGCGAGGCCCGACACGGGGCTGGCGGCAATGCCCAGGCTGCGGGCAAGACCCACGGCGAGCAGGGCGAAGCCGGTCAGCAGCACAACGGGGATGAGGGTGTTGAACCCCTCGGCATAGGCGGCAAGCCGGTCCTGATACTGCAGGCCAGCGCGGAAGCGCTCCATTTCAACCGGCGGGAAATAAGCGCGCAGGCTGCCGGTGATCGAGGATTCGAGCCAGCTTGCCGCCAGCGTGTCGCCCAGGCGGATCATGCCGAGCTGCGTCAGCATGTTAACCGCCGCGGCCTGCGCCACCGCCAGCGGCTCGCTGCGGACCGTGGCGGCGACAATCGCGCTGGCCTCGCGCGCCATCGCCTGCGGCCCGCCGGGATAGGTCCAGACCGGGCCTTTGCCCTCCCACAGGAACAGATCGCTGTCCTTTGGCAGATTGCCGGCCCAGCGGCACATCAGCCAGTCCGGCCGCGGGCATTCCCGCCGCAGCACCGCCTCCACCGGCCCATCCGCCGACAGCCGGGCCAGCATGAACACCGAGCCGAACGGCGAGACGGCGAAGCGGCCATAGCCGATGACATTGCTGGCGATCAGCAGCCCCAGCGCCGCCATCAGCGGCAAGATGGCGAAGCGCACATGGCTGAAGCGCAGCAGCGCGATCACCGCGATGCAGCAGGCGGCGATGACGAGATGGGACAGATGCACCGCGATCGCCAGCGTGGCCAGCAGCCCGGCCCAGATGCGGCCCGACCGGTCCAGCCGGTCACCGAAGCCCAGCAGAAACAGCGACAGCACCACCACACTGGCGAAGATGTCCGGCATCAGCAGGGCGGTGAACCACGGCAGCGGGCTTGCCACCGCCAGGATGGCGCAGAGACTCACGTGGAACAGCGGCGTCGGCGTGTGGAACGCCTCGCGCGTCAGCCACAGCAGATGCGAGATCAGCAGCCCTTGGGCCACCAGTGGCAGCCACAGCGTGGCCCCGCCATGCAGCAGGCGCAGGAACGGCCCATAGACGAAGGGCTTGTCCCACACCATCCGCGGCTCGCCGCCCTGCACCAGGAAGGCATGGGTGTCGCTGAACACAATCGGGTAGCCGTTCAGCAGCGCCGGCCAGACCAGCAGCACGGCGCCGACGATCACCGCGGCCGCCGAAAGGGCGAGGGGTTGTTGGCGCGGGCCGGAACGCCCCAATGTAGCAGTCCTCACATCACGTCTGGCCAGAACACATGCGCTCCATCCTCATCGCCTACGCCGCCACCGCCGTCGCCTTCCTCGCCATCGACGCCGTATGGCTGAGCACGATGGTCAACAGCTTCTACCGCCCGCGCCTTGAGGGCCTGCTGCTCGACAAGCCCAATCTCAGCGCCGCCGGCGTGTTCTACGTGCTTTATGTGGCAGGGGCCGTATTCTTTGCAATCGTTCCGAATCTGGAAACAGGCAACTGGGGCCGCGCCTTCGTCCTCGGCGCGCTGCTCGGCCTGTTCGCCTACGGCACCTACGACCTGACCAACCTCGCCACGCTCAAGGGCTGGTCCGTCGCAGTGACGGCAGCCGACATGATCTGGGGCGCCACGCTCACCGGGCTGGCCGCCGCCGTCGGCACCTGGGCGGGGTATCGCTTCGGATAGGCGCGCAAGGCGGCGGCCACCGCTGCGACCACGCCCGGCCAGTCCCCCGGCCGCGCCTGCCGGAACAGGCGCGCGCCGGCATACCAGGGCGAGCAGCCCCGCTCGGTCATCCAGCGCCAGTCCGGCGCGTGCGGCAGCATGAGCAGAACCGGCTTGCCCAGCGCGCCAGCCAGATGGGCGACCGCGGTATCGACGCTGACCACCACATCGCAGGTGGCGATCAGCGCCGCCGTCTCCGCGAAGTCGGTGAGGCCCGCCGAATGGTCGGCCACGCCCGACACCGCCGCGGCGACCTGCAGGCTCACCGGCACCACGTCGAGCCGAAGGAGCGGCACCAGCAGCCCAGCGGGCATGGAGCGGCGGCGGTCGTTGCCATGGCGGGCGTTGCCGGCCCAGGCCAGCCCGACCCGCAGCCCCTCCCCGGGCACCCGCGCCCGCCAGCGGGCCACCCGCTCGGGATCGGCGTGCAGGTAGCCATCGGCCAGCGGGATCGTCTCCACCGTCGTGCCCAACAGATGCGGCAGGCTCATCAGGTCTGCCCACAGGTCGCAGGGCGGGGCCGCGGACCTAGCCACCACCCGCAGCGGCCAGCCCGCGAACAGCGGCGCCAGCGCCGGGGCGCAGGCCAGCACCACCTCCCCCTCCGCGGCCAGGGCGGGGAGGAAGCGGGCAAACTGGATGGTGTCGCCAAACCCCTGCTCGGCACGCACCAGCAGGCGCCGCCCGGCCAGCTTCTCGCCGCGCCAGGGCTGGCCGGGCAAAGGCGGAAAGTCGGCCACGAAGCTCTCATGGCGTTTGCGCCATTCGAAATCGGCAAATCCGCCGGGCAGGTCCCCGGCCAGCAGGCGCGGCCAGGCACGCGCCCAGTGGGCAACGGCGCTGTCCGGCTGGAGGCGCACCGCCGTCTCCGCACTGGCGCAGGCCGCGTCGAGCCGCCCCGTTTCGGCCAGATGGGTGGCGAGGCCGGCATGGGCCTCCATCAGTGCGGGATCGGCCGCGATGGCCGCCCGCAGACAGGCCCCGGCCGCCTCCGCCTCATCGAGGTCCGATTGCGCGTTGCCCAAAGCGAGCCAGCCACGCGCCGAGGCGGGGCTGGCCGCGACATGGGCCGCCAGCACGTCGATCGCTTCGCTGAGCCGCCCCGTCGCGCGCAGGGCGCTGCCGAGGGCGAGTTGCGCCTCCGCCAGATCAGGGGCGAGGGCCACCGCGTCGCGGGCGGCGGCCAAAGCGAGGGGGCCGCGGCCCTGGCGCAGCAGCAGCAGGGCATAGGCGGCCAGCACCTGCGGGTCGCGCTGGATGGCGAGGCTCGCGGCGTATTCCTGCTCGGCGCGCGGCAGGTCGCCGCCGGCCGCACAGGCATCGGCCAGTGCGCGGCGCAGGCGCGAATCCGGCGGGCGCAGGGCCACGGCGCGATCCAGCAGGCTCATCGCCTCGGCGGCCTGCCCGCTGGCCAGCCGCAGCAGGCCGAGGAAATGCAGAGCCAGCGGATGATCGGGCGCGGCTGCCAGTACCGCGAGGTAGCACGCGGCCGCCGCATCCAGCCGGCCAGCACGATGCTGGCTCAGCCCGGACTGGAGCGTGGCGGCGTGATCGGACATCGGCTGGGCGGCCCCCCGCTATGGTGTGCGCAGGGGAGCACCAAACTCTTAACGATCGGTTAAACTGCGCCCCAGCGCGCCGCCGCGGCGTCGTCCGATTCACGGGCATCGACCCAGGCTTCGCTGCCGTCGGTGAAGGATTCCTTCTTCCAGAACGGCGCGCGGGTCTTCAGCCAGTCGATCAGGAAGGCGCTGGCGTCGAGTGCCTCCTGCCGGTGAGCGCTGGCGGCCAGCACCAGCACGATGGTCTCACCCGGCCGCATCGGGCCGACACGGTGGATCAGCAGGCTGCCCATCAGGTTCCAGCGGGCCTCCGCCTCGGCACCGATGGCGGCCATCGCGCGTTCGGTCATGCCCGGATAGTGCTCCAGCGTCATCGCCGTGATCGGGCGGCCCTTCGCGCTGTCGCGCACGGTGCCGACGAAGGCGCCCAGGCCGCCGATGTCGGTGCGGCCGGCCAGCAGCTCGGCATAGGCGGCGCCGATATCGATCGGTTCGGCCTGAACGCGGACGAGGGGCATCTCAGCCGCCGGTGACGGGGGGGAAGAACGCAACCTCGTCGCCCGCGCGCACCGGGCCGTCGGGGCCTGCGAAATCCTGGTTGATCGCGCAGCGGACGGTGTTGCCGGGGGCGAAGGCGGCGGCGTGGGTCGCGCCGCGGCTGCGCTGCCAGGCGATCAGATCGGCGACCGTGGCGATGCCGGGGGGCAGTGCCACCTCCTCCTCCGCGACGCCGAGGCGTTCGCGCAGCCAGGCGAAGTAGAGCAGGCGCAGCATCAGCGCGACATCGGGGCGATCAGCGTCGAGCCGTCCGAGCCCATCAGGGTGGCGGTGCCGTTGCCGTTGTTGATCACCATGCCGGTGACGCCGCTGGGCAGGGTGAAGGTTTGCGTGCCGTTCTGGTTCATCGTCGTCATCGCCGGGCCGGCGGGGGTTTGCAGCACGCCGGCGCCGGGGCGGGGCGGGGTGAGCGGCTGCGGCGCCGGGGTGGTGGCGCGCGGCAGCGGCGCGATCGGCGCGGGTGCCATAGGAATGCTGCTGCTGCTGCCGCTGCGGGGCAAGGGGGTGCGGGGGTCCGCCTCGACACCGCCGAGCGGGGCGCCGGCTTCGCGCTGCAGGTCGGCGAGGGTTTTCGCTGCCGGCAGGGGGCCGGGCCAGACATTGCCGGATTCGGGCAGCAGAGGCTCGATATCCATCGGCCGGCCGGTGACGCGCTGCATGTTGGGCATGTCCCCCTGCGGCCGGTTCGGGCCGGCAGAGAGCGACACGGTGTTCTTCAGGAAGCTGCCGGCGCCATCCACCGGATTGCCGACATAACTGTTGCAAGCCGGCAGCAGCAGCACGAGGCCGATTGTGGCGAGGCGGCGCATCATCGCTTGTATCCTTGACGGCAGAGAGTGAACCTAATGTGCCCCCGGACCCCGCCGCACTCAAGGTGCATGCTGCACCGCGGCATCGAATCCCAGGAATTGCAGCGCCCAGGCCACCACGGCGGTCGGATCGTTCAGCGGCAGAACTGGCTGAGCACAGCCGGGCAGCGCCGCGTCAGCGGCCACCGCAACGATGTCCGCCCGGCCGGGATGCAGCGGTTCGCGGCCGAGAGCGGGGCGGAAGACCTCGATCTTCGGGTGCGGATTGGCCTTGAAGCCCTCGACGAGCACGAGATCGACCGGGGAAAGACGCGCGAGCAACTCGGGCAGGCTCGGCTCCGGGCCGTCCAGTTCATGCAGCAGCGCCCAGCGGCGGGCCGAGCCGATCAGCACCTCGGTGGCGCCGGCCTGGCGATGGCGCCAGCTGTCCTTGCCGGGCTGGTCGAGGTCGAAGCCGTGATGGGCGTGCTTGACGGTCGAGACGCGCAGGCCACGCGCGGTCAACAGCGGGATCATCGCGGTGAGCAGCACGGTCTTGCCGCTGCCGGACCAGCCGGTCAGGCCGAGAAGCTTCATGGGCTGGTCCCTCCTTGGGGGCGTAGAAGGCAAGGCGGAACGTCTTCTGTGCAAGGGGAGAAGCCCGCCGCCTGCCCCTAATTGCGCGAGGGGGCGGAGGCGTGGCGCAGGCCGGTGGTCAGGTAGTCCCAGCCGGTGACCAGGGTCAGCGCGGCTGCCGCCCAAAGCATCGCTTCGCCGATGACGCCGACTGGCAGCCAGGGCATGCCGAGGATGGCCGCCGAACCCTCACCAGCCAGCAATGCGCCGAGCGCGCCCATCTGCACGCCGGTTTTCCATTTCGCCAGCTTGGTCACCGGCAGGCCGACGCGGATGCCGGCGAGATACTCGCGCAGCCCGCTGACCAGGATTTCGCGCAGCATGATGACGATGGCCGGATACAGCCCCGCCGGGCTCAGCCGCTCGGTGCCAACCAGCAGCATCAGGGCGGCAGCGACCAGCAGCTTGTCGGCAATGGGATCGAGCATGCGGCCAAGGTCGGAGATCTGCTGGCGCTCGCGGGCCAGCTTGCCGTCGAAATAATCGGTGATGCCGGCAATGCCGAATACGATGCAGGCGCCGAAATCGGCCCAGGGCGTGCGGAAGGCAGCCAACAGCATCATCAGCGGGATGACCGCGATGCGCGAGATGGTCAGAACATTGGGCAGGTCGGTCATCATGCGGGGCAAGTCTAGCAGGGCTTGCCGCAATGCGTCAGCCCGTTCAAGATTTTACGATGAAACATGCAGTCCGCGGCATCTGGCCTATCCTCTATGCGTTTTTCGACGCGGCGGGGCGGCTCGACCGCGAGGCCATGCGCCGGCAGACGGAGATCGTCGTCGCCGGCGGCGGGCACGGCATGGCGGTTCTGGGGCTGGCGACCGAAGTGGCCAAGCTCTCGCCGGCGGAGCGGGCGCAGGTGGTCGAATGGGCCGCCGAGGACCTGGCGGGGCGTATCCCCCTGGCGGTGACGATCTTCGGGGCAACCCCGGAGGAGCAGTCCGCCGGAGTGGCGCAGGCCGCGGCCTGCGGCGCGCAATGGGTGGTGCTGCAACCGCCGCGCCTCCCCGGCATTACCGAGGCCGCACTGATCCGGTTTTTCGGTGCCGTGATCGAGCGGGCGGCGATCCCGGCCGGCATCCAGAACGCGCCGGAACTGATCGGCTATGGCCTGACGCCGGGGGGCATCGCGACGCTGGCGCGCAACCACGCGAATTTCACCGTGCTGAAGGGCGAGGGGCCGGCGACGCTGATCGCGCGCATCGTCGCCGAGACGGGCGGCAAGCTCTCGGTTCTGAACGGCCGCGGAGGGCTGGAACTGCCGGACAATCTGCGCGCAGGCTGCGCGGGCCTGGTGCCGGCGCTGGATTGCTTCGAGGCGCAGGTGCGGATCTACGCGGCGATGATGGCGGGCGACGAGGCGGAGGCGGAGCGGGTCTACCGCACGATCCTGCCGGCGATCGCGTTCGTGATGCAGTCGGTCGATCACCTGATCTGCTACGGCAAGCGCCTGGTGGCGGCGCGGGCGGGGCTGGTGGTGCATGACCGCGGTCCGGGGCTGGCGCCGAACGACTTCGGGCTGGCGGCAGTCGCGCGGTTTGCCCGGGAGTTGGGGCCTTATCCGGGGTAGACCCGGCCGCCTGCAGGCCCGAAGAAAGCCAAGTGGCAGGAAGAATCTTCTTTTTTCAAAAAAAGAAGCAAAAAACGTCTGGTCATGGCTTCGCCGCAAAACCGGATAGACGCGTCAAAAACCGGCGAAGCCATAAAATCCGCCCGCGCCAGAAACCAACTCCGCTGCCGCAGCCGCCTCCAACGAAAAGTTTTTTTGCTTCTTTCCTGCGCGGCGCCTTCGCCGTCGCAAGTTCACAAAAAGAAGATTTCCTTCCCTACCCCACCAACGCCGCCAGCACCGCGAACTCCGCCACGCTCAGAGTCTCCGCGCGGCGTGTCGCGACGATGCCTGCGCGGTCGAGCAGGGTTTCGCCGCCGAGGGGCTTGAGGCTTTGCCGCAGCATTTTCCGGCGCTGGCCGAAAGCCGCGGCGGTAACGCGCTCCATCGCCGTCAGCAGGTCTGGCGCGGGTTGCTCGGCGTGGGGTTGCAGCACGATCACCGCGGACCAGACTTTCGGCGGCGGGGTGAAGGCTTCGGGCGGCAGGCGCAGCACCACGTTGCAGCGGCAGCAGTATTGCGCGAGCACGGAGAGGCGGCCGTAGTCTTCGGTATCCGGGGCAGCGCAGATCCGTTCGGCGACTTCCTGCTGGAACATCAGGGTCAGCCGCTCCCAAAGCGCCGCCTGGCGGAGCCAGCTGACGAGCAGCGGGCTGCCGACATTGTAGGGCAGGTTGGCGACAATCTGCCGCGGTGCGGGCACCAGGGCCGCGAGGTCCATGCCCAGTGCGTCGCCCTCGATCAGCCGCAGCCGGCCCGGGAAGGCTTCGGCCAGCTCGCGCCCGGCGGTGGCCGCACGGGGGTCGAGCTCGATGGCGGTGACGTCGGCGGCCGGCGTGTCCAGCAGGGCGCGGGTCAGCCCGCCCGGGCCGGGCCCGACCTCGACCACATGCCGGCCGCCGAGGTCCCCGGCGGCGCGGGCGATGCGGGCTGTGACGTTGCCGTCGAGCAGGAAGTGCTGCCCCAGCTTGCGGCGCGCATCCAGCTGGTGGCGCCGGATGACGTCGCGCAGCGTGGGGAGTTGGCCGCTCAAGACCGCAGTTCGATGGTCCCGCGCCGATGCAGCTCGCGCAGCAGCTGGCGCGAGATCAGCTCGATCCGTTCGCCCATCATCTGATTGCCCAGTTCGCGGTTGCTCGGAATGCCAACATTGCGCATCTGCCGGTCGCACACCATCATGATCGCCACGCCGTCATCGGCCACGATCGGCTGGCTGGTCTTGCCGAGCGGCTGGGTGGAGATGAGCTGGCGCAGCACCGGCGCGGCGAGGCCGTCCACCCGGATCTCGGCATTATCCTGCGTCCGGCCGGGGTTCAGCCGGGTTGCCGCCTCCTCCATCGCCGCACAGGTCTTGGCCGAGGCAGCAAGGCCCCGGGCCTCCTCCAGCGCGCGGCGCTGCTGCGGCGTGGGGTTGGCGGGGTCGAGCGTCGTCTCGAAGGGGAAGAACACCTGCCGCACCTGCGCCATCAGCGCCATCTCGTTGCCAACCTCGCGCCGGCCGCGCAGGGTCACGATGGAGATGCCGCCGGGCACGCGCAGCGCATTGCTGATCGCCCCCACCGGCATCGCGCTCAGCACGCGCAGCTGTTCGGGGTCGAGCTGGTTGGACTGCACCCAGCCGAGGTCCCCGCCCTCCAGCGCCGTGCGGCTCTGGCTGAACTGCGCGGCGACGACGGGGAAGGGCGCGCCGCTGCGCAGCTGGCCGACGATCGTCTCCGCCGCGCGCTCGGCTTCGGTCTGCTGGGCAGGGGTGGTGGCGGGCAGGAAGATCTCGCCCACCCGGAACTCCGGCTGGCCCTTGGCCGCCATCAGCATCTGCGCCTGTTCGCTGACCTGCTCGTTGGTGATCTCGGCGGTCGCGGCCAGGCGCTCGCGCACCACGGACGTCCAGCCGATCTGCACGCGGAACTGGTCGATCATGGTGCGGATGTCCACGCCGTCCGCGGCCAGCCGCCGGCGCAGGGTGCCTGGCGCCATGCTGTTGCGGGTCTCGATATCGGCGATCGCGGCGGCGATCTGCTTGTCCTGCACCACGATCTGCCGGCGCTGCATCTCCTGCAGGCGCAGCCGCTCATCGATGAGCTGGCGCACCACCTGCGAGCGCAGCCGCGCGATCGCATCCGGCTGGTTGCCCAGCCCGGCGGACAGCGCGAGCAGCCGCCCCCGCGCCTCCACATCGCCGCGGGTGATCACGTCCCCATTGACGATGGCGACGATGGCGGAGCCCTCCCCGGCCGGCAGCCGGCCCGGCTTCAGCACGGCCGGTGCCGGGCCGGGCTGGGCAAGCGCCACGCCGGGGGCGGACAAGGGAGAGACCAGGGCGAGCAGCAGCAACAGGCGGGCAGCGGTCATGGCGACGCGGTGATCCAGGTGAAAGGGAGCGGACAAGGCGGACTTATAGCGCATGGAACCCCAGATGACCCACAGTCTTCAGAGTCACCTGGAACAGGATGGTGCTGGCCCCCCTGTCATTCCCAACGGTGGTGTAGCGCCGATAGGCGGCCACGTCGAAGATGAAGCATTCGTCCTCATAAGCGAGGCCGGCGCCGAGCAGAACCATCTTGCCGGTCTCCACATCGCGCCGGGCATAGCCGCGCAGGCGCCAGGGGCCCTCGCTGGCGCTGAACCCGGTCGTCACCTCGCTGCGCGGCCGGGTCAGGATCGTGGCGGAGGCGGCGGTGTTGTAGAACGCATAGGGATTGGTGAACGAATACAGATACCCGCCGGTCACCCGCAGCCGGTCGTCCCCGGCCGAGGCCAGCGCGTCGGCAAAGCGCAGTTGCCCGGTGCGGCTGCTGAACCGCTGGCGGCTGGTGAGGTCGAAATGCCGGTTCGGCGTGATGCTGAGATGGCTGACGATGTCGCTGGCCGTCCGCTCCAGCCCCGAGCCGGCGGCGAAGCTGTCGTCGCGGCGGGTGCGGAAGCCCTGGCCGACCTGGGCGTCCAGCACCGTCCCGCCCTTGAGATACCACCGGCCGCGGATCGCCACATTGGCGCGCAAGCCGCCCTCCAGCCGGTCCGAGCCAAGGTTGCGGTTCAGCGCGAACAGGTTCGAGTCGGTGAACTCAGCGCCCAGCGAGTCCTCGTTGGGGATCAGCGTGCGGCGATAGGTGCTGCTGCGCGGGGCGGCGATCACCTGCACGATCGGCTCGATCACCTGGCTGCCCCAGTCCCCGGCATCGCGCATCAGCGGCCAGCGCAGCTCCACCGCCACCGTCGGCATGGCCTGCGACGAGTCAACGGTTCCGGCCTGGCCGTAGTTCGGCTGATAGTTGAACTTGTTGGCCGAATAGCCCGCAGCGTCGACCCGGGCGGAGGCTTTCCACACCTCGCCGAACCAGCCCACCGCCGGGCGGTCCCATTGCAGGCCAACGCGCGCGCGCCGCGTGCTGGTGCCCTCGTCGCGCACCACGTTGAAGGCGTCCACATCCACGCTCGTCCGCCCGCCCAGCACGTCCTGCGGCCCGGCGAGGCTGTATTCCGCCCGCGGCAGCACGGTGGGCAGCCGCGAGGTGCTGATCGTGTTCGACAGCCCCTGATAGCTGCGCGCATCAACGCGCGCGTACGACCCCTGGCCGAAGCCCTCCACATACAGCCGGCTCGTCAGGATCTCCGACCAGCCCTGCACCCGGAAGTTGCGCATATACGTCGCACTGCTGGCGCGGTTGACGTCGAAGCCCCACCGCCACGTCTCGTCGATGGCGAACTGCCCACGGGCGAACAGATGCCCGCCCAATTCGCTCGACGAATTGGCGATCGAGCCGTCGATCGTCAGCGCGCCGTTGTTGAACCGCCGGCGGTACTGCGCATCCAGCGCTGGCCCGTTGCGGGTGGCGACGATCGGGGTGAGCGTCGCGTCGGACTGGCCGTCGATCGCCCAGAAATACGGCTGGCCGTAGAACGCGCCGAGATGCTTCGTATAGCCCAGCACCGGCGGCAGCAGGCCGGAGGCGCGCTTCTCCGTCGGGTCGGGATGGGTGAGGTAGGGGGTGTAGAACACCGGCACGCCAAAGAAATCCACCACCGCGTCGTGGTATTCAACGCGCTTGTTGTCCTTGTCCTGGATCGCCTCGCGCGCCCGGATCTGCCACAGCGGCGCCCGCTCCGGCGCATCCGCACAGAGCAGGCAGGTGGAGTAGACCACGCGGGAGAGTTCGTTCACCCGCCCATCCGTGCGCCGCGCCCCGTTGGCCACCAGCCGCCCGCCCTCGGCCAGCAGGGCGCGCAGCCCGGTCAGCACGCCGTCCTTCATCCCGCCGGACAGCTCGGCCTCATCGGTGAACACGGTCTGCCCGTCGGGCTCCATCAGCACCACGCGGCCGGTGGCCACCGCCACGTCGCGGGCGCGGTCGTAGGTCACGCGCTCGGCCAGCAGCAGCCGGTCGTTCTGCCAGAACTCCACATGCCCGATCAGCGTGACGATGCCGCGCCCCTGATCGTATTCCACCTGATCGGCCTGATAATAGGCCGGCCGGTCCCGCTCGATCGCGGCACTCGCCTGCCGCGGCCCGGCCACTGGCTGGGCGCTGGCGGCCGCCGGCACCCCGGCCGTGGCCGGCGCGTTCGCCGAGGCCGGGTCCATCCCCGGCAGGGTGGCGCCGCCGCTCAGCGCGGATTGCGTGCCGCCCACCGGCAGCGTCTGGGTTTGGGCGCTGCCGGTGAGCACCACGCAGGCCAGTCCGGCCAGCAGCCGCAGCTTGGCGAAGGCCATCACCCGTCCTCCAGATGCAGCAGCAGCGCGACAGCCAGCATCAGCCCCGCCGCCGCCGGCGCCCAGGCCGCCAACGGCGGCGGCAGCGTGCCGGACTGGCCGAATTCCTCAGCGATCTTGGAGACGACGAACAGCGCGAAGCCGGCCGCCACCCCGCTGCCGATCATCTGCGCCACCCCGCCGCGCCGCGCCGAGCGCATCGAAAAACACGCCGCCAGCAGCGCCATCGTGCCCGCCAGCAGCGGCAGCGCCAGCAGCGACTGGAAATGCAGCCGGTGGCGCACCGCCGAAAACCCCGACCGCTCCAGCAGCTCGATGAACCCCGGCAGCGACCAGAAACTCAGCGTATCCGGCGGGGAGAAGCTCTCCTGCACGCGGGTCACGGTCATGTTGGTAGGGAACTGCCGCGTCACCGGCGCGTCCGGCAGCCGGCCGGGCTGCACCGCGCGCGCGCCTTCCAGCAGCCAGTAGCCGTCCTCCAGTCGCGAGCGCCCGGCCTCGATGCGTTCCAGCAGCCGGTCGCCCGAGTCGAGGCGGAAGATGCTGATGGCGTTGGCGCGCAGTTCGCCGTTCTGCACCTTCACCCCGGTGGCGTGCAGCATCGCCACCCCCTTGGGGTCGATCCCCGCGTCAGACTGGCGCAGCCACAGATGCCCGCCATTCAGAGCAAGCGGCCCGCCGCCGGCCTTGATATACGTGCTGTCCAGCACCTCCGCCCGCGCCCGCATCGCCGCCGACAGCGGCGAGATAACGGTCGTCGCCAGCACCCCCAGCAGCACCGCGCACAGCGCCGGCGCGGCGAGGAACTGCCAGGCCGAAACCCCCGCGGCCCGCGCCACCACCAGCTCCGACGAGCGGGTGAGCCGCCAGAACGCCATGATGCCCCCCAGCAGCACCGCAAACGGCAGGATTTGCATGCCGATCCATGGCAGCCGCAGGGCGGCGATGGAGGCAACCAGCCCGAACGTCGCCTCGATGCGGGTGGCCGACCGGCGCAACAGCTCGATGAAATCGAACAACACCGACAGCCCCATCAGCGCCGCCAGCATGCCGAGCACGTGCAGACAGAACACCCGTGCGACATAAAGCGACAGCGTGGCAGCAACCGTCATCGAACCCCCGAACCAGCCGGGGCCACACTACAGACGCCCCCGCCCCCCGGCAAACCGGCCCCGGTCAGCCCGGCGCCGCCGGCTTGTCCGGCATGCGGCACCACGCGATCGCGGGGCAGCGCCAGCATTCCGGCCGGCGCGCCTTGCACAGGTAGCGGCCGTGCAGGATCAGCCAGTTATGTGCATCGCGCAGCAGGGCCGCGGGGATGCGCTTGACCAGCCCCGCCTCCACCGCCCGCACATCCTTGCCCGGTGCGAGCCCGGTGCGGTTGCCCAGCCGGAATACATGCGTGTCCACCGCCATCGTCGGCTGGCCAAAGGCGACGTTCAGCACCACGTTCGCCGTCTTGCGCCCCACCCCCGGCAGCGCCTCCAGCGCCGCACGCTCCGCCGGCACCTCCCCCCCATGCAACTCGATCAGCATGCGCGAGAGGGCGACAACGTTCTTCGCCTTGCCCTGCCACAGCCCGATGCTGCGGATATGCGCGCCCACCCCCGCCTCACCCAGTGCCAGCATCGCCGCCGGCGTCGCAGCCGCGGCAAACAGCCCCGCCGTCGCCTTGTTCACCGAAACGTCGGTCGCCTGTGCGGACAGCACGACGGCGACCAGCAGCGTGTAGGCATCGGTATAGGCAAGCTCCGTCCGCGCATCCGGGTGGGCTGCGGCGAGCGCGCGGATGAACCCCTCCACGCCGGCCAGGGTCATGCGCGGAGTCGGGCGGGGAGTCTTGCGGGGGGCTGGGGGCATACGACATGTTCCGTCGGCAAGGCGGAGGCTGGCAAGCGATGGAGACCGAGACCCGGCTGTTCGAGGCGGTGATCACCCCGCATCGCAGCCTGACGCCGGCCGGGCTGCGCCTGCTGCTGGTGGCGATCTGCCTCGCCTGCGGCCTCTCCGCCCTCGGATTCTTCCTGATCGGCGCCTGGCCCGTCGCCGGCTTCACCGGCGTCGAGCTGCTGCTCGCCGCCTGGCTGTTCCGCCTGAACACCCGCGCGGCGCGCGCCACCGAACTGCTGATCCTCACCCCCGACAGCCTGCGCATCATCCGCACAGACCCACAGGGCCGGCGGCAGGAGCAGGCTCTCTCCCCCGCCTGGCTGGGCGTGCGCCTGCTCGAACGCCCCGGCCGGGTGCCGGCACTGCTGCTGACCGGCCGCGGCCGGGAGGAGGAGGTGGCCGCCGCCCTGGGCGAAGCCGAAAAGCGCGATCTGGAGCGGGCGCTCGCCGCCGCCCTGCACCGGCTGCGCCACCCGGTTTTCGACAATCCGCAGCTGCGCGGCTGACTACTCGGCGGTATCGGGCGCCAGCGACTTGATCAGCTCGAACACCCGCTTGCGCACGGCCGGATCGGTGATGCGGTAATAGGCGCGCACCAGTTCCAGCGTCTCCCGCCGGTGCAGCGCGTCATCCACCGGGGCTGCGGCCGGCGCGCCGAAGCCCTCCTGCGCATCGGCAAACCCCCAGGCCCGGCGCGGCGCGGCAGCGCCGCCGGCCTCGCCCAGCGGCTCCGGCAGGTCATCAAAGAAGAAGCTGATCGGCACATCGAGGATGCGGGAGAGGTCGAACAGCCGCGATGCACCGACGCGGTTCACCCCGCGCTCATACTTCTGCACCTGCTGGAAGGTCAGGCCGAGCGCCTCGCCCAGCCGCTCCTGCGAGAGGCCCATCAGTGTGCGGCGCAGGCGGATGCGCGAGCCGACATGCACATCGATCGGGCTGGGCCGCGATTCCTTGTCGGTCCGCTCGACGGGGGTATCCGACAGTTCGGAGGCCATCAACAATCATCCTTCAGATCGAGTCATCCGCCGCAGCCTTAGGCGTGGCGTCATCTGGTTGCAAGATCATTAACCGCACAACCATCAGGCGTCAAGAATTTCTAAGGAAAATGACATTGAGTTCAAAATTAGATACAGATTTACCTGCTGCCCACAATCATGGGGCGAGGCCGACGCCCCAGCCACCCACCAATCAGACAGCCTAGCGCCAGCACCGCCGGGATGAACAGGCCAAACCGGGCAAACAGCGTCGGCCCGAGGGCACCGGGCAAGGTTGCCACAACCAGGCCGGTTTCTCGCATCCCGAGTAGCCCCTGCTCGCGGCCAAAGCCGTCGAACAGGGCGGAGATGCCGGTATTCGCAGCCCGGGCCAGCGGCAGCCCCTCCTCCACCGCCCGCAGCCGCGCCGCCGCCAGATGCTGCCGCGGCCCCGAGGAATTGCCGAACCAGGCATCGTTGGTGACGTTGACCAGCCACGCCGGCCGATCTCCGGCCGCCACCTGGCCCGGGAAAATCGCCTCGTAACACACCAGCGGCCCCACCGCCGGCAACCCGGGCAGATGCAGCGTCACCGGCCCCGGCCCCGCGCCGAAACCCGCTCCCGGC